>QUBV01000059.1 GCA_014338185.1 Lysobacterales bacterium | reverse complement strand
CCGCGGCCACCACGCCGCGCATCCACACCCGCGCGTCGTCGAGCAGGGCATAGATGCATGGCAGCGCCAGCAGCGTGACGATGGTCGAGAAGGTGAGGCCGCCCGCGATCGCGCGCGCCATCGGATAGTAGGGCGGGCCATCGCTCCACGCCTGCGCGCCGCCCAGCGCGAGCGGCAGCATGCCCAGGATCGCGGTGGCCATCGTCATGAGCACCGGGCGCAGGCGTTCCTGCGCGCCGAGCACGAGCGCCTCGCTGCGCGCGTGTCCGGCCAGGCGCAGCGTGTTGATGTGCACGATCATCACGATGCCGTTGTTCACCACCACGCCCATGAGGATGAGGATGCCGATCGCGGCCATGATCGAGAACGTGGTGCCGGTGAGCCAGAACAGCCAGAACACGCCGAACACCGAGAACACGAAGGTGGTGAGGATCGCCGCCGGATAGATCAGCGATTCGAACATCGCGCACATCACCACGTACACGAGGATCAAGGCGATGAGCGTGTTGAACAGCATCTGCTGGCCGGCCTGGTCGGCGCGGTCGAAGCCCTGGCCGAAGCTCCAGCGATAGCCGGGCGGCCATGCCATCGCATCGAGCGCGCGGCTGATCTGCGCGCGCGCATCGCCCATGGTGTGGTCCTCGGCAAGGTTGGCCACGATCTTGAACGCGGTCATGCGGTCCTCGCGCTGGATCGCCGAGGGTGTCTGGCGCGAATCGGTGCGCAGCATCGCCAGCAGCGGTACCTGGCTGCCATCGGCCGCACGCAGCTTGAAGTCGGACAGTCCCGCCATGCTGCGCGTGTCGCTGCCCTGGAAGCGCAGCCACACCGGCAACTGGCGGTCGTCGGCATTGAAATCGCGCAGCGGCATGCCCCGCAGTGCGATCTGGATGAAGCTCGCCACCGTCTGCGCATCGAAGCCGTACTGCCGCGCGCGGTCGCGATCCACGCGCACCTGCATCTCGCGATCGCCGTTGCCCTTGTCCGGGCGCACGTCGCGCAGGCTCGGCAGGCGCGACAACACGCCCACGACGCTGGTCGACAGCTCGCGCAGTTGCTGCATCGAATCACCCACCAGGGCGATGTCGATGCCGCCGCTGAGGCTGCCATTGCCATTGCCGTCGAAACCGATCCGGCCGGTCGCGATGCGCGGCAGGCCCGCGCGGATCTCCTCCTTGATCTGCGACGCGGGGCGCGTGCTGCCACGCCCGACCCATTCGGCCAGCCACTCGGCCAGGCCGGGACTGGGCTCGGTGAGCAGGATGCGCGTCACCGCGAAACCCTGCTCGCCGTACCAGGAGTAGATCGAGGCGATCTGGAAGCGCTCGCGGTTCTCGTCGAGGTACTTCTCGACCTTGAGGATGTCGGGCCTGAGGTCGGCGAGGCGGTAGTTGGCGTTGAGCTGGTAGTACAGCTGCAGGCGGCGCGACTGGCCATCGTCGAACATGTCGTACTTGGTCAAGGTCATCGGCAGCACGCTGAGCAGGCTCATCGCCACCAGCGCGAGCATGGTCCAGCGCCGATGACGCAGCGTCCAGCCGATGACGCGGCCGTAGCCGTCGCGCAGGCGCGTGATCGCACTGGTGCGACCGAGGAAGCGCGGCGCCGGCAGGCGCGAGGCCAGCATCGGCACGAGGCTGACCGCCACCAGCCACGAGGCCAGGTGCGCGATCGACATCGTGATCGCGACCTGGGCGAGGAAGATCGAGATGTTGTTGGCCTCGCCGAAGATGTTGGGCAGGAACACGATCACGCTCGACAGCGTGCCCGCGGCGATCGCCACACCGACCACCTGGGTGCCCTGCACCGCGCTGTACCACGGCTGGTCGGGATGTTTCTCGCGGTACTGGTAGATGCTCTCGACCACCACCACCGCGTTGTCGACCAGCATGCCCACCGCGAGCAGCAAGCCCATCATCGACAGCACGTTGAGGCTGATGCCGAGGAAATGCATGCAGCCGAGCGTGATCACGAAGCAGATCGGGATCGCGAGCGACACCATCAGGGTCGAGGCCCAGTCGCGCAGGAAGAAGAACAGCACGAGCACCGACAGCAGCGTGCCTTCCAACCCTGCCCGCCCGAGCTGCGACAGCGCGCCGGTCACGCTGTCGGCCTGGCTCTGCATCGCGTACACCTGCACGCCGGCCAGGTCGGGCGATGCCTGGATCCGGCGCACCTGCGCCATCACCGCACTGCCGATGTCGACGAGGTTGGCATTGCGCTCGCGGCGGATGTCGATGCCCACCGCGGGCTTGCCGTCGAGCCGGCGCGCGAACTCGACCCGCGCCGGGCGCAGGCTCACGCTGGCGATGTCGCCGAGCTTGAGCCCGCTGGCGTCGATCGGCACCGCGCGGATGTCGTCGAGGCTGCGCCACTGGCCCTGCGGTTCCACGCGCAGACGCTTGCCCGCGGCATCGATGCGTCCGGCCGACAGCGCGAAGTTGGCCGCGGCCAGGCGCTGGTAGAGCTCATCGAGGCTGACATGGTGGGCGCTGAGGCGATCGGCCGACAACTCGATCTGCACCTCGGGCCTGCCGATGCCGGACACTTCGACGCTGGCCACGCCCGGGATGCGCTCGAGCGGGCGCTTGATCTCGCGATCGATGAGTTCCCAGGCATTGGCCAGATCCGCGCCGCGCGAGGCCACGCGCAACTGCAGCACCGGTTCGTCGCCGGTCGAAAACTTGTGCACGAAATAGCGCTGCAGGTCCGACGGCAGCTCCGCCCGGATCGCGTCGATGCGCTCGCGCGCCTGCACCGCCTTGATCGCGATCGGCTCGCCCCATTTGAACTCGAGGAAGATCTGCGCGGATTCGGCTTCCGACGAGGACTGCATGCGGTGGATGCCGGGCAGCGTCGCCAGCGCCTCCTCGATCGGACGCGTGATCGTGCGCTCGATCTCGGTCGGGGTGGAGCCCGGATACGGCACCTGCACGAACAGGAATGGCGCATCGATCGCCGGGAACTGCTCCAGCGGCAGGCGGAACGCCGCGATCAGCCCGATCGCGACCATCGACACGAACAGCATGATCGCGCTGACCGGGCGACGCAGGCTCAGCTCGGCCAGGGTCATGTGGGCGATTCCAGCAAGGCGGTGCCCGTCGCCTCGCCACGAGCGGCGTGCGCCGCGCGCGCGCGGTACCACTCGTCACCGCGCCGGTCGAGCAGGTCATACACCACCGGCACCACCACCAACGTGAGCAGCGTCGATACCGCCAGGCCACCGATCACGGTCAGGGCCATCGGCGCGCGCACCTCGGCGCCCTCGCCCCAACCCAGCGCCAGCGGCGCAAAGCCGAACAAGGTGCACAGCGTGGTCATCACGATCGGGCGCAGGCGCGACTCGGCAGCCTGTGCCAGCGCCTCGCGCTTGGCCACGCCGGCCTCGCGCAGCTGGTTCACGCGGTCGATCAGCACGATCGCATTCTTGACCACGATGCCGACCAGCATGATGAGGCCGATGAACACCACCACCGAGATCGCCGAGCCCGACAGCTTGAGCGCGAGCACCGCACCGACCGCGGCCAGCGGGATCGAGAACATGATCACGAACGGATGCAGGAGCGACTCGAACTGCGAGGCCATCACCAGGTAGACGAGGAAGATCGCCAGTCCCAACGCGAACAACAGCGAGCGCACCGACGCATCCAGCTCTTCGCTCTGGCCGCCCACGTGCACCTTCACGCCCGCCGCCAGCGGATGGCTGGCCACGAGATGCTCCACCTCGGCCACGGCACTGCCGAGGTCGCCGTGGCGCAGATTGGCCGACACGATCGCGACGCGCTCCTGGCTTACGCGGTGGATTTCGCTCGGCCCTTGCGTGGCCACCACCTCGGCCACCGCGGCCAGGCGGATCGGCACGTCGCTGCTGCTGCGCGCGGTTTCGCTCAGGCCGCTGCCATCGCTGGCCCCAGCACTGGCGACGGCGGGGGTGACATAGCCGATCACGAGATTGCCGATGTCGGCCACGCTGGCACGGTCGTCGCTGCGCGCGCGCACCAGCACGTCGATCTTGCGATCACGGAAGTCGTAGCGCGTGGCAACCTCACCCTTGACCTTGCGTACCACGCGGTCGGCGATGTCGCGCGTGGTCAAGCCGAGCGCGGCGGCGCGGTCCTGGTCGAAATGGATCTGCACCTCGGGATATCCGCCCTCGACCGTGGACTTGACGTCGGCGAAGCGCGGCGAGGCACGCATGAGCTCGCCCAGGCGCTGGCCGGCCTTGGCCAGCGCATCCAGGTCGTAGCCGCGGATCTCGACCTCGAGTGGTGCGGCAAAGCTGAACAGCTGCGGCCGTGCGAACTTGACCTGCGCATCGCTGCGCGGCACGTCGCCGCGCAGGCGTTCGATCGCGGCCGCCTCGACCGCCTTGCCGCCGCCGTTGGCGAGCGCGATCGACAGGCGCGCGATGTTCTCGCCCGATTCGGTGGGGCTGGCGTCGAGCCGCGTGCCCGTGCCGGCAACGCCGTAGATCGAGGCCACGCCCGGATCCTTGGCATGGCGTTCGGCGATGGTCGCGACCACGCGGTCGGTGTCGGCCAGTGGCGTGCCCGGCGGCAGGGTCACCGTCATCTCGAAGCGGCCCTGCGCCAGTTGCGGGATCAGGTCCAGCCCCAGCGTGGGCACCAGCGCCAGCGTCGCCGCCAACGCCAGCGCGGCGGTCCCGAGCACACGCCAGGGATGCGCGAGCGCGCGCGGCAGCAGGCGATGGTAGGCCTGCGCCGCACGCTCGTAGGCGCCCACCACGAGCCAGCCGAGCAGGCCGAGGCCTCGGCGCACGAGGGCGCCAAGCGCGCCCAGGGCGAGCGCGCCCAATGCCTGCGCCGCCAACAGCGACACCAGCAGCGGCAGCAGCACGAGCCGCACTGGCGCACTGGCAAGGAACAGCGCGCGGCGCCGGCGTTCCGGCAGCGCGCGATCGAGCGGCCAGCGCAGCAGTGCCCGCACGCGCGCGCGCGCCGCGCGCAGCAGTTCGCGCGGTGCCGGCGCGGCCTCGCCGCGCATGAGGCGCAGGCACGCAAAGCCCGCACGCAGCGCGCGCCGCAGCAGGCCAGCCAACGCCAGCACCACGCACACCAGCACGAAATACAACGCCGCGATGCCCAGCCGCAGTGGCAGCGTGAGCGCAAACAGGCCGATGCGCAGCGGCCCGCGACGGACCCGCAGCGGCCACGCCAGCAGCGCCCACGCGCCACCGCATGCGGTGCGCCACAGCGACGGCAGCGGTGCAGCCTCGTCGCTCCATGCCAGCGGCGAGCGGCCCTTGAGCGAGGCCAGCATCGGGATCAGCGTCATCGCCACCGCCAGCGACACCAGCATCGCAAACGTGATGGTGAGCGCCTGGTCGCGGAACAGCTGGCCCGCCACGCCCTGCACGAACACCAGCGGGAAGAACACCGCCACCGTGGTGAGCGTGGAGGCGGTCACCGCCATGCCGACCTCGCGCGCGCCCTGCACCGCGGCCGCGACCACGCCCAGGCCGCGCTCGCGCAGGCGCGCGATGTTCTCCAGCACCACGATCGAGTCATCCACCACCATGCCGGTGGCCAGCGCCAGGCCGCCCAGCGACATCACGTTGAGCGACAGGTGCAACTGGTCCATGAAGAAGAACGTCGCAATCAGCGACACCGGCAGCGACAGCGACACGATGAAGGTGCTCCAGCCATCGCGCAGGAACAGCAGGATGATGAGGATCGCGAGCGCGCCACCGATCAGCGCATCCTTCTCCACGTCGTGCAGCGCGGCCTCGATGAAGCGCGACTGGTCCTCGATCGTGGTCAGGCGCGCCCCCGCGGGCAGGCCCGCTTCCAGCCTGGCCAGTTCGGCGCGCACCGCGCCGGCCACGCTCACGGTGTTGGCATCGCCTTCCTTGTAGATGGCCAGCTCGATCGCCTCGCGCCCGTCGATGCGCACGATGCCCTCGCGTTCCTTGTGCCCTTGCCGTACCTGGGCGACGTCCTTGAGGCGGATCGGCACGCCCGCGTCGATCCTCACCACCAGCTCGCGGATCTCGTCGAGCGAGCGGAACTGGTTGACCGTGCGCACGAGGAAGCGCTGGCTACCCTCGTCGACGCGCCCACCCGAGGCGTTCACGTTCTCGTTCTTCAGGCGCGTGTTGACCTCGTTGATGTCGATGCCCAGCCGCGCCAGCTGCTGCTGGTCGACCAGCACCTCGATCTCGTCCTCGAGACCGCCACCGACCTTGACTGCGGCGACCCCGGCCACCGGCGCGAGGTGCTTCTTGAGGTCCTCGTCGGCGAAGCGGCGCAGCTGCTTGAGCTGCACCTCGCCAGCCTCGTGGCCGGGCGCCATGCTCAGGCCCAGGCGCAGGATCGGGTCGGTCGACGGATTGAAGCGCAGCAGCAGCGGCTTCTTGGCCTCCAGCGGCAACTGCACGCTGTCGAGCTTGTCACGCACTTCCAGGCTCGCCATGTCCATGTCGGTGCCCCACGCGAACTCGAGCACCACGTCGGACTGGCCGGTGCGCGACACCGAATGCACCTTGCGCACGTTCTTGACCACGCCAACCGCTTCCTCGACCGGCTGGCTCACGAGGTTCTCGATCTCGGCCGGTGCCGCGCCCTCGTAGTCGGTGCGCACCGTGAGCGTGGGATAGGACAGGTCCGGCAGCAGGTTGACCTTGAGGCCGGCCAGCCCGATCACGCCGAACAGCACCAGCGTCACGGTCAGCATGCCGATCGTGACGCGGCGCCGGGTGGCGAATTCGGGCAGGTTCACTGCGCCGGCTCCATGTGCTTGTGCAGCGCCAGCGCGTCCACCGCGGCGGTGCCGCCATCGAGCAGCTGCACCTGGGTGCCGTCACGCACCGCGTTGCGCCCGACCGTGATCACGCGCTCGCCGGCCTGGATGCCTTCGCGCACTTCCACGCGATCGCCGTCGGCATAGCCAACCTTGACCACGCGGCGCTTGGCCACGAACGCAGGCGGCGGAGCCTTGTCGGCCGGCTGGCCCTTCGCGCCTGCGGGCGCGGGCGCGGCCGGTGCCGGCTCAACCACGAACAGCGAGGTCTCGCCATCCTCCTCGGCCAGGGCGTTGCGCGGCACCACCAGCGCGTCATGGCGCTGGTCGTAGGTCACCTCGATGCGACCGAACATGCCCGGCTTGAGCGTGCGGCTGTCGTCGCGGAACTCGCAGGTGGCACGGAACGTGCCACTGGCCGCATCCACCACCGGCGCGATGCGCGCGATCACGCCCGCGAACTCCTGCGCCGGCAACGCGTCCACGCGCATGCGCACACCCTGCCCCGCCTTGAGCGTGCCCAGGTCGCGTTCGGGCACGTTGAGCACCGCCTGCAGCGGGTCGAGGTCGACGATGTCGAACAAGGCCTGGTTGAGTTGCACGAGGTTGCCCACCTTGACCGAGCGCCTGGCGATCACGCCGGCGATCGGCGCGACGATGCGCGTGTAGGACAGGTCCAGCTGGGCGCCGGCGACCACGGCCTTCTGCGCTTCCAGGTCGTAGTGCAGGCTGTCGTAGTCGGCCTTGGGCGTGATCTTGAGCGCGTATCCCTTGGCCGCCTTGTCGTAGGCGGCCTGCGCCTTGCGCAAGGTCGCGGTTGCCTGGGCGAGCTTGTTGGCCGCCGCGGCATCGTCGAGCTGGGCCAGCAACTGGCCCTTCTCGACGCGCGTGCCCTCCTCGGCGAGGATGCGCAGCACCACCGCGCTGGTCTTGGCCACCACCTGCGCCTCGCCCACCGCCTCCAGCGTGGCGGTGCCCGAGTAGTTGGCGCTGATCGACTGTTGGCTCGCGCGCACCGTCTCCACCGGCACCGCGTTGCGCGCATCGGCCTGCTTGCCTGCGCTCGCCGGACCGCCGTCCCCGCAGGCGCCCAGCGACAGCGCCACCACGCTCACGAGCCATCCGGTCAGCATCGTGCGGCTACTGCGGTCATGACCCAGCAAAGCCTTGAAAATCATGAGGATGCGCCTGTGTAAATTGTCTGGTGTTGTACATTACTAAAACACCAGACATCGGCGCATGGGCCGCAAGTCACGCAGGCCACAAGTCATGCATCGGCCGGCGAGGCCGCCCGCCGCGCCACGCGCGGTGCGTGGCCCACGAGTGCGCCACGGCCACCCGCCGTCCGGGCATCGGCCGGCGAATGCGGGCAAGGACTAGCTGCGCTGTTCGACCGAGCGCACGCCCGGGATCACACGCAGCGCATCGACCACGCGGATGAGGTCGCCGCAGGCCGTGCCTTCGGCCAGCACCCACTCGACGTCATCGCCGTCGGCGCCTCGCCGCAGCAGCGTCTGCCGGATCGCCAGGCCACTCGCACCGATCACGGCTTCGATCGTGGACAGGTGCGCGCTGCTGTCGAACAGCACCCGCAGGCGCGGCGCGCGTGGGTGTGCGAGGTAGCGCCGCTCCAGCGGCTTGATCAGCGCCAGCGTCACCCAGGCGATCGCGGTGGCGGCGATGCCGGCCAGATACATGCCCGCACCGACCGCAAGGCCCACCGCTGCCACCACCCACAGGCCCGCCGCGGTGGTGAGGCCGCGGATGATGTTCTCGCGTTCGAGGAAGATGATCGTGCCCGCACCGAGGAAGCCGATGCCGCTGATCACCTGCGCGGCGATGCGCGAGCGATCGAGCACCACCGCGGGCGTGCCGAGGATGTCGCCAAAGCCGAAGGCCGACACGATCATGGCCAGCGCCGCGCCCAGGCACACCAGCATGTGCGTGCGCAGGCCCGCGGCCCATTCGTGGCGCTCGCGATCGATCCCGACCACGCCACCGAGGATCGCGGCGAGCACCAGCCGTGCGACGAATTCGCTGTCGGGAATCATGCTGCAGGACCTCACGCCCCCGCTGTCGGTCCGGCCATGTTACGCGCGCTGCGCGGCCATGCGCAGCGCGGCGCGCAGCGGCGCGGCCAGGCCGCGGGCATTGCAGCGGGCCAACTGCAGCGTGGGCGTGCCATGCCAGCGCGCGCAGTCGAGCAGCATGCGCGCGAGATCGGCGGCCAACGCGGCACTGGCCACCACACCGTCCTCGAGGTACAGCGCGCGCACCTCGAACACACCCTCACGGCGGTGGGCCTTGGCATCGAGTCGCCCGACCAGCCGTCCGCGGCGCAGGATCGGCAGCACGAAGTAGCCATGCCGGCGCTGCGGCGCGGGGGTGTAGCACTCGAGCCGGTAATCGAAGCCGAACAGCGCGGCCGCGCGTTCGCGATCCCACACCAACGGGTCGAATGGCGACAACAGGCAGGTGTGGCTCGCGCGCAGCGCGCCGCGCCGCGCACGCGCGAGCAGCCCCCCGTGGTCGGCGTGCACGTAGGCGGGCGCATCCCAGCCGGCCACCTCGACCTGCAGCAGCCGGCCCTGCACCACCCATTCCGACAGCTCGGCATCACGCAGGCGCGCGCCGCTGCGGAAGTAATCGCTGATCCAGCGCGCCTGGGCGATGCCGAGCGCCTTGACTGCGCCCAGCACGAGTCGACGCCGCAGCGTTTCGGCATCGGGCAGGTGCTCGTCGAAGGCGTGCTGCTGGCGTGCCCGTGCCAGCACGCGTTCGCGCAGGTCGTACACGCGCTGGAAGCCCTCGCGCTGCGCCACCATGAGTTCACCGCTCGCGAACAGCGCCTCGAGCACGCGTTTTTCGTGCTTCCAGCCCCACCAGCTGCCGGCACCACGACTGGTGAAATCGGCCGCGCGCGCCGCGCCGTGCTCGCGCACGTGCGCGAGCAGTGCCTGCATCGCCCCGGCCTGCTCGCGCCGCATGCGCGTGGCGTTGCGCATCGCCCAGTGCTGCTGCCGCGCCGCCTCGCGCGCATGCGCGGCATGCAGTGCGTAGTCGGTGATCGGCGCGAAACAGGCCTCGTGCGCCCAGCATTCGAACAAGGCGCCCGTGGCCAGCAGTTCGTCGAGCCATTGCGGTGGATAGGCACCCACGCGCGAATACAGCACGAGCCACGGGCTGCGCGCGACCACGTGGATCGTGTCGATCTGCAGCAGGCGCATGCGCGCGATCGCCGCCAGCACGTCGGCCTTGCGCGCCGGCGCCCGCGCGGGCACAAGCAGCCCCTGCGCCGCCAGCTGCAGCAGCTGCGCCTGGCGCAAGCTCAGCGAGGTGCGTCGCGCCATGGTCCCGGCTTGCCGGTCGTGACGTGGCGGGTCAACGCTGCCACGCAGCGCGCGCTCCGCCCGCGCGCGGGCGGAGCCGCGGCCCTACTTGCGCGGCGCGAGGATCGCACCGAGGCGGTCGGGCGTGCCCTCGATGCGTTCCAGGTGCGGATACTTGAGGCCATCGTGATAATCGATGCGGGCACTGCGAAAGAGCGTACCGTCCTTGAGCAACAGCTCGATCGGTGCGGTTCCGCCCTTGGCCGCGGTGATCGCTTCCTTGAGTTCGTCATGGTTGTAGGCGCGGCCGTTGACCGCGACGATGGTGCTGGTCGGCGTCACCCCGGCGTTGAACGCCGGACCGTCCCAGCGCACATCGGTGATGCGTCCGCTGTTGCCGTCGACGACGAGTCCGAGCGAGGCGGAATGGTCGTTGCCGCGCCGTCCGCCTTCGCTGGCCTTGTCGAACGCGCTGGGCTTGTCGCGATAGACGAGCTTCCATCCGCTCGCGGCCAGGCCATCGAGCGGCGGCCGGTGACCCTCGATGCGCTCGCGCAGGAAGCCCGCCCAATCGTGGGCCGCCACGCCATTGAGCGCGGCCACCACATCGTCGAACTGGTAGGGAAGCACCTGCCAGCTGCCATCGTCGACGCCGAAGAACGCGCGCGCGAAATCATCCAATGAGCGCCGCTCGCGCGTGAGCTCGCGCAGCTTGGCATCGACCGCAAGCCACACCAGCTGTCCCGCGTTGTAGTAGTCCTCGCTCATCTGCCAGTTGCGATAGGGCAAGGCGCGGCGCGATGCGATCACCGGATCGTTGGTGGTGTCCTGCACGTTGCGCCAGGCGAAGCCGGGGCGGTTGTCGGCATAGGTGGCCGCAACCAGCGCAAGCGCATCACGCGCCTGCTCGACGCTCCACAGGCCCGAACGCGCAGCCAGCACATAGCCCCAGTACTGGGTCTGGCCCTCGTACACCCACAGCAGGCCGTCCTGCATGGGCACGTTGAAATTGGCCGTGGCCAGGCCGAGCGGGCGGCGGAACTTGCCGTTCCAGGAATGGGTGAGCTCATGCGGCAGCAGGCCACGCCCGGGTGCATGCTTGTCCCACTCGGTGAAGTAGCCCGGCTCGCCCGAGTTCTCGCTCGACCGATGGTGCTCCAGGCCGATGCCGCCCAGCTGCTTGGTCAAGGCGAGCAGGAAGTCGTAGTGGTCGTAGTGCCGCGAACCGAACAGCTTGCGCGCCTGCGCCACCAGGTTCGCATGCAGCTGGATCTGCTCGGGCTTGGCCACGAGGAAGCGCGCCGCATCGGCCACGACGTTGAGATGGACGGTCGGGTCGTCGCCGAGCTGGAAGCGCTTGAAATGTCGACCTGCGAACAAGGGCGAGTCGACCAGCGTGGCGAAGTCGACCGGGTTGAAGCGCACCACCCCGTCGCTGCCGGGCTGATTCGGCGCCGCGCCCGCGGGCAGGTCCAGCGCGCCTGCGTACTGCCAGCCCGGTGGCAGCTTGACGCTGGGCTCAACGGTGATCTGGCGCGCCGCATGGCCGGCCGGATACAGCGCCACCGCGTTCCACTGCAGGTTGAGCATGTCGGGCGTCATCACCACGCGGCCCTGCGCCGGCTCCTGCGGCGACAGGTACTGGAAATCGACGCTGAGCGTGGTCACGCCCGCGGGCACCTCGACATGGAACGCATACACGTCGAGCGGATCGCGCTGCCACTGCAGCGTCTTGCCGTCGGCGCGCGTGACCAGCCCGGCCAGCTTGTCGATCGGGCCGCGCGGCGCGTGGTTGCCGGGCAGCCAGGCCGGATACAGCAACGTGAGGCGGCCCGGCGCGACCGGGATTTCCTCGTGCACGCGGAAGATGCGGCGCTGGATGTCGGTGGCATCGACCTGCAGCCGGATCGTGCCCGGGTAGGCCACATCGGCCGGCGCTGGCACATCGGGCGATTGCGCGAGCGCACTGCCCGCAATGACCGACAGGATCATGCCGGTCACGGTGATTGTGGTGTTCACTGGGAGTCTCCGTCGGCTGCAGGCAACGCAAGGTAAAGATTGTGGCAGGTCGCCCCGGATGCGCGTGGGTCAATGGTCATGCCTGCTAGAATGCTGCGCTGCCGCAACATCGGACGCCGCAATGCTCTACCACCTGCACGAGATCAACCGCGCCTGGCTCAATCCGTGGGTCGCATGGTCGGGAGCGCTGTCGCAGGCACTGTCGGCACCCGACAACTGGGTCGCGCGCGTACCGGGCATGGAGCGCCTGAGCGCGGGCTATGAACTGTTCTACCGCCTCGGCAAGGACTACGAAAAGCCCGCCTTCGGCATCCACCAGGTGCACGCGCATGGCCGCGAGGTCGCGGTCAGCGAGCAGTGCGAACGGCACACGCCATTCTGCAACCTGGTGCATTTCAAGCGCTACAGCGACGACCCGGCCACGCTCGCCCAGTTGCGGCGCGACCCTGTGGTGCTGGTGGTGGCGCCGCTGTCGGGCCACCACTCGACGCTGCTGCGCGACACCGTGCGCACGCTGCTGCGCGACCATGACGTCTACATCACCGACTGGATCGACGCGCGCATGGTGCCGATCGAGGCGGGTACCTTCGGCCTTGACGACTACGTCGGCCTCATGCGCGACTTCATCACCCACCTGGGCGCGGCCAACCTGCACGTGATGTCGGTATGCCAGCCGACCGTGCCCGTGCTTGCCGCGGTGTCGCTGATGGCGGCCGATGGCGCGACCACGCCGCGCACGCTCATCCTCATGGGCGGACCGATCGATCCGCGCAAGGCGCCGACCCAGGTCAACGACCTGGCCACGCGCAAGCGCTATTCGTGGTTCGAGACCAACCTGATCTTCGCGGTGCCGCCCAACTACCCGGGCAGCGGCCGGCATGTCTATCCGGGCTTCCTGCAGCATGCGGGCTTCGTGGCGATGAACCCGAGCCGCCACTTCTCGGCGCACTGGGACTTCTATCAGAACCTGCTGCGCGGCGACCTCGAGGACGCGGCCGCGCATCGGCGCTTCTACGACGAGTACAACGCGGTGCTGGACATGCCCGCGCGCTTCTACCTCGACACCATCCGCACCGTGTTCCAGGAATTCGCACTGCCGCGCGGACAGTGGCATGTCGATGGCGCGCGCGTGGCGCCCGAGGCGATCGAGCGCACCGCGCTGCTCACCATCGAAGGCGAACTGGACGACATCTCGGGCATCGGCCAGACGCGCGCGGCCCACGAGCTGTGCCGCGGTGTGCCCGACAAGCGCCGCCAGCACCTGCAGGTCCAAGGCGCGGGCCACTACGGCATCTTCAGCGGTCGTCGCTGGCGCGAGGTGGTCTATCCCGACGTGCGCGACTTCATCCGCCGCTTCGACAAGCGCTGAAATCCCCACCGACGCCAGCGCATCGCCCGATCCCACCAGAGCCGGAGCCAGGCGCGCGCACCAACGACCGCTGCGCGCGCGGCGCAGGATCAGCGCGTACGTGCGACCTTGCGCCGGTTTCCGGCCGCGCGCGGGCTCAGGCTCGCGACAGCGCGAACCGCCCCGCGCCCGTGACCATGAGCAACAGCAGCCCGCCGATGATCGACATGTTCTTGAAGAACTGCAGCTGTGCCACCGCGCGGTCGGCGGCCGCCATCGACCAGAACGGATGGCCGAGGCAGGCCGCGGCGCCGACGAACACGATCATCACCACGGCGACCTCGCGCACGCGCCAGCCCAGCACCAGTGCCAGGCCGCCGAGGAACTCGATCGCCACCGCCACCACCGCCAGTGCCGCGGGCATCGGCAGGCCGAGATATTCGAGGTAGTTGGTGGCCCCACCGAAGTCCAGGATTTTCTGGCTGCCGAAGAACACGAACAGCGCACCAAGGAAAATGCGTGCAACCAGCAACCACGTATCGCGGTTGCGCTCGACCAGCTTGCCGATCATGGCGCCCTCCTCGCCGACGGGTGTGGGGCCATGATACGGCAGTGGCGGGCAATGCCAAGCCCGCATCGCGCGCCGGCCCGGCCACTGGCTTAGACTGCAGCGCCACCGATGGAGCCCGCGCATGACCGCCGCCCTGTTCCGCACCCTCATCGCCATCGCCCTGTGCTGCATCGCATGCGCGGCACACCGCGATGCGCGCGCGCGCACCATGCAGCAGGTGCTCGACGCGAGCAGCGCCTCCGACTGGCGGCGACCAGATCCGCAACACACGCTGTACATGGACCTCGACGGCGGGCGCGTGGTGATCGAGCTGGCACCCCAGTTCGCGCCGCTCCATGCCGCCAACATCGAAACACTGGTGCGTGCGCACTATTTCGATGGCCTGGCGATCCTGCGCGTGCAGGACAACTTCGTCACGCAGTGGGGCGACCCCGATGCCGCCACGCCGGGCAAGGCACGCCCGTTCGGCCAGGCCAGCCGCACGCTCGCACCCGAGTTCGAGCGCGTCATCGACAAGTCGCTCGCGTTCACGCCCCTGCCCGACGGCGACGTGTATGCGCGCGAGGTCGGCTTCAGCCACGGCTTTCCGGCCGCGCGTGACCGCAAGGCCGGCAAGGCCTGGCTCACGCACTGCTACGGCATGGTCGGCGCCGGCCGCGACAACGGTGCCGACAGCGGTCCCGGCGCCGAGCTGTACGTGGTGATCGGCCAGGAACCGCGCCAGCTCGACCGCAACATCGCCCTGGTCGGGCGTGTGCTGCAGGGCATGGAGCTGCTCGCGGCCCTGCCGCGCGGCACCGGCGCGATGGGCTTCTACGAGCAGGCCGCGCAGCGCGTGCCGATCCGCAGCATCCGGATCGAGGCCGACGTGCCCGCCGCCGAGCGCACCCCGCTCGAGGTGCTGCGCACCGACACACCCACGTTTGCCGCGCTGGTGGAGTCGCGCCGCAATCGCGACGATGCCTGGTACCAGTTCAAGGCCGGCAGGATCAGCCTGTGCAACGTGCCGCTGCCGGTGCGCAAGGCCGCGGCGCCGGCGCCCTGAAGCCGGCTACAGCGTACGTGCCGCAAACGTGTCGCAATCCTTGAGGTTGCCCGAGGCGAAACCGGTGCGGAACCAGCGCACGCGCTCGGCCGAGGAGCCGTGCGTGAACGAGTCGGGCACCGCGTAGCCGCGCGACTGCTTCTGCAGCGCGTCGTCGCCGATCTGGTTGGCGGCATTGAGCGCGGCCTCGATGTCGCCGGGTTCGAGCCAGTTGAGCTGGCGCTGCGCATGGTTGGCCCAGGCGCCGGCGAAGCAGTCGGCCTGCAGTTCCTGGCGCACCGACAGGCCTTCGGCGCCCTGCATCGGCGCACCGCCGCGCGCGGCCTGCTCGACCTGGCTCATCACGCCAATGAGGTTCTGCACGTGGTGGCCGACCTCGTGCGCGATCACGTAGGCCCGCGCGAAATCGCCGGCGGCGTGGAAGCGCGTCTGCATCTCGCGGAAGAAGTCCAGGTCGAGGTAGACCTGCTGGTCGCCCGGGCAATAGAACGGCCCCATCGCGGCCGAGGCCGCGCCGCAGGCCGACTGCACCGCGCCGTTGAACAGCACCAGCCGCGGCGCCGCGTAACGCTGGCCACTGGCCGCAAACAACCGGCCCCACACGTCTTCGGTACTGCCCAGCACCGCACGCACGAACTGGGTCTGCTCATCGTTCGCGGGCGCACCCACCTGCTGCTGCCCGGGCGCACCCGCATCTGCGCCCATGTCGCCGAGCAGTTGCAGGATCTGCCCCGGGTCCTTGCCGAACAGCAGGCCCACGATCACCACCAGCACGATGCCGCCGAGGCCGAGCCCGCGGCCACCCAAGCCACGTCCGCCGCCTCCACTGTCCTGTACCACGTTGTCGCTCGCGCGACCCTTGCGCCACAGCATGGTGCGACCCTCATGCAACCGATCCGGAACCCGCACGCTAGCGCGCACCGGCCCCGCCCCGCAAGCACGGCGTCGGGCGCCGACCGGATGCTTGAACAATGTTCACCAAGTGGCCGCAGCGCACGCCTTGCTATGCTGCGCCGATGAACGTGTCTTCCACCGCGCTGCACATGGCGCAACGCTTCCGCGGTTTCCTGCCCGTGATCGTCGACGTCGAGACCGGCGGCTTCGACTGCGAACGCCACGCGCTGCTGGAAATCGCCGCGGTACCCGTGCGCATGGACGAGGCCGGCTGGCTGCATCCGGATCCCGTGGTGTCGACCCATGTCGAGCCGTTCGCGGGCAGCGAACTCGACCCGCGCTCGCTCGAAGTCAACGGCATCGACCCGACCCATCCACTGCGCGGCGCACTGCCGGAGAAGGCCGCGCTCGAACACATCTTCAAGCCCGTGCGCGCGGCGGTGCGCGCGGCCGGCTGCCAACGTGCGATCCTGGTCGGCCACAACGCCGCCTTCGACCTCGGCTTCCTCAATGCCGCGATCCGCCGCACCGACCACAAGCGCAGCCCGTTTCACCCGTTCAGCTGTTTCGACACGGTCACACTCGCGGGCCTGGCCTACGGCCAGACCGTGCTCAGCCGCGCGGTCGAGGCCTCGGGCCGCAGTTGGGACGCGCGTGAGGCGCATGCGGCGGTGTACGACACCGAGCGCACCGCCGAGCTGTTCTGCACCATCGTCAACCGCTGGAAGGAACTGTCCGACCTCGACGCGCAGCGCCTGCCGCGCTGAACACGCTGCATCGGCCATGCCGCGGCGGCTCGACCACGCCGCGCGCGCGCGCCACAATGCGCGTCTGCCCCCGACTCCGTGGACCCCGCCCATGCCCGCCAGTTTCCGCCCTGTCCTCACCGCCACCTGCCTCGGCGTCCTGTTCGCCTGCGCCCACCTCGATGCGGCCACGCCATCGACGGCCAAGGCCGGCGCCGCCAAGGCGCCGCTCACGCTCAAGTTCGACAAGGAGGGCGTGCGCGCCACGGCCAAGGGCAAGCTCAAGGGCACCAAGGATGTCGCGCACGACTATGCGGTGCCGATGCAGGCCGGGCAGACGCTCGAAGTCACGCTCAGCGACAAGCCCGGCACCGCCTTCACCTACATCTACCGGCCCGGCGCACCGCAGGTGGAAGGCGAAGGTCGCAAGCACTGGAAGGTCACGCCCACGAGCGAGGGCAGCTACGTGGTGCACGTGTTCCTCACCAAGTCGGCAGCCGACAAGGGCGAGGCGGCGAGCTACGAGCTCACCGTCACGCGCCGCTGACCCGGCGCGCCGGCAACCACGTCGCCGACTGCGCGCGTGAGCCTGCATGAATACCACCCGGCGCACGGCGCTGGCTGCGCACTGTGCTGCTATGGCTTCGAACGCCTGCACAAGGCGGGCGAGGCGCCGCTCACGCACTGCCCGGCCTGCGGCACGGCCCTGCGCCGTGCGCTGGCGGCACCCGCACTGATCGACAGCGCGGCGCGGCACCTGGCTCCCGCGCACCTGGCCCGGCACGGCTTCAGCCAGTACCGGCGGCTCGAACGCGGACGCTACGAAAAGATCGCGGGCGACGGCCCCGACCGGCTCGGCGACGACTGAGGACGGGTGGCATCCGGGTGCGAACACCGGCCCCGCGGGGCCCGATGCGCGCCGCGCCTGCCCATCAGCCCGCCGCGCGCTGGCGCAGGGCCTCGAACAGCACGATGCCGGTCGACACCGACACGTTGAGGCTTTCGACGTCGCCGCGCATCGGGATGCGCGCGCTGAAGTCGCAGGCTTCGCGCGTGAGCCGGCGCATGCCCTCGCCTTCCCCGCCCAGCACGAGCGCCAGCGGTCCCTTGAGATCGACGGCGTACAGCGACTGGCCCGCGTCGCCGGCCAGCCCGACCAGCCACACGCCTGCGTCCTTGAGCAGCTTGAGCGTGCGCGCGAGGTTGGTTGCGAACACCAGCGGCACGCGGTCGGCCGCGCCCGCCGAGGCGCGCCGCACGGTGGGTGTGACCCCGACCGCACGATCGCGCGGCACGATCACCGCGGTCACGCCGGCCGCCTCGGCGCTGCGCAGGCAGGCGCCGAAGTTGTGCGGATCGGTCACGCCGTCGAGCACGAGCAGCAGCGCGGCCTGGCCCGCCTGCGCGATCAATCCCGGCAGGTCGGCCTCGGCGCGCGGCGCGGGCGCGTTGTAGCGCGCGACCACGCCCTGATGGCGTGCACCGCCGGTCATGCGGTCGAGCGCGGCGCGATCGCGCGCGTGCGGCTTCACGCCCAGTTCGCGCGCGCGCTCGCCCAACGCCTTCACCCGCGCATTGTGGCTGCCGCTTTCCAGGTACAGCTCGACGAGGTTGGCCACGTCGTGGTCGAGGGCGGCTTCCACGGCGTGGATGCCGATCAGCAGGTCATGGCTCATGGTGGCACAGTGGTGGCAACGGAGCGCCAGTGTAATGGCCCGGCCCGCGGGCGCGGCCGCATCAGCGCCCCGACACCAGCCGGAAGTCGATCTTGCGATCCTCCAGGCTCGCGCGCAGCACCTGCACGCGCACCGCATCGCCGAGCCGGAACCGGAGCCCGCGGCGCTCGCCCGTGAGCAGGCGGCGGGTCGCGTCGAAGTGGTAGTAGTCGATCGGCAGCTGGGTGATGTGGACCAGGCCGCTGATGCCCGATTCGGTGAGTTCGACGAACAGTCCGAACGAGGTCACGCCCGAGACGATGCCGTCGAAGGTGCTGCCCACGTGCTTTTCCATCCATGCGCACTTGTAGCGTTCATCGACATCGCGCTCGGCCTCGTCGGCGCGGCGTTCGTTGTGCGAGCAGTGCACGCACTGGCTCGCCATCTGGCTCGGGCTGTACTCGTAGGCGGCCGGCTTGCCGCCGGCCAGCGCATAGCGGATCGCACGATGCACGAGCAGGTCGGGATAGCGGCGGATCGGCGAGGTGAAATGCGTGTAGGTGGCCAGACCGAGGCCGAAGTGGCCGGGATCGCCCGGCTGGTACACCGCCAGGCTCTGCGCGCGCAGCAGCACCGACTGGATAAGCGCCGCGTCGGGGCGCTTGGCCACCTTGCGCATGAGCACGGAAAAGTCGCCCGGCGTGACCTTGTCGTGCGACGGCAGGCTCAACTTGAACTCGCGCAGGAAGCCGAGCAGATCCTCGTACTTGGACGCCGGCGGCGGCGCATGCACGCGGTACGGTGCCGGGATGCGCTTCTTCTGCAGGAACCTCGCCGCCTCGACGTTGGCCGCGATCATGCATTCCTCGATGAGCTTGTGCGCATCGTTGCGCTCGTGCGCGGCCAATTGCACCACCTCGCCGTTGGCACCGAGGCGGAACTCGATCTCGTTGCTCTCGAACTCGATCGCGCCGCGCCGCTGGCGCGCCTTGGCCAGCAGCTTGTACAGCGCATGCAGGTGGCGCAGCTGCGGCATCACGTCGGCATATTCGGCCAGCGCCTCGCCGTCCCTGGCGCCGAGCGCCTGCCACACGCGTGTGTAGGTGAGGCGCGCATGCGAGCGCATGAGCGCGGGGTAGAACTTCGAACGCGCCACCTCGCCGGCGAGGTCCACCTGCATGTCGCACACCATGCACAGGCGCTCGACCGCGGGATTGAGCGAGCAGATGCCGTTGGACAGCGTCTCGGGCAGCATCGGCACCACGAACCCGGGGAAATACACCGAGGTGGCGCGGTTGAAGGCTTCGGCGTCGAGTGGCGTACCGGGCTGCACGTAGTGCGAGACGTCGGCGATCGCGACCACCAGGCGATAGCCCTTCGCGTTCGGCTCGGCATACACCGCATCGTCGAAATCACGTGCATCCTCGCCGTCGATCGTGACCAGCGGCAGCTCGCGCAGGTCGATCCTGCCGGCCTTTTCCGCCTCGGTCACTTCCGGCTCCACCCGCGCGGCGTCGCGCAGCACCGCCTCGGGCCACTCGTGCGGCAGGTCGTGGCTCGCGATCGCCATCTCCACCACCAGCGACGGCGTGAGCCGCTCGCCCAGCACCGCGAGGATGCGACCGAGCGGGCCACGCTGCGTGGTGGGCGCCTCGGTGATCTCGACCACCACGATCTGGCCCATGCGCGCGCCGCGCTCCTTGCCCGGCGCGATGAGCACGTCCTGGTGCAGGCGGCGATCATCGGGCGTGACCAGCACGAGGCCGTCACGCTCGACCACGCGCCCGACCAGGCGCGCGGAGCGCCGCTCCAGCATGCGCACGATCGCGCCCTGGCGGCGTCCGCGCCGGTCCGCGCCGATCACGCTCGCGAGCACGCGGTCGCCATGCAACACCTTGCGCATCTCGAACGGCGACAGGTACAGGTCCTCGCCACCCGCATCGGGACGCAGGAAGCCGTAGCCCTCGGCGTTGGCGATCACGCTGCCCGCGATGAGATCGAGCTGGCGCGCGACCGCAAAGCCGCCGCGCCGGTTCTGGATGAGCTGGCCGTCACGCAGCATCGCGTTGAGGCGCTTGGTGAGCGCATCGAGGTCGGCCGCGGCGGTGAGCCCGAGCAGGCGCGACAGCGCCTCGATCGTGAGCGGCCCATCCTGCGCCTCCAGCAGCGCGAGGATCGCCTCGCGGCTCGCGATCGGCTGCGCATAACGCTGGGCCTCGCGTTCGGCGTAGGGATCATGCACC
>QUBV01000058.1 GCA_014338185.1 Lysobacterales bacterium | reverse complement strand
GGCATGCGGCGCCGGAGGGCGCCGCATCAGCGCCCGCGTGGCCTCATCCAGGCAACCATCCATGGTGCGTAGCCGCTCGGCTCCTGCCTCGCCCAAGTGACGGGCATGCGGCGCCGGAGGGCGCCGCATCAGCGCCCGTCACTTGACCAATTGGCGTGGTTGCACAGCCACTGGCGGCCACTGCGCCGCCATCCGGTCTGAACCTGCAGCGTGGTCGCGCGATCGGCGATCCAGCGCCCGCTGCTGTCGGTGATGTGGGCCTCGAAGCTCGCGCTCGCGCGATCGCCACGCACCTCCACCGTGACGGCACCGAGCTCGACGCCGATGCTGTTGGCAGCCAGCAGATGCGCGCGCAGGTAACGGCCGAACGCGGCCTTGTCCAGCTCGTCGTTGCCGATGAAGTCGTCGGTGACGAGGTCGGCCAGCACGCCGGCATCACGCTGCTGCAGCGCCTGCGCACCGCGCGTGATCGCATCGCGGATGGCCTGCTCGTCGGGTGGGCGCGCGCAGCCCGCACAGGCCACCAGCATGCCCAGTCCCGTCACGCCCAGCCAGTGTGCCAGCCTCATCCAGGGCTCCGTGTCGTTGCGCCGCCGCTTGCCGCTCGTTCGACGCTTGTGCTGCAATCGGTCCGACATGCACGCGGCCATCCACGCTCCGCGCGCGCCATCTGCCGCATTCCACTGCTGGGGAAGCATACATGGACAACTCGCAGCGCCCATGGCTGGCCAACTACCCGACCGGGGTACCGGCCCAGATCGACGTCAACCAGTACGCATCGGTGAGCGCGATGCTGCTGGAAAGTTGCGACCGCTTCCGCCATCGCCCGGCCTTCACCAACATGGGCCGCTCCATCACCTATGGCGACCTGGAGCGATTGAGCGCGGCGCTGGCCGCGTTTTTCGTCAACGACCTCAAGCTCGCCAAGGGCGATCGCGTCGCGATCATGATGCCCAACCTGCTGCAGTACCCGATCGCGATCATGGCGCTGCTGCGCGCGGGGCTCACGGTCGTCAACGTCAACCCGCTGTACACCGCACGCGAGCTCAAGCACCAGCTCGAGGACTCGGGCGCGAGCGCGATCATCGTGGTCGACAACTTCGCGCACACGGTGGCCGAGATCATCAACGAGGTACCGTGCAAACACGTGATCGCGACCGGCATCGGCGACCTGCTCGGCTTCCCCAAGTCGCTGATCACCAATTTCGTCGTGCGCCACGTCAAGAAGATGGTGCCGCCCTACTCGCTGCCCGAGGCGATCCGCTTCAATGAGGCGCTCGGACGCGGCACCCGCTCCAAGCTGCCCAAGGTCGACATCAACCAGGACGACCTCGCGTTCCTGCAGTACACCGGCGGTACCACCGGCGTGGCCAAGGGCGCGATGCTCACCCATCGCAACATGATCGCGAACATGCTGCAGGCGTACGCGTGGATCAGCCACAACATGCGCGAGGGCGAGGAGGTGGTGGTCACCGCGCTGCCGCTGTACCACATCTTCGCGCTGACGGCGAACTTCCTTACCTTCGCCCGCGTGGGTGGTTTCAACCACCTCATCACCAACCCGCGCGACATGCCCGGCTTCGTCAAGTCGGTCAAGGACATCGGCTTCACCGCGATCACCGGCGTCAACACGCTGTTCGCGGGACTGCTCAACACGCCCGGCTTCGAGCAGGTGGACTTCTCCAAGCTGCACATGACCCTCGGCGGCGGCATGGCGGTGCAGCGCGCGGTGGCCGAGCGCTGGAAGAAGGTCACCGGCTGCACGCTGGCCGAGGCCTACGGCCTCACCGAGACCTCGCCTGCGGCCTGCATCAACCCGCTCGACCTGCGCGAGTACAACGGCTCGATCGGCCTGCCGATCCCGTCGACCGACGTGTCGATCCGTGACGACGAGGGCAAGGCGCTGCCGATCGGCGAGGTGGGCGAGCTGTGCGTGAAGGGGCCGCAGGTGATGAAGGGCTACTGGCAGCGTCCCGACGAGACCGCCAAGGTGCTCGGCGCCGACGGCTGGCTGCGCACCGGCGACATCGCGCGCATGGACGACAAGGGGTATGTCTACATCGTCGACCGCAAGAAGGACATGATCCTCGTGTCGGGATTCAACGTGTACCCCAACGAGATCGAGGATGTGGTCGCGCACATGCCGGGAGTGCTCGAAGTGGCAGCCGTGGGCGTGCCCGACGAAAAATCCGGCGAGGCGGTCAAGCTGGTGATCGTGAAGAAGGACCCGGCACTGACCGCCGAGGCGGTGCTCAAGCACTGCAAGGAAAACCTGACCGGTTACAAGCAGCCCCGGCATATCGAGTTCCGTGACAGCCTGCCCAAGACCAACGTGGGCAAGATCCTGCGCCGTGAACTGCGCGACCCGGCGCCGCCGGGCCACTGACCGCGAAGCGCCATGCCTTGGACCCGGCCGGAGTGGATGTCGCCGGCGTGACCGTGCACCCACACCGGGCGCGAGCGTTTCAGGGCACGTAGGGCTCGTTGCTGTCGGCGTAGCGACCAAGCAAGGTCCACAGCGGCACCTGCTTGTCGTCGGGGATGCGTGAATAGGCAAAGCCGATCTCATCGTCGGCGATGCGCGCGACGCGCGCCACCACATGGATGTCGAGCGAGTCGCCGATCAGCATGTCGATGTTGAAGATGTCGTCGACCTTGCCGTTCCACCCCGGCGGCCGCGCCGCGCACAGACCGGTCGCGGAAATGTCCAGTATCTCGCTGCTCCAACTGTCCAGGCCGCGGCTGATCAGCGCGGTGGACTGGATCGGCATGCGCGCCGATCGCATTGCTGCCCCGTTGTTCACCCTACCCCCTCGTTACGACACCACCCCCAGAGGTCCACCGGTGGCTGCACTGCGTTCCCTTGGCCCGGGCCGGCTTCGACGCCCACCCTTGGCGATCGCGTCCGGCCCTGGATTTCACTTGCAAGTAGCGTGCCTGACCACCCGGCGCCGCACCCGATCGCGCCACTGTCGCCTTGCCGGGCCGCCGCGTCAACCAGCGGCCACCGGTCGGGCCTTCATGCTTCCGGGCGCATATACGGAAACAACAGCACGTCGCGGATCGAGGGCGCGTCGGCGAGCAACATCACGAGCCGATCGATGCCCACGCCCAATCCGCCCGTGGGCGGCAGGCCGACCTCGAGCGCGCGGATGTAATCGGCGTCGAAGTGCATCGCCTCGTCGTCGCCCGAGTCCAGCGCCGCGACCTGGGCGCGGAAGCGCGCGGCCTGGTCCTCGGGATCGTTGAGCTCGGAAAAGCCGTTGGCCAGTTCCTTGCCGCCGATGAACAGCTCGAAGCGGTCGGTGACTTCGGGATCGCGGTCGTTGGCGCGCGCCAATGGCGAGACTTCGGTGGGATGGGTGGTGATGAAGGTGGGCTGCAGCAGCGTCTGTTCGACGGTCTTTTCGAAGATCTCGAGCACGATCTTGCCCCAGCCCCACCCGGCTTTGACCTGGATGCCCAGCGCCTGCGCATGGGCGGCCATGCGCGCGCGGTCGCGCAGGTCGGCCCGTGCGATCTGCGGGTTGTGCTCGATCACCGCATCTTCCATTTTCCAGCGCCGGAAGGCCGGACCGACGTCGATCGCGCGCCCTTCCCACTGCAGCTGCGTGCTGCCCACCACCGCGCGTGCGGTGTCGCGGATCATCGCCTCGGTGAGATCCATGATCTCGTCGTAGCCGACGTAGGCCTGGTACAGCTCGAGCATGGTGAACTCGGGATTGTGGCGCGTGGACACGCCCTCGTTGCGGAAGTTGCGATTGATCTCGTACACGCGCTCGAAGCCACCGACCACGAGCCGCTTGAGGTAGAGCTCGGGCGCGACACGCAGGTACAGGTCCAGGTCGAGCGCGTTGTGGTGGGTCACGAACGGCCGCGCGGTGGCCCCGCCCGGGATCACGTGCATCATCGGCGTCTCCACTTCGAGGAAACGCCGCGCATCGAGGAAGTTGCGGATGTGGCGCACGCTGTGCGAACGCAGTTCGAACACGCGCCGCGACTGCGGCGTGACGATGAGGTCGACATAGCGCTGCCGGTAGCGCTGCTCGATGTCGGCCATGCCGTGCCACTTGTCCGGCAGCGGCCGCAGCGACTTGGTCAGCAGGCGCAGCCGCTCCACCCGCACGCTGAGCTCGCCGGTGCGCGTGCGCATGAGGCTGCCCTCGGCGCCGACGATGTCGCCGATGTCCCAACCCTTGAACGCCTCGTAGTCCGCGCCAAGTGCATCGGCCTGCACGAACAGCTGGATGCGGCCGCTCAGGTCCTGGATCTGGGCGAAGCTGACCTTGCCCTGGCCGCGCTTGAGCAGCATGCGGCCGGCCACCTTGACGCGGCGCGCAGCGGCTTCCACCGCCTCGCCGTCGCGTCCGTCGAATTCGGCCTGCAGGTCGCCGGCCAGTGCATCGGGCCGGAAGTCGTTGGGGAAGGCGACGCCCTGCGCGCGCAGCGCGCGCAGCTTGTCGCGCCGCTCGGCGATCAGGCGGTTGTCGTCCGCCACGTCCAACTGTGCGCCATCCCCACTCGCCTGCTTGCCTTCAGTCATGACCTGTTCCCGGTTGTTCATGCATCGGCGCGCCTGGCGCCCGCGTCGAGGCCGGCCTTGAGGCTGGCTTCGATGAATTCGTCGAGGTCGCCGTCGAGCACCTTCTGGGTGTCGCTGCGCTCGATGCCGGTGCGCAGGTCCTTGATGCGCGACTGGTCGAGCACGTAGTTGCGGATCTGGCTGCCCCAGCCGATGTCGGATTTGCTCGCTTCCAGCGCTTCCTTCTCGGCATTGCGCTTGCGCAGCTCGATCTCGTACAGCCTGGCCTTGAGCATCTTCATCGCGCGATCGCGGTTGGCGTGCTGGCTGCGCTCGGTCTGGCACGCCACCACCACGCCCGACGGCACGTGGGTGATGCGCACGGCCGACTCGGTCTTGTTGACGTGCTGGCCGCCTGCGCCGGAGGAACGGTACACATCGGTCTTGAGGTCGGCCGGGTTGATGTCGATGTCGATGTCGTCGTCGACCTCGGGCGAAACGAACACCGAAGTGAAGCTGGTGTGACGCCGGTTGTCCGAATCGAAGGGCGACTTGCGCACGAGCCGGTGCACGCCGATCTCGGTCTTGAGCCAGCCGTAGGCGTGGTCGCCCTCGACGCGGAAGGTCGCACTCTTGATGCCGGCCACTTCGCCCGCGCTGACTTCCAGCAGTTCGGTCTTCCAGCCACGCGATTCGGCCCAGCGCAGGTACATGCGCAGCAGCATCTCGGCCCAGTCCTGGGCCTCGGTGCCGCCCGCGCCGGCCTGGATGTCGACGAACGCGTTGGCGCCGTCCATCTCGCCCGAGAACATGCGCTGGAACTCCAGCTGCTCGACCGCGCGTGCCAGCCGCTCCACGTCCGCGGCCACCGCCAGCGCGGTGCCCTCGTCGGCCTCGGCGATGGCCAGTTCGAGCAGTTCGCCGGCCTCGCCGAGCTGGTCGGTCAGGGCGCGGATGCCGCCGACCACGCGCTCCAGCGTGGCACGCTCGCGGCCGAGGTCCTGCGCGCGCTGCGGCTTGTCCCACACATCGGGACTCTCCAGTTCGCGGCTGACTTCCTCGAGTCGCTCGGCCTTGGCATCGAAGTCAAAGATACCCCCTGAGCGAGGCGACCCGCGCGGCAAGTTCGGCGATGTGGTTGGCGATGGGGTTGGTCTCGATCATGGTCTCGGCATCACGCTGAAACCGCGCATTCTAACCGCGCTTTGGCGCGGCGCAGCAGCTGGCGCGGCCATGCCACCGCGCGCGGTTCAGGCGGCCTGGATCTGCCTGACCAGCAGTTGCAGGCTCTCGCGGCCGTTCCACTCGTTGAGGTCGAGCTGGAACAGCACGCGCACGCGCGGCGGCAGCGGCTCGCAGTCGAGCGCATCGAACGCGATCGCGTCCAGCGCCTCGCCGCCGTCGGGACGCAGGCGCAGCTTGAGGTGCCGCCCACCGACCACGCGCACCGACTCCACCGCGAACTCGTTGTCGAACTGCGGCTCGGCAAAGCCCTGCCCCCACGGTCCGCCATAGCGCAACGCCTGCGCGGCCGCATGGTTGAACTGGTCGTGTTCGAGTTCGCCATCGCTCCAGGCGAAGCGCTCCAGCGCCTGCGCGTCGAGGCGCGCGCGCGCGACCGCGTCGAACTCGGCGGCGAACCGCGCCAGCCCGGCTTGCTCCAGCGTGAGTCCGGCGGCCATCGCGTGGCCGCCAAAGCGCGTGATGAGGCCGGGGCAGCGCGCATCGACCTCGGCCAGTGCATCGCGCAGGTGGAAACCCGCGATCGAGCGCGCCGAGCCGCGCAGTTCGCTGCCGCCTGCCGCGGCCGGCGCGCACGCCACCACCGGGCGATGCAGCCGCTCCTTGAGCCGGGTCGCGACCAGCCCGACCACGCCCGGGTGCCAGTCGGCCTCGTGCAACACCACGCCATGCGGCAGCGCGTCCTCGCCGTGGCGGGCGAGGAAGTCCGCCACCATCCCCTCGGCCTGCGCCACCATGTCGGCCTGCAGCGCCTGCCGCTGCGCGTTGATCTGCGACAGTTCCAAGGCCCACGCCTGCGCCTGCCGCGGATCGTCGCTGAGCAGGCACTGGATGCCGATGCCCATGTCCTCGAGCCGGCCCGCCGCGTTGATGCGCGGCCCCAGCGCATAGCCTAGGTCGGCCGCGGTCACGCGCGCGGGGTCGCGTCCGGCGACCTGCAACAGCGCGCGGATTCCCGCGCTCGCCCGGCCGCTGCGGATGCGCTGCAGCCCGGCGTCGACGAGGATGCGGTTGGTGCGATCGAGCACCACGAGGTCGGCCACCGTGCCCAGCGCCACCAGATCGAGCAGGCCCGCGAGTTCCGGCCGCGCCCGGCCCTCGCCCTGGCCCGCTGCAGCGCGCGGATGCAGCAACGCGCGCAGCGCCAGCAGCAGGTAGAACACCACGCCCACGCCGGCCAGCTGGCGCAGGCGCACCGCGTCCGGGTCGGCCGGATCGCCCAGTTGCGGATTGACGATCGCGTCCGCGGCGGGCAGGGTCGGCCCCGGCAAGTGGTGGTCGGTCACGATCACGCGCATGCCGCGCGCCCGCGCGGCGGCAACGCCCGCATGTGCGGCGATGCCATTGTCGACCGTGAGGATGAGCGCGGGCGCGGGCGCATCCAGCGACTCCACCAGCGCGGGCGACAGGCCATAACCCTCGCGCGCGCGGTTGGGCACGCGCCACGACAGCCTGCGCGCACCGAGCAGGCGCAGGCCGCGCACCGCCAGCGCGGTGGCGGTCGCGCCGTCGGCGTCGAAGTCGCCGACCACGCACACCGGCTGGTCCTGCGCGATCGCCTCGCGCAACAGCGTGCAGGCCGCCTCGACACCGTGCAGGCGCGACGGCGCGCCCAGGTCGGCCAGCCGCGAGCTGGCCAGTTCGGTCGGCGTGAGCCCGCGCGCGGCGTACACGCGTGCCAGCAGCGGATGCAGGTCGGCCGGCCAGCCATCGACCTCGACGCGCGGGCGGCGGCGGATCTCGACGCGGTTCATGCGCGCGCGGTCCCGGCCATCCGCCATGGCCGCGGGTTCAGCAACGGCGGGCGTCGCGGCGCGCCATCATCCCTCGTAGCGCACCGCGAGGATTTCGTAGTTGCGCGTGCCGTTGGGCGCGACGAACTCGAAGCTGTCGCCTTCGCTCTTGCCGATGAGCGCGCGCGCGAACGGCGAGGAGATCGAGATGAGCCGCTGCTTGATATCGGCCTCGAGCTCACCGACGATCTGGTAGCTCACTTCCTCGCCGCTGTCCTCGTCGGCCAGGTCCACGGTCGCGCCGAACACGATGCGCTTGCCCGCGTTGAGGCGGGCCACGTCGATCACCTCGGCGCTGGACAGGTTCGCCTCCAACTCCTTGATGCGGCCCTCGATGAAGCCCTGCATCTCGCGCGCGGCGTGGTATTCGGCGTTTTCCTTCAGGTCGCCGTGCGCGCGCGCCTCGGCGATCGCGGCGATGATGCGCGGCCGCTCCTCGCCCTTGAGGCGCTCCAGTTCGGCGCGCAGTCGATCGGCCCCCTTGCGGGTCATCGGCGGACGGTTCATGCAAGTTCCCGGTGCAGTTGCTGCAGGCTGTGGACGTCGGGATTGTCGCGGAAGTCGAGCGAATGCAACAGTGCGCGCGCGCCACTGACCGTGGTCGAGTAGGTCACGCGCTGCTGCAGGGCCTCGCGCCGGATCGAGAACGAATCGGCGATCGCCTGCTTGCCCTCGGTGGTGTTGACGATGAAGGCGATCTCGCCGTTCTTGATCGCATCGACGATGTGCGGCCGCCCTTCGAGCACCTTGTTGACGCGCTCGCAGGCAATGCCGTGGCCGCTCAGATAGTCGTGGGTACCGCCGGTGGCGACGATGCTGAAGCCGCGCCGCAGCAGCTCGCGCGCAACCTCGAGCAGGCGCTGCTTGTCGCCGTCGCGCACCGACAGGAAGGCCCTGCCCGGCTGTGGCGCATTGATCCCGGCCGCCTCGTGCGCACGGGCGAAGGCGGCGCCGAAACTGCGCCCCACGCCCATCACCTCGCCGGTCGAACGCATCTCGGGACCGAGGATCGGATCCACGTTCTGGAACTTGAGGAACGGGAAGATCGCTTCCTTGACCGAGTAGTAGTAGTCGGGCACCACCTCACGCGTGGCGCCCTGCGCCGCGAGCGAGCGGCCGACCATGCAGCGCGCGGCGATCTTGGCCAGCGCCACGCCGGTGGCCTTGGCCACGAACGGCACCGTGCGCGAGGCGCGCGGATTGACCTCCAGGATGAACACCGTGTCGCCATCGGCCCCGGACTGGATCGCGAACTGGGTGTTCATGAGCCCGACCACCTTGAGCTCGCGCGCGAGCAGGCCGACCTGGCGGCGCAGCTCGTCCTGTGTCGCCGGCGACAGCGAATACGGCGGCAGCGAGCACGACGAGTCGCCCGAATGCACACCGGCTTCCTCGATGTGCTCCATGATGCCGCCGATCAGCACGTTGCCGTCGGCGTCGGCGACGATGTCGACGTCGACCTCGCCGGCGTGGTCGAGGAAGCGGTCGAGCAGCACCGGCGAGGAGTCGGACACGCGCACCGCATCGCGGATGTAGCGCGTCAGGTCCACGTCGTCGTGCACGATCTCCATTGCCCGGCCACCGAGCACATAGCTCGGCCGCACCACCAGCGGGTAGCCGATCTCGCGCGCCAGCGCGAGCGCTTCCTCGGCGCTGCGCGCGGTGCGGTTGGGCGGCTGACGCAGGCCGAGCTTCTCGATGAGCTGCTGGAAACGCTCGCGATCCTCGGCCAGGTCGATCGAGTCGGGACTGGTGCCGATGATCGGCACGCCCGCCGCCTCGAGCGCGCGCGCGAGCTTGAGCGGCGTCTGTCCGCCGTACTGCACGATCACGCCGCGCGGCTGTTCCTTGTCGACGATTTCGAGCACGTCCTCAAGCGTGAGCGGCTCGAAGTACAGGCGGTCGGAGGTGTCGTAGTCGGTCGACACGGTCTCCGGGTTGCAGTTGACCATGATGGTCTCGAAGCCGTCCTCGCGCAGCGCGAGCGCGGCGTGCACGCAGCAATAGTCGAACTCGATGCCCTGGCCGATGCGGTTGGGACCGCCGCCGAGCACGATGATCTTGTCGCGCGTGGTCGGCGCGGCCTCGCACTCTTCCTCGTAGGTCGAGTACATGTAGGCGGTGGTGGTGGCGAACTCGGCCGCGCACGAATCCACCCGCTTGTACACCGGCCGCACGTTGAACGCGCGGCGCAGCGCGCGCACCGCGTTCTCGTCGGTGCCGACCAGTTCGGCCAGGCGCGCATCGGAAAAGCCCTTGCGCTTGAGCGCGCGCATGCGCGCGGCGTCGAGCGCGGCCAGGCCGGCGGCGGCGACCTCGCGCTCGCACTGCACGAGTTCCTCGATCTGGGCGAGGAACCACGGGTCGATGCGGGTCAGCGCGTGCGCATCGGCGAGCGACAGGCCGGCGCGGAACGCATCGGCGATGTGGAACACGCGGTCGGGGCCCGGTTCCTTGAGCTCGCGCCGCAGCGCGGCCATGCCCTCGGGCGTGGCGAGGTCGAGGCCGGTCGGATTGAGGCCGTTGTGGCCGGTCTCCAGTCCGCGCAGCGCCTTGTGCAGCGATTCCTGGAAGGTGCGGCCGATGGCCATGACCTCGCCCACCGACTTCATCTGGGTGGTCAGGCGCGAATCGGTGGTCGGGAACTTCTCGAAGGCGAAGCGCGGGATCTTGGTCACCACATAGTCGATCGAGGGCTCGAACGAGGCCGGCGTCTTGCCGCCGGTGATCTCGTTGCGCAGCTCGTCGAGCGTGTAGCCGATCGCGAGCTTGGCGGCGACCTTGGCGATCGGAAAGCCGGTCGCCTTGGAGGCGAGCGCCGACGAGCGCGACACCCGCGGGTTCATCTCGATCACCACCACGCGGCCGTCCTGGGCGTTGATGCCGAACTGCACGTTGGAGCCGCCGGTGTCGACGCCGATCTTGCGCAGCACCGCGAGCGAGGCGTCGCGCAGGCGCTGGTATTCCTTGTCGGTGAGCGTCTGCGCGGGCGCCACCGTGATCGAGTCGCCGGTGTGCACGCCCATCGCGTCGAAGTTCTCGATCGAGCACACGATGATGCAGTTGTCCGCGCGGTCGCGGACCACTTCCATCTCGAACTCCTTCCAGCCCAGCACCGATTCCTCGACCAGCACCTCGTGCACGGGCGACAGGTCGAGCCCGCGCTTGACGATCTCCTCGAACTCCTCGCGGTTGTAGGCGATGCCGCCACCCGAGCCGCCCAGCGTGAAGCTCGGGCGGATGATGGTCGGGTAGCCCACGCGCGCCTGGATCTCGACCGCCTGCTCGAAGCTGCGCGCGATCTCGGCGCGCGGGCACTCCAGCCCGATCTGCGCCATCGCCTGCTTGAACAGCTCGCGGTCCTCGGCCATGCGGATCGCCTCGCGCGAGGCGCCGATGAGCTCGACGCCGTAGCGCTCCAGCACGCCATGGTCGGCCAGATCCAGCGCGCAGTTGAGCGCGGTCTGGCCGCCCATGGTCGGCAGCAGCGCATCGGGCCGTTCGCGCGCGATGATCTGCTCGACCGTGCGCCAGTGGATCGGCTCGATGTACACCGCGTCGGCCGTGCCCGGGTCGGTCATGATCGTGGCCGGGTTGGAGTTGACCAGCACGACGCGATAGCCCTCCTCCTTGAGCGCCTTGCAGGCCTGCGCGCCCGAATAGTCGAACTCGCAGGCCTGGCCGATCACGATCGGCCCGGCACCGATGATGAGGATGGTCTTGAGGTCAGTTCTTCTTGGCACTGTCGACGGCCTTCTGCTCCTGGGCGGGCGCGGCGGCGGCGTCGGCCACGACGCTCACGTTGCGCACGGTCTCGCGCGGGATCTCCAGTTCGATCGAGCCGTCCTCCGGCCCCAGTTGCAGCGCGAGGCCCGGGTTGGTGTAGCGCACCAGCTTGCCGCGACGCACGGTGTCGAACGTGGTCTCGACGATGATGGTGTCGCCGACATGCTGCTCGAGCTCGCTGTATTCGACCACGTGCGCGGTCGGCGCCGCGGGCGCGGCCTTGGCATCGGCGGCGGCCTTGGTCGCCGCCGCGGACTTGCTGGCCGCAGTGGCCTTGCCGGCCGTGGCGGATTGTGTTGCCGGCGCCGCGCCCGCAGCGGTGGCGAGCAGCACGGTGGCGGACAGGGCGATGATGGAATGGGCGAGTCGGTACATTTCGTTTACGCCGCGGCAACCGCGTGCGCCTCCATGAGGTCAATGAAACGATCGAACAGGCCGGCCACATCGTGCGGGCCGGGACTGGCTTCCGGGTGGCCCTGGAAGCCGAATGCAGGCGCATCGGTGAACGCGATGCCCTGCAGGGTGCCGTCGAACAACGAGCGGTGGGTTGCCCGCAGGTTCGGCGGCAGCGTCTGTGGATCGACGGCAAAGCCGTGGTTCTGGCTCGAGATCATCACGCGCCCGCTGTCGAGGTCGATGACGGGATGGTTTGCACCATGGTGGCTGAACTTCATCTTGACGGTGCGCGCGCCGGCGGCCAGGCCGAGCAGCTGGTGGCCGAGGCAGATCCCGAACAGCGGGACCCGCGCCTGCAGCAGTTCGCGCGTGGCCGCGATCGCGTAGTCGCATGCGGCCGGGTCCCCCGGGCCGTTGGACAGGAACACGCCATCGGGCTTGAGTGCGAGCACCTCGCGCGCCGGCGTTTGCGCCGGCACCAGCGTGATCGCGCAGCCGCGATCGACCAGCATGCGCAGGATGTTGCGCTTGACGCCGAAGTCGTAGGCCACCACGCGATGGCGCGTGGCCGGCCGCGTGAATGCGGCCGCATCGAGGTCATAGCTGCCCTCGTGCCACTGGCAGGGTTCGCGCACCGACACGTGGCGGGCCAGATCGGCGCCGGCGATCCCGGGGAACGCGCGCGCCGCGGCCAGCGCGACCGCGGGGTCGGCGTCCGCACCGGCCATGATGCAGCCATTCTGCGCGCCATCACGGCTGAGCATTCGGGTCAGGCGGCGCGTGTCGATCTCGGCGATCGCGACGATGCCGTGGCGCTGCAGCCAGGCGCCCAGGCTCTCCTGGCTGCGCCAGTTGCTGGCCAGCCGCGGCAGATCGCGGATCACCAACCCGGCCGCGTGCACCCGCGCGGATTCGTCATCGGCCGCGGTGCAGCCGGTATTGCCCACGTGCGGATAGGTCAGCGTGACGATCTGCTGCGCGTAGGACGGATCGGTCAGCATCTCCTGGTAACCGGTCATCGCCGTGTTGAACACGACTTCGCCGCAGGTCTGGCCGCTCGCGCCAATGGCCACGCCGTGGAACAAGCTGCCATCGGCGAGGGCGAGGATTGCTGGAAGCGTCATGGATTCGCCTGGTTGGTGTAGCGGGGCCACCGATGCCGCGTGCGGCGGCGCTCGCAGGCCGGCCGTACCGGCGCGCGAGACGTGATCGGGTGGAATCGAGGCGAGTGCGCATTCTAGGGATGGCCCGCCGTGCTGTCCACCGCACGCGTATACTGCAGCGCCTCGCCAACCATGCAGTCGCGGGCATGTCCGACACCGCCCCAACCGCCTCCAGCGACGGCCTGCTCGACCCGCGGCGCCTGGACGCGCCGCACAGCGTGCGCCGCAGCGAGCCGTTCGCATTCATCATCGCGCCCGGGCAGCTGCCGCCGCAGGCCGCGGCCGAACTCGCGCGCGACTTCCCGCGCTATCCGAGCGCGGGTTTCTTCCCGCACGATCCGGCCGAGTGCGGCCCGTCCATCAACGACCTCGTCGCGCAACTGTCGGGACCGGCGTTTGCCAATGCGATCGGCGAGCAACTGGGCATCGTCGAACTGGCGCGCTACCCCGCGCTGGTGACGCTGTGCCGCTCGCTCAACGCGCGCCACGGCACGATCCACACCGACAGCGTCTCCAAGGTCGTCACCGCACTGCTCTACCTCAACGAGAGCTGGCCCGACACCGACGCCGGCTGCCTGCGCTTCCTGCACCGCATCGACGACATCGATGCCCTGGTGGTGCCGCAGGTGCGTCCGCTGTTCGGCACCCTCGTGGCCTTCCGTCGCGCCGACAACTCGTTCCACGGCCACCTGCCATGGCAGGGCGAGCGGCGCGTGATCCAGGTGGCCTGGCTGCTCGATGAACGCGAGAAATCACGCAAGCGCCGGCGCGGCCGGCTCACGCGCTGGTTCAAGCGCGTGCTCGGCGGCCTCGATCGCAGGTTCGGTGCGCGCCGCGACCGCAACGCCGCCCATCGCGACTGACGCACGGCGCGCAAGCCGCGCCGTGAAGGCGTTTGGCCTTGCGTGAATCGTCGGGCGCTGGGGAAAAACCACTTGGAAGGCGGTGAGAAGGTCGTGCCAACGGTTGGACGGATTCATGATTGTTCCCCTGTGCCGTTGTCGTGTTCCCTGGATGTCTTGCTGAGGTCGACCTTTGCCTGCATGTCGGTGACGCTTAACCTGCCACGCCGATGTCGGAGCGAAGCGGTTTCGGCTTGAATGAACGAATTGTCAGCCAGCAGCCCGAGCCTTTGGGGCAGTTTTCTCCAGCGCCTCAGCCATGCGCGTTTGCCACCCTGGGCCGCTGGCTTTCCAGCGCTCGATGACCTGCGGCGGAAGACGCAAAGACAGCAACTGGCGAGGCGTAGCCAGCTTGGGGCGACCGCGCCGCACAAGCTTTTCGCCGTGATACAAATCTGCACCGGCAATCCAGTCGTCCGTGATCTCCGGAAGGTCGGGATCAGGTGAGATGTGGGATGAGTCTTTTTGCTTCGCGTTCATGGCAATGCCTCATGCTGATGATGCGCCTTGCGGTACCGCGGGGCGTCCATGCAAAAACGACAAGCCGAGAGTCAAGCCAACCGGCAGTGATGAGGCGCGGCTCGCCGTAGTCATGGCGATCGTCTGCGCGAGTGAAGTGCGGCCCGCCAAACACCTCATTGGCGCGCAGCATATCGAGGCTGCGCTCGTGCAGAGTCCATTCGCGTTTGGCCGGATCACATGTGACTCGCACGGCTTAAATGTAGCTACGCAAAATTGTCGTGTCAAGCGCCAGCCAAGGACACCGTATGCTTGGCGCCACGATCCGGAGAACCGACATGCCCTGCCACCACCGCCATCGCCAACCACGCTCCGTCCCCGCCATCGCGCTCGTGCTGGCGCTGCTGGCAACGGCTGCGGGTGCCCGCCAGGGCGAGCCGCCGCTGAGCCTGCGCGCAGTCGCCAAGCTCGGGGTGGACGTGCCCGTGGCGACCGTCGCGGGCATTGACGCCGCGGCGCGGGTCGCCGAACTGGAGCGGCCGGCGGCGCACCACGGCATGCATACCAAGCGCATGCGCGTGGCCGACATGCGCGAAGTCGCCTTCACCCCGGCCGACAGCGGCCGCTGGGACCGTACCGACGAACTTCAGGTCTGGCGCCTGCGCGTGCATGCGCCCGGTGCCACCGACTTGCAGTTGGCGTTTGACCACTACGACCTGCCGCGCGGCGCACGCCTGTACCTGATCGGTGCCGACGGCTACTACCAGGGCCCGTACACGCGTGCCGATGCGCTGGCGGGCGGCTTCCATTCGCCGCTGCTGCCGGGCGATGTCGCGACCATCGAACTGCAGGTGCCGGCCGCGCTCGCCGACACCGCGCGCGACTCGGTCACGCTCACCGCCGTGGGCGTGGGCTTCCGCGACCTGTTCGCGCGCAGCAAGGCGACCGGCCCGGGCACCTCGGGTGCCTGCAACGTCAACGTGGCCTGCCCACTGGGTCAGCCCTATCCCGGCCCGATCCGCGCGGTTGGGCACTACCAGTTCACCCGCGACGGCGGCAGCTACATCTGCAGCGGCACCCTGCTCAACAACACCGCACAAAACCGCAAGAACTACTTCCTCACGGCCGCACATTGCGTGTCCAGCGCCGCCGAGGCGCAATCGATGGTGGTGTACTGGAACTACCAGTCGACCAGCTGCGCAACGCTCACGCCGCCGGCAGGCGGCTACTTCAACGACGACCAGCACGGCGCCACGCTGCGCGCGACCCGTGACGACGTGGACTTCACCCTGGTGGAGCTGGCGGGCGCGCCGGAGGCGGCATGGAACCTGTACTACGCGGGCTGGGACGCAAGCGGCGCGGTGCCGGCCGGAACCATCGGCATCCACCACCCGATGGGCGATGCCAAGAAGATCACCGCGGGTCCGCAGCCGACCTCGCAGCCGAGCTGCATCGACAGCAGCGTGACCGCGACCACCCACTGGTTGACCGGCCCGTACTCGCAGGGCACCACCGAGGGCGGCTCGTCGGGTTCGGCCCTGTTCTCCAACGCGAGCAGCGGCACGCCGCGGCGCGTGATCGGCATGCTGTCCGGAGGTGACGCCAGCTGCAGCGCGCTCACGCCATCGCAACCCAACGACGGCAACGACTGCTACGGCAAGCTGTCGGTGGCCTGGTCCGGCGGCAGTTCCAGCGCGAGCCGGCTGCGCGAATGGCTCGACCCGGACAGCACCGGGGCGCAGTCACTCGACGGCATCGACCAGGGCAGCACCCCGCCGACCACGGGGGGTGACGGGCATTCGCGCCATGCCATGCCTGCCGACATCGGTGCGCGCATCCCGTGGCACTGAGCGCGCTGGTCGATTCGCACTGCCACCTCGACGCCGCCGAGTTCGCCGCCGACCGCGATGCGGTGCTCGCGCGCGCCCGCGCCGCCGGCGTGGTCGCACAGATCGTCCCCGCGGTGCGGCTGGCCGACTTCGCGCCGCTGCGCGCATTGTGCGCGGCCCATGCCGACCTGCATCCGGCCTACGGCCTGCACCCGATGTTCCTCACCCCGCAAACGCACGCGCAGCTGCCCGCGCTCGCGGACTGGCTCGCGCGCGAACACGCGGTGGCGCTGGGCGAATGCGGGCTCGACTTCCACGTGTCCGAACCCGCTGCACAGCTGCAGCGCGACTGCTTCCACGCGCAGCTGCGGCTCGCGCGCGAGTTCGACCTGCCGCTCATCCTCCACGCGCGCCGCGCGGTCGACGAGGTCATCGCCACGCTGCGTCGCCACGCGCCGCTGCGCGGCGTGGTACACAGCTACTCGGGCAGCGCCGAGCAGGCGCGCCAGCTGTGGCGGCTCGGCTTCCTCATCGGCGTGGGCGGCCCGCTCACCTACGAGCGCGCGCGGCGCTTGCGCAGCCTCGTGGCCGGGATGCCGCTGGAGTACCTGCTGCTGGAGACCGATGCGCCCGACCAGCCGCTGGCCACGCATCGCGGCGAACGCAACGAACCTGCGCGGCTGCGCGAGGTCGCGCAGACGGTGGCGCAACTGCGCGGAATCGAACCCGCCGAGGTCGCTGCGGCCACCTGCGCCAACGCGCAGCGCCTGTTCACGCGGGCGCGCCTGCACTAGCTGCGCGGCGCTGCCAGCAGACGCGCCAGCACGCGCGATACCGCGGCAAAGGCAAAGGCTCCGGTCACATGGGTGGCGGCGCCCAGTCCGCTGCCGCAATCGAGCTTGAGTGCATCACCCGCGGCCGGGCGCGTGCCGCACACGCTGCCGTCGGCCTGCGGGTAACGCACGTTCTCGCGCGAGTACACCGCCTGCACGCCGAAGTAGCGCTTGGGCCCACGCGGGAAACGGAACTCCTCGCGCAGCTTCTTGCGCACCAGCGCGAGCAGCGCGTCATGTTCGGTCCTGGACAGGTCGCGCACCGTCACCAACGTCGGATCGGTGCGGCCGCCCGCCGAACCGACCGTGACCAGCGGCAGCTTGCGCCGCCGGCACCACGCGATCGCCTCGACCTTGACCCGGAACGCATCGCACGCATCGAGCACGATGTCATGGCCGCGCCCGAGCAGGTCGGACAGGTTGGCCGGCGTGAGGAACTGCTCGATCGGCTCGACCTGCAGGCGTGGATTGATCGCGGCCAGGCGCTGTGCCATCACCGCCACCTTGGCCTTGCCGTAGTTGCCATCGAGTGCGTGCAGCTGGCGATTGGTGTTGCCCACGCACACCTCGTCGGCATCGACCAGGCTGAGCTGACCGACGCCACTGCGCGCCAGCGCCTCGGCTGCCCACGAGCCGACGCCACCGATGCCGATCACGCACACGCGGCTGCGCGCGAGGCGCGCAACCGCGCCCGCGCCGTACAGCCGGTCGATGCCGCTGAAGCGCGCGTCGATGAGTGGGTCCATGCACCGCGCAGCGTATCATTGTCGGTGCTGCGCCATGCAGCCACACCGCCTGCGGAGCCTCCATGCGCCACGTGATCGTCCTGCTGCTCGGGCTGTTCCTCGGCTTCGTCGCCGCGCTGTCGTTGGCCAACGCGCTGCAACGCCGCCACGCCTGGCTGCGCGGCACCATGCACGTGCTCGAACATGACCTGCGCGGCGCCCGCGAGGCCACCCGTGCCAACGCCTGCGCGGCTCCCGCCGCCCTGCCGCAGGTTGCCCAGCGCATGCGCCTGGTGGCCGAGCAACTGCGCCCGGCCTTGCTGCCCGAAGGCACCCACGATCGCGTGCTCGCGCAATACGTCAGCCAGCTGCAGGACGAACTGGGCCAGTGGGACCCGACCGCGGCCTGCCCGGTGCAGGCCGAAGCGCTCACGCGCATCGGCCACGCCTGCGACGCCTGCCATCGCGACTACCGCTGAAGGACAAGCGGCAGCGCCCGGCACGGCGCTGCGGCCCCGACTGGTCGCTGCGCCACAGTGCGCTGGTGCTATCCGGCCGATGCCGGCATCATGGGTGGTCGCGCGTGGGGCAGCCCTGGCCATGCCGGGTTGGCGCGATCCAACCATGACTTCAATGTGCGTGCTCGATTCCACGGGGAGATTTCATGCGTAACCTACTGTCATTGGCCATCGTGCTGGCCTTGCCCGGCGTGGCCTCGGCCAGCGGCTCCGACTGCCTGGTGTCGTTCGCGGGTGCCCAACACGATGTATGCAGCGGCGAGGCCACCCGCGCCGCCGCGGTGCTGGACAACCTGCTCTCGCTGGGCGCAGTCAAGGATTCGACGCTGCGCCTGGTCAAGTTCGACGGACCGATCACCCCGCCGCAGCGCGCCGCGGTCGAGGCAGCCGGCGCCACCATCCTCGACTACGCGCCCTACTACGCCTACATCGTGCGCATGCCGGCGCACCTGGACGCGGCGATGCGCGGCATCCACGGCGTGGTCTGGAGCGGCCCGCTGATGCCCGCGCTCAAGGTCGATCCCAACATCTACAACGAGCTCAAGAACGGCGGCATCGTCGATGGCCTGGGCATCGACATGATCGACGTCGCGCTCGACACCCAGGCCGCGCCCGCGGCCGTGCGCGGCAGCATCGCCGCGATCGCGGGGCTCGGCTCGGTGCAGGTGCTCGACTCCGGCGGCGAGACGCGCGTGCGCGCCAGCTTCGCGCGGGCACAGCTCGCGGCAGCCGTGGAACAACTGGCCTTGCGCGAGGACGTGCTCGCGGTGGGCTTCCACAAGCCGATGCGCGCGCTCAATTCGCAAGGCCACTGGTTGCACCAGAGCAATGTCAACTCACCTGCGCCGCTGTACTCGATCTGGAACAAGGGCCTGTATGGCTGCGGCCAGATCATCGGCGAACTCGACACCGGCCTGTGGATGGACAACATCGCGTTCGCGGACGCGAGCCAACCGCCGCCGATCGACGTGTGCACCACCGGCGCGTCCTGCCCGCCGATCGCCTCACCCAACCTCAATGCGCGCAAGGTCATCGCCTACTACAAGTGGTCGGGCCTGTCCGGATCGAGCTGGGATGACAACCATGGCCACGGCACCCACGTCGCCGGCTCGATCTTCGGCAATGACAACGGCATCAATCCGGGTACCGACTGCTCCAACACGCCCGCACCCAGCGGCACCAGCAATCTCGTGGGCATGGCGCCCTATGCCAAGCTCGTGATGCAGGAAAGCGGCGGCAACCTCGCCTACCTCAACACCATGGGCGGCACCGCCTACCACGCGGCCGACACCGCCTACCAGAACGGTGCGCGCATCCACAGCAATTCCTGGGGCGGCGGCTGCACTGACCAGTTCGGCGCCTGCATCTCAGGCTGCACCGTGCCGTATGACGAGTTCGCGCGCGACGCCGACCGCGTGATGCGCGACCGCGACGACCTGCTGGTGGTGTTCGCGGCCGGCAACGACGCCACCGCCTGCCCCAACGGCAACAACGTGGGCAGTCCGGGCAATGCCAAGAACGTGCTCACGATCGGCGCTTCCAACCGCGGCACCGGCGCCAATGCGATGGCAAGCTTCTCCTCGCGTGGCCCAACGCTGGACAGCCGCACCAAGCCCGACCTCGACGCACAGGGCAGCAGCATCGTTTCGGCTTCGCGCACCACGTCGGGCACCACGTCGATGAGCGGCACCTCGATGGCTACGCCGACCGCGGCAGGCAATGCGGCGCTGGTGCGCGACTACCTCGCGCGCGGGTTCTACCCGAGCGGCACCGCCAACCCCGCCGATGCGATCCCCGATCCGTCGGGTGCGCTGGTCAAGGCCATCATGGCTGCAGGCGCGTTCAAGATGACCGGCTCCGGCGCGGGCGCGAACCCGGGCCAGGCCCAGGGCTTCGGCCGCATTCTGCTCGACGATTCGCTGTACTTCAGCGGTGATGCGGGCAAGCTGTTCATTCACGACGAGGACACCGGCCTGCAGACCGGTGACGTGGCCAGCTTCCAGCTCAACGCGTCAGGCGGCCAGCGCTTCACCGTGGTGCTGACCTGGAGCGACGCGGCCGGTGCGATCAACGCCAGCCCGGCCACGGTGAACTCGCTGCGGCTCGAGGTGCAGGCACCCAATGGCGATGTCTGGACGCAGAAGCTCCCCGCGGGCTACAACGTCAACAACGCCAATCCAACCCAGAGCACGGCCACCTCGAACTACGACGCGATCAATACACTGCAGCGCATCCAGTTCGACGCACCCGCGGCAGGCGCCTACGAGATCCGCGTGCGCGGCATCAACGTGCCCAGCGGCCCGCAGAAGTTTGCGCTCGCCGCCACCGGCATCAGCAACGGTCCGGATTTCGCACTGAGTGCCACGCCGAACACGCTCGCGATCTGCGCCGGCAGCAATGCCGACTACAGCATCGGTGTGCGCAGCCTGTACGGCCTCACCGACGCGGTCACGCTGGGCACCGGCCCGCTGCCGGGTGCCAGCACGGCCGGCTTCAGTGTCAATCCGGTCACGCCGACCGATCCGGCGGCGACCAGCCTGCTCTCGATCGGCAATACCGCAAGCCTCGCACGTGGCAGCTACACCATTGCCGTGAACGGCGCCACCACCGGCGGCACCCCGATCAGCCATGGCATCAGCGTGGCCCTGCAGGTCAGCGTCGGCATTCCGGTCGATCCAGCGTTGAACGCTCCGACCGACGGCGCCACCGGCACGCCACGCAGCCCGACCTTCAGCTGGGCCAGTGATCCGGCGGCCGAGGGTTACACGATCGAGGTCGCCAGCGACAGCGCCT
>QUBV01000109.1 GCA_014338185.1 Lysobacterales bacterium | reverse complement strand
GGACAGCCCGTGCCGCGTCATCGAGCGCCTGATGCACCTGCCGTTCGGTTCCCCGGTGGGTTGGGGGTTCCTGACCGGGACGGTCGCCTGGCATCGCGACTAGACTGCGGGCTCCAGAGGAAAGGAGCCCCGATGGCCGAGATCGTGTTCGCCAATCCGCCCGGCATGACCGCGCCGGCCGCGCGCAAGCGGGCCACGGCGCTGGCATCGGCCGCGGCCACGCGCGCGCGCCGCGCCGGCAGGCCGGCCGTGGTCGGCAGGCCGGCCACGTCGAGATTGTCCTTGACCGCGACGACGAGGCCATCGAGACGGCCGATGGTGTTGGCGCGGCGACGCGCGTCGCTGGCGGCGGCCTGTTGCGCGGCATCGTCGGCGAGCGCGAGGAACGCGTTGAGCCTGCCGTTGTCGCGCGCGATGGCCGCCTCGTACGCGCGCAGCAGGCCCGCGCTGTCGACCTGCCCGGCGGCAAGCCAGTGCAGTTGCTGGATCGCGGCGCCGCCGCGCAGTTCGTTGTCGCTCAAGCTCATGCCGATGCCTTGCCCACGGGTCGATCCGATCGGTCGATTATGCCCGCACCGCGCCGCGCGCACGCGCGCGGCGTTGCCGCCCCGGCCGCGAACGCCGACAATCCGGCCGATGGCCATGGCAACCACGGAGCGCGCGATGAGCGAACGCGACACCATGCAGTACGACGTCGTCGTGGTCGGCGCGGGACCGGCCGGACTCGCGTTCGCGATCCGCCTCAAGCAGGTCAAGCCCGAGCTGTCGGTGTGTGTGATCGAAAAGGCCTCGACCGTCGGCGCACAGATCCTGTCGGGCGCGGTGATCGAGCCCGAGCCGCTCAACGAACTGCTGCCCGACTGGGGCAAGAACCCGCCGCCGGTGTGCGTGCCGGTCACGCGCGACGAGTTCTGGTGGCTGCGCGATGCCGGGCGCGCGCTGCGCTCGCCGCTCACGCCGCCGCAGATGCACAACCACGGCAACTACATCGTCTCGCTCGGCGCGCTGTGCGCATGGCTGGCGCCGCAGGCCGAGGCGCTCGGCGTGGAGATCTACCCGGGCTTCGCCGCCGCCGAGCCGCTGTTCGACGCACGCGGCGCGGTGTGCGGCGTGCGCATCGGCGACATGGGCGTGGCCAGGGACGGTTCGCACAAGCCCGGCTACACCCAGGGCATCGACATCAAGGCCACCACCACCGTGCTGGCCGAAGGCTGCCGCGGCTCGCTCAGCAAGCTGCTCATCGCCCGCTACCGGCTCGATGCCGACTGCGACCCGCAAACCTACGGCATCGGCATCAAGGAGCTGTGGCAACTGCCGGCCGGTCGCGCCAGGCCCGGCACGGTCATGCACACGCTGGGCTGGCCGCTCAACCACGCGACCTACGGCGGCAGCTTCGTCTACCACCTCGACCAGGACCGCGTGGCGATCGGCTTCGTGGCCGGGCTCGACTACGCCGATCCGCTGTTTCGGCCGTGGGAAGCGTTCCAGCAGCTCAAGCACCATCCGCTGCTCAAGCCGCTGCTCGAAGGCGGCAGCATCGTGTCGGCCGGCGCGCGGGCGCTGATCGAAGGCGGCTGGCAGTCGCTGCCGCGGCTGGAAATGCCCGGCGCGCTGCTGATCGGCGATGCGGCCGGGCTCATGAACGTGCCCAAGATCAAGGGCACGCACCAGGCCCTGCGCTCGGGCATGCTCGCGGCCGAGCACGTCGCGCGCACGGGCGGCAGCGCGGGCTGGGATGCGTTGCTGCGCGGCTCGCGCGTGGCCGCCGAGCTGCGCAAGGTGCGCAACATCCGTCCCGGCTTCCACAAGGGCCTGTGGCCGGGATTGGTCAACGCGGGTTGGGAAACCGTGACCGCGGGCCTGTCACCCTGGACGCTGCGCAACCACGCCGACTGGTCGAGCCTGCACAAGCTCGATGCCGCACTCGCGGCGCAGCAGCCCGGCCCCAGTGCGCCGTCGGCCGAGCAGCCGCCCTATGTCGAACGCACGCTCGCGCCGCGCGATCGCCTCGCGGGCGTGTATTTCGCGGCGACCCAGCACGACGAGGACCAGCCGATCCACCTCAAGGTGGCCGACACCGACCTGTGCGTGACGCGTTGCACGGTCGAATACGCCAATCCCTGTACGCGCTTCTGCCCGGCCAGCGTGTACGAGATGGTCGACGACGCCGCGGGCCGGCGCCTGCAGATCAACGCCGCCAATTGCGTGCACTGCAAGACCTGCGACATCAAGGACCCGTACGAGAACATCACTTGGACCACGCCCGAAGGCGGCAGCGGGCCGAACTACCAGAACCTGTAGGCCGCTGCGCGGCGCAGCGGCCGCATCGTGTGCATCGCGCGAACCGGCCGCGTGCCGCAGCTGGACCCGGCCGCGGCCGCCGGACGGATGCCCGCGGGCGCGGCGGTGAACCGCAATCGGCGCGCGCGCGGCCGAACCCGATCACCTGCACGCGCGTGCGCACGTCCGCGTCGGGTGCTGGCGCGGCGCCCTGAGCGCGCCGGCGCTCAGGGCGAGGGCCGCGCGCGCTG
>QUBV01000057.1 GCA_014338185.1 Lysobacterales bacterium | reverse complement strand
CTCACCACAGTGCGCGGCTGGCCGCGATGCCCTGCGCGCCGGCCATCTGCGCCGCGTCGAGATCGTCGGCCTCGAGCCCGCCACAGGCGTACACCGGGATCGGCACCTCGGCCACGAGTTCCTCGAACCGTTCCCAGCCCAGCGCGGGCCGCTGCGGCCACGCGGGCGATTCGTACAGCGGCGCGAGCGTGGCGAAGTCGGCGCCGATGGCGACCGCGTGGGCCAGGTCGTCGGCGTCATGGCAGGCCACGCCGAACCAGCGCCCGGGCGGCAGCGCGCGCTGCGCGCCGGTCGCGGCGGCCGCCAGGTGCGCGCCGTCGAGGCCGAGCACCGCGGCCAGCCGCGCGTCGTCGTCGAGCAGCAGCAGCACCTGCCGCTCGCGGCACGACGCGAGCGCCTGGCGCGCCAACGCCGCAAGCTGCGGCAGCGGCCAGTGCGGTTGGTGCAGGCGGATCATGCCCACACCGCGCCGGCACGCACGCTCGATCCCGGCGAGCACGTCGGCAGCCTGTTCGGGTGCGTGTGCGGGCGTGACGAGGCAGCGCGCGGGCAGGCGCAGCGCGCCGATCACGGGACGGTCGGCCGCGGGCATCGGCACGCGCGCCAGTTCGGCGGGATCGACCCAGGCCAGGCGCTGGCCCTCGCGCGGAGCGGGCCGTCCCGACCACGCGGTCACCTGCCACACGTCGAGCACGATCGCATGCTCGGCATAGGCATGCGGCACCCGGATCAGCGGCCGCGCCGACTCGACGGTGATGCCCAGTTCCTCGCGCAGTTCGCGCGCGAGCGCGTCGACCGCGGCTTCGCCCGCGTCGCACTTGCCGCCGGGAAACTCCCATTGGCCGGCAAGATGGCGGCCGGGTGGCCGCTGCGCGAGCAGCACGCGCGCCTGCGCGTCATGGATGACGCCGGCGACGACATGCAGGGGCGCCACGGCGTTGGCCATTCACGCCCCTCGCGGCGCGACGCGCGCGGCTCCGCCCGCGCTCAGGCGAGCTTGCCGTGGCATTGCTTGTATTTCTTGCCCGAGCCGCACGGGCACGGATCGTTGCGCCCGACCTTGGGCTCGTCGCGGTGCACCGGCCGTTGCGCCACCGGCGCCTGCGCGAACGGCTCGGCACTGCCGTCGCCGCCGGCGTCGGCCTCGCCCACCGGGGCCGCGTCGGCATGCTGGAACTGCATCGCACGCGCCTGTGCCTCGGCCTGGCGGCGCTGCTGCGCCTCCATCGCCTCGACCTCGTCCTCGCTGCGGATGCGCACGCGGGCGAGCAGTTGCACCACCTCGAACTTGACCCGGCCGAGCATGGCCTGGAACAGCTCGAACGCCTCGCGCTGGAACTCCTGCTTGGGCTGCTTCTGCGCATAACCGCGCAGGTAGATGCCCTGGCGCAGGTAGTCCATGCTCGACAGGTGCTCCTTCCACACGTTGTCGAGCACCGACAGCATCACGTGCTTCTCCAGCCCGCGCATGGTCTCGCTGCCGAGCAGCGCTTCCTTTTCGCGGAACACGCGCTCGACCAGGCCCTGCACGTGGCCGAGCACGTCGCCGGCACCGACTTCGGTCTGCTCCTCGATCCAGCGCTGCAGGTCGGTCTGCAGGCCGAACTCGGCGGCGAGCCCGGCCTGCAGGCCGGCGATGTTCCAGCGCTCGTCGACCGAGTCGGGCGGCACGAAGCGGTGCACGAAATCCGCCACCACGTCGTCGCGGATCGAGGCGATCATGTCGGCGATGTTGTCGCTGTCGAGCAGCTCGTTGCGCTGCTCGTAGATGACCTTGCGCTGGTCGTTGGCGGTGTCGTCGAACTCGAGCAGGTGCTTGCGGATGTCGAAGTTGTGCGCCTCGACCTTGCGCTGCGCCTTTTCGATCTGGCGGCTGACCATGCGATCCTGGATCGCATCGTTCTCCTTCATGCCGAACAGGCGCATCATGCGCGCGACACCCTCGCCCATGAAGATGCGGATGAGGTTGTCTTCGAGCGACAGGTAGAAGCGGCTCGATCCCGGATCGCCCTGGCGGCCGGAGCGGCCGCGCAGCTGGTTGTCGATGCGGCGCGACTCATGGCGCTCGGTGCCGACGATGCGCAGGCCGCCCAGTGCCACGACCTCGTCGTGGCGCTGCTGCCATTGCGCCTTGATGCGCTCGCGCTCGCTGGCGGGTGCGTCTTCGGGCAGCGCGTTGAGCTCGGCATCGAGGCTGCCGCCGAGCACGATGTCGGTGCCGCGACCGGCCATGTTGGTGGCGATCGTGATCGCGCCGGGACGCCCGGCCTGGGCCACGATGTGCGCCTCGCGCTCGTGCTGCTTGGCGTTGAGCACCTCGTGCGGAACGCCCTGCTTGCTCAGCATCCCGGCCAGCAGCTCGGACATGTCGATCGAGGCGGTGCCGACCAGTACCGGCTGGCCGCGCTGGTGGCTGTCCTTGATGTCCTCGACGATCGCTTCGAACTTGGGCCCGGTGCGCAGGAAGATCACGTCGGGCTCGTCCTTGCGCACCATCGGCTTGTGGGTGGGGATGACCACCACTTCGAGCCCGTAGATCGACTGGAACTCGTAGGCTTCGGTGTCGGCCGTGCCGGTCATGCCGGACAGCTTCTTGTACATGCGGAACAGGTTCTGGAACGTGATCGAGGCCAGCGTCTGGTTCTCGCGCTGGATCGGCACGCCTTCCTTGGCCTCGACCGCCTGGTGCAGGCCTTCGGACCAGCGCCGCCCGGGCAGCGTGCGGCCGGTGAACTCGTCGACGATGATGACCTCGCCGTCGCGCACGATGTAGTCGACGTCGCGCTGGTAGATCGCGTGCGCGCGCAGCGCCGCGTTGAGGTGGTGCACCACCGCGATGTGCTGCGAGTCGTACAGGCTCTCGTCGGCGCCGATGATGCCTTCGGCGCGCAGTTCCTGCTCGGCGTGCTCCATGCCCTCTTCCGACAGGTACACCTGCTTCTGCTTCTCGTCGACCCAGAAGTCGCCCGGCACCGGTGGCTCGTCGCGCTTGGGCTCACGCTCCTGGCGCGTCATGCGCGGCACGATGCGGTTGACCTTGACGTACAGCTGCGGCGACTCGTCGGACGGGCCGGAAATGATCAGCGGCGTGCGGGCCTCGTCGATGAGGATCGAATCGACCTCGTCGACGATCGCGTAGTTGAGGCCGCGCTGGTAGCGCTGTTCGGGCGACAGCGCCATGTTGTCGCGCAGGTAGTCGAAGCCGAACTCGTTGTTGGTGCCGTAGGTGATGTCGGCTGCATAGGCGGCACGCTTGTCGCCATGGTCCATGCCCGGCCACACCACGCCCACGCTCATGCCCAGGAAGTTGTAGATCTTGCCCATCCAGGCCGCGTCGCGCTTGGCGAGGTAGTCGTTGACGGTGACCACGTGCACGCCCTTGCCGGTCAGCGCGTTGAGGTACACCGGCAGCGTCGCCACCAGCGTCTTGCCCTCGCCGGTGCGCATCTCGGCGATCTTGCCCATGTGCAGCACCATGCCGCCGATGAGCTGCACGTCGTGGTGGCGCATCTCCAGCACGCGGCGCGAGGCTTCGCGCACGGTCGCGAACGCCTCGGGCAGCAGGCTGTCCAGGCTCGCGCCGTCGGCCAGGCGTTGCTTGAATTCGGCGGTCTTGGCGCCGAGCTCGGCGTCGGTCAACGCCGTGAGCGAGGCTTCCAGCGCATTGATGCGCGCCACCGACTTGGCGAGTTGGCGCAGCACGCGTTCGTTGCGACTGCCGAAAATGCGCGTCAGGACAGTGTTGAACATGCAGGGTCTTCGAGTCTGGATGGAAAGGGGCAACGCCCGCGCGCGCCGGCGACGGCGCACCCGGACCAGGCGGCGCGTACGCGCGCACTACACCGACCGCTGCCACTCACGCAGGAGGGGTGTCGCCAGGCCAAGCCGTCGATGATACGGCGCGCGGGCCGGAACACAAAGAAATGGGTGATCGCGGCGGGCTTTCAAGCACCCGCGGTCGGAATCCCGGGCGCGGGCCACGGCACTCGCCGCGACCCGTGGGATCAGGTCCGGTTGACCCGCGCGTTCTTGACGTAGGCCATCGGATTGACCGCGCGACCGTTGTGCCAGACCTCGAAATGGCAATGGTTGCCGGTGGAACGACCGGTCGAGCCGACCTTGGCGATCGTCTCGCCCGCATGCACGCGCGCGCCCTCGGCCACGGTGACGCTGGAATTGTGCGCGTAGCGCGTCACGTAGCCATTGCCATGGTCGATCTCGACCACGTTGCCATAACCGTTGCGCACGCCGACGAAGGTGACCATGCCGTCGGCCACCGCGAGCACCGCGGTGCCCGCGGGCGCCGAGAAGTCCACGCCGAGGTGGGTGGCCTGGTGGCCGTCGAAGGGGTCGGCACGGCCGCCGAAACCCGAGGAAATGTAACCCTGCGCGACCGGCATGCCGGTTGGCAGCAGCGAACGGTCGATCTTCTGGTCGCGCAGCAGCAGTTCGAGCATGTCGAGCTGGGCCTGTTGCGCCTCGAATTCGGCGCGCAGGCCGTCGATGCCCGCCTGCAGCGGCAGCGGCGCCGCCGCGCCGACCAGCGCATCTTCCGGACCACCCATCGCCGGCTCGCCGGCGAAGTCGAACTCGCCATCGTCGAGCTTGCCGATCTGGGTCAGGCGCTCGCCCAGCGCGTTGAGGCGCGTGGCCTGGGCGCGCAATTGGCCCAGCTGCAGCGACAGCGCATCGACGTCATTGCGCGATTCGACGGCCAGCGCCTCGAGCGCGTGGCGCTGCTGGTTGAGCAGCGCGCGCATCGAGGCCAGTGCGCGCAGTTCATGCGAGCGGGAGGTGCCCAGCCAGGTCCCCAGCGCCACGCCCACGCCCAGCAGCAGGCTGGCGACGAGGCAGGCTGCACCGATGAGCCAGGCACGGCCATCGCGCACATTGAGGTCGATGCGCCATGGCGGGGTGGATGCGTTGCGGACGATAATGATGTTCATGCCCGTACCGGATTCGTGATCGTGGTGTCGCCAAACCGCAGCCGTGGTGCCAGCACCGACGGACCCCGTCCGGCGATGCAGTGCGTCACCCTCGACGTGCTCGCCCAACGCGCGCGCGCCCTGGATGTGCTTGACCAACGACTGCGCCGTTTGTTGCCCGCTGCGACGGCGCGCCAGACGCGTCTGGCCGACGTCCGCAACGGACGACTGGTCTTCCTGGCATCCAGCCCGATCTGGGCCAGCCGACTGCGCCTGCAACAGACGACGCTGTTGGCCGAAGCCCGCCTCGCACTCGGCGAAACGATCGAACGATTTGCCGTGAAGGTGGCGCCTTTGCCGACCGTTCCCCCGAACCCGACAAAGCCGATACCGCTATCTGCCACCACCGCGCGCCATCTGCGCGCAACCGCGGCAGTCCTCAGTGACCCGCAACTGCGGGCCGTGTTGCTCGACATCGCCTCCTGCGCCGACAGCGAACCACACTGAGCGCCCCCGTTTCCGTGACGCCGGTGCCGATTCGGACATTTCCAGCCGCGGCGTCTGCGCGCCGCTCATCCATGCCGGGCCCGCCCTGCGGCAGGCCCGCGAAATCCTTCAGACCGCCTGCGCCGGATGGACGTAGGAGATCGGGGCCGAGGACTCGTCCTCGAAACTCACCTCTTCCCATGCCGCCGCGTCGGCCAGCAGGGTTCGCAACAGCTTGTTGTTGAGCTCGTGACCGGACTTGTAGCCATAGAACGCGCCAATCAGGCTATGGCCCAGCAGGTACAGGTCGCCGATCGCATCGAGGATCTTGTGCTTGACGAACTCGTCCTCGTACCGCAGGCCGTCCTCGTTGAGCACGCGATAGTCGTCGAGCACGATCGCGTTGTCCATCGAGCCGCCCAGTGCGAGATTGCGCTCGCGCAGGTACTCGATGTCGCGCATGAAGCCGAACGTGCGCGCACGGCTGACTTCCTTGACGAACGAGGTGGTCGAGAAGTCGATCTCGCTGGTCGAGGTGCGCTTGGTGAACATCGGGTGGTTGAAGTCGATCGAGAAACCGACCTTGAACCCGTCGAACGGCTCGAACCGCGCCCACTTATCGCCGTCACGCACGGTGACCGGCTTCTTGATGCGAATGAAGCGCTTGGCCTTGGCCTGTTCCTCGATCCCGGCCGACTGCAGCAGGAACACGAACGGGCCGGCGCTGCCGTCCATGATCGGCACTTCCGGCGCCGACAGGTCGACATAGGCATTGTCGATGCCCAGCCCGGCCATCGCCGACAGCAGGTGCTCGACCGTGGCGATGCGCACCTCGCCCTTGGTGAGCGTGGTGGAAAGGCGGGTGTCGCCGACGTTTTCGCAACAGGAACGGATCTCGACCGGTTCGGCGAGGTCGACACGGCGGAATACGATGCCGGTGTCGACCGCTGCCGGTCGCAAGGTCATGTATACCTTGTCGCCCGTGTGGAGACCTACGCCTGTCGCTCTGATGGTGTTCTTGAGCGTGCGTTGCCTGATCATTTTTTGTGTGTGACCCCGGGGCGGGAGCTGACAAAACGCCGCGAGGTTAGCACAGGCCCCGGAGACCGCAAAAGCAAAGCGATGCATGCAGCCGACACATTGTTGCGTATTCGCAACAATGTGTCGGCTGCCGCGGCCCACTCCCGCCGCGGCCCTGACGCCACAGGGCAGCCTGGCGGGACGGGACGGCGCGACCACCGCGCGGCGCGAATCGGCGGAGTGACGATTTGCCGCAGCGTGGCGGAAGCGATGCCGCGGCCGCTCCATCGGGAGCGGACCTGCCGGATCGGGCGCGGCGCCGGGGCGCCGCGCGACCGCTTCAGTCGGCCTGGCGGCGCAGGAAGGCCGGGATGTCGAGGTAGTCGCTGGCCTTGTCGGGCTGGGCCACCGGCTCGGGCGTGCCGCGCACGGCCTGCCCCGGAATGCCGAGGTAGTCCTCGACGATCTGGCCGGTGGTGCCGTCGCGCTTGATCACGCGCATCGGCGGCCGCACGCCGCTGTCGCGCTCGCGGCTCTCGCGCGGCAGCGCCTGGCGCGCGATCGCGCGGTTCAGCCCGGTCGCCACCACGGTCACGCGCACGTCGTCCTTGAGCTCGGGATCGAGCGCGGTGCCGATCACCACGGTTGCATCCTCGCTGGCGAACTCGTGCACGACCTGGCCGATGTCGTCGAACTCGCGCATGGTCAGGTTGGTGCCCGCGGTCACGTTGACGAGGATGCCGCAGGCGCCGGCGAGGTTGACGTCGTCGAGCAGCGGGTTGTTGATCGCCGCCTCGGCCGCCGCCACCGCGCGGTCGTCGCCGTTGGCCGTGCCGGTGCCCATCATCGCCATGCCCATCTCGGACATGACCGTGCGCACGTCGGCGAAGTCGACGTTGATGAGGCCGGGCCGCGTGATGAGGTCGGCGATGCCCTGCACCGCGCCCAGCAGCACGTCGTTGGCCTGCTTGAACGCGCTCAGCAGGGTTACGTCACGGCCGAGCACGGTGAGCAGCTTCTCGTTGGGCACCGTGATCAGCGAGTCGCAGTACTGGCTGAGGTCCTCGATGCCCTTGAGCGCGACCTGCATGCGCCGCCGGCCCTCGAACGGGAACGGCTTGGTGACCACCGCCACGGTGAGGATGCCCAGCTCCTTGGCCAGCTGCGCCACCACCGGCGCGGCGCCGGTGCCGGTGCCGCCGCCCATGCCGCAGGTGATGAACGCCATGTCGGCACCCTGCAGCAGTTCGACGATGCGTTCGCGGTCCTCCAGCGCGGCCTGGCGGCCGACCTCGGGATTGGCGCCCGCGCCGAGGCCCTTGGTCACATTGGCGCCCAGCTGCAGGGTGAACTTGGCACCGCTGCTCTTGAGCGCCTGCGCATCGGTGTTGGCGCACACGAAATCCACGCCCTCGATGCCTGCGTGCACCATGTGGCTGACCGCATTGCCGCCACCACCACCCACGCCGACGACCTTGATTACCGCGTTCGGCGCCATCTTTTCCACGAATTCGAAACTGGCCATCTCTCCCATCCTCCGCAATTGTCGTTATGTGTGTTGCTTCCCCAGCCACGTGACCATCCCGGTCCGTGCCGTCAAACGGCGGCTGGCGTGCCGCCGTGGTGCGACCGTCTCGGTCGCCCGTGCCGGCCTTCCCTGCCGGCGCGTATTGCCTGCGTCCCGGCCCTGCCGCCGCGCCCGACCCCGGCGCCGCGCCACGGCCGCGTCAAAACTCACCCTTGAACCAGGTCGAGATCCGGCCCCACAGGCCGCCCACGCCGGCACTGCCCGCGCTGCCCGTGCTGCGCGTGGCGCCACCGCGGCTGCCATACAGCAGCAGGCCCACGCCGGTCGCCTGCATCGGGTTGGCCACCACGTCGGCGAGTCCGGTCACGTGCTGCGGCGTGCCCAGCCGCACCGGCATGTGGAACAGTTCCTCGGCGAGGTCGAGCGCACCCTCCATGCGCGCGGCGCCGCCGGTGAGCACGATGCCCGCGCGCACCGATTCGGCGCGGCCGCTGCGCTGCAGATCGGCCTGCACCATCTCGAAGATCTCCTCGTAGCGCGGCTGCACCGCCTCGGCCAGGTTCTGCCGCGCGAGCCGGCGCGGCGGGCGATCGCCCACGCTCGGCACCTGGATGGTTTCCTCGGCATGCGCGAGCTGCGCCAGCGCGCAGGCGTAGCGCACCTTGAGCTCCTCGGCGTGCGCGGTGGGCGTGCGCATGAGGTGGGCGATGTCGGCGGTGACCTGATCCCCGCCGATCGCGAGCGAGGCGGTGTGGCGCAGCGCGCCGTGGGTGTAGACCGCGATGTCGGTGGTGCCCGCGCCGATGTCGACCATGCACACGCCCAGTTCGCGCTCGTCGGCGGTGAGCACCGCGCGCGCCGAGGCGACCGCGGCGGGCAGCAGCTCGTCGACCTGCAGGCCGCAGCGGTTGATGCACTTGCTGATGTTCTGGATCGTGCTCGCGGCGCCGGTGACCAGGTGCACGTTGGCTTCGAGGCGCACGCCGAACATGCCGATCGGATGGCGGATGCCTTCCTGGCCGTCGATGAGGTACTCCTGCGGCTCGCGGTAGAGCACGCTGCGATCGGCCGGGATCGCGATCGCGCAAGCCGAGTTGAGCACCGCGTCGAGGTCGGCCGCACTGACCTCGCGGTCGCGGATCGGCGCGGTGCCGTGCGAGTTCTCGTCGCGGATGTGGCTGCCCGCGATCGAGGCGTACACCGAGCGGATCTGGCAGCCGGCCATGAGCTCGGCTTCCTCGATCGCGCGCTGGATCGAATGGGTGGTCGAATCGATGTCCACCACCACGCCGCGCTTGAGGCCGTGCGCGGCGTGCGAGCCGATGCCGATGATCTCGACCGGCTCGCCCGGCGTGTGCTCGCCCACGATCGCAACGATCTTGGAAGTGCCGACATCGAGGCCGACGATGAGGTTCTTGTCGGTCTTGGTCTTCATGGCAGCAGGCCCGCGATTGGGTGGATGGACGGCGTGGCGGTGGCGGCCGCGAGCGCGGCGGCGCGGGTCCTGGCACGCGCATCGGCCGGGGTCGGCGGCAACGGTGCCGGCTCGCCGCTGCCGGAATCGCTCGCCGCGGGCCAGCTGATCGCAAAGCCGTTGGCGTAGCGCAGGTCGATCGTGGCCGGCGCCTGCGCGCGCAGGCCGGCCAGCCGCGGCCACACATCGAGGAAGCGGCGCAGGCGCTCGGCGCCCTGTTCGCGGCCGAGTTCGATGCGCGTACCCGCGGCCAGGCCGATGCGCCAGCTGCCGCGCGGCGACAGTTCGAGCGCGTTCACCGCCATGCCGCTGGCGGCGAACTCGCGCTGGCACTGCGCGTGGAAGCGCAGCACCTCGGCGATGCGCTCGTCCGGGCCGGCCAGGCGCGGCAGGCCGTGCAGCGCGGCGGCATCGGCGGCCGACACCGTGAACAACCCGCCGTGGCGGTTGATGAGCCGGTCGCTGCCCCAGTGCGCATAGGGCTGCTGCTCGTACACCACCACGTCGACCGTGTCGGGCCAGCGCTTGCGCGCCTCGACCCGCTCGACCCAAGGCAGCTGCGCGATCGCATCGCGCAGCGGACCGAGCCGGATCGCGAAGAAACCCTGGCCCAGGTGCGGCTGCGCGGCCGCGCGAATCTGCTCGGCGCTGACGTGGCTGAACTCGGCGCGCACCGCCAGGCGCGTGACCGGCCAGCTGTCGGTCGCGAACCAGCCCTGCAGCACGCCCACCAGCGGCAGCGCCACCAGCACCAGCGCGAGCAGCCACGCCGCGAGCTTGAGCAGGCCGTTCATGGCGCGCCCCCGGCGGCCAGTTCGGCCTCGCGCGCGAAGCTGGTTTCGAGCACGCGCCAGCACAGCGTCTCGAAGTCGATGCCCATGGTGCGCGCGGCCTTGGGCACCAGCGAATGGCTGGTCATGCCCGGCGCGGTGTTGACCTCGAGCAGGAAGTTGCGGCCGTCGCGGTCGCGCATGACGTCGACGCGGCCCCAGCCGCTGCAGCCCACCGCCTCGAACGCGGCCAGCGCGAGCGCGCGGATCTCCCCTTCGGCCGCGCCGTCCAGTCCCGGGCACAGGTACTGGGTGTCCTCGGCCACGTACTTGGCGTGGTAGTCGTAGAACTCGCCCTTGGGCACGATGCGGATCGACGGCAGGGCTTGCCGGTCGAGCACCGCCACCGTGAGTTCGTCGCCCACGATCATCTCCTCGACCAGCAGGTCGCCGCCGTAGCGCGCGGCCAGTGCCGCGGCGGCGTCGAGGTCGTCCTCGCGCAGCACGCGCGACACGCCCACGCTGGAGCCCTCGCAGGCGGGCTTGACGATGAGCGGCAGACCCAGTTCGCGCGCCGCGGCATGGACCTCGGCGGCCGCATGCGCCGTACTCCTGCCCGGCTGCCGGCGCAGCGCCACGAAGCGCGGCGTGGGCAGGCCCTGGGCCAGCCACACCTGCTTGCTGCGCACCTTGTCCATCGACAGCGCCGAGCCGAGCACGCCCGAGCCGGTGTAGGGCACGCGCAGCGATTCGAGCGCGCCCTGCAGCACGCCATCCTCGCCACCGCCGCGCTGGCCGTGCAGGATGTTGAACACGCGCGCGTAGTGGCCCGCGCGCAGCGCATCCAGCAGCGCGGGAATGCCATCCACCGCGTGCGCATCCACGCCGCGCGCGCGCAGCGCCGCGAGCACGTTGCGGCCCGAATCCAGCGACACCTCGCGCTCGGCCGATTGCCCGCCCATCACCACCGCGACGCGGCCGAACGCCGCCGCATCGGTGATGCGCAGCGCCGCAACGCTGCCGGCCGCGGCGCCGCCTGTGCCCTGGCCCGTCATGGAACACCTCCTGCCTTGAGCTGACCCAGCGCCGCCAGCTCGCTCGCGGCCGCGCCGATGTCGCCCGCACCGAGCAGCACCAGCAGGTCGCCGTCGCGCAGCAACGGCGGCAAGGCGCCGGCCAGTTCGCGCGGATGCTCGATGAACACCGGATCGACCTTGCCGCGCGCGCGCACCGCACGCGCGAGCGCACGTCCGTCGGCATTGGCGATCGGCGCCTCGCCAGCCGCGTACACCTCGGTCAGCAGCAGCACGTCGACCTCGGCCAGGGTGTTGGCAAAGTCGTCGAGCAGGTCGCGCGTGCGCGAGTAGCGGTGCGGCTGGAAGGCCACCACCAGACGGCGCTGCGGCCAGCCCGCGCGCGCGGCCGCGAACACCGCGGCGATCTCGCGCGGGTGGTGGCCATAGTCGTCGACCAGCAGTGCATGGCCACGGTCGAGCGCGAGTTCGCCGCGCAACTGGAAGCGCCGGCCCACGCCCTGGAAATGCGCCAGCGCACGCACCATCGCGGCCGGCTCGACACCGAGCTGCCAGCCCACCGCGCACGCCGCCAGCGCATTGAGCACGTTGTGGCGACCCGGCAGATTGAGCCGCACCGGCAACGGCGGCTGGCCCGGCAGGTGCAGCGTGAACTCGGTGGTGAAGGCGTGCTGGCGCAGCCCGTCCGCACGCACGTCGGCGGCTTCGTCGATCGCGTAGGTGAGCGTGCGGCGATTGGTGTCGCGCGCGAGCTCGGCGACGTTGGCATCGTCCACGCACAGCACCGCCACGCCGTAGAACGGCAGCCGGTGCAGGAAGTCGGCGAAGGCCTTGCGCATGCGCTCGAAATCGCCGCCGTAGTTTTCCAGGTGGTCGGCGTCGATGTTGGTGACGATCGCGATCACCGGCGACAGCAGCAGGAACGAGCCGTCGGACTCGTCGGCTTCGGCGACCAGGTATTCGCCGCTGCCGAGCCGCGCGTTGGCGCCGGCCGCGATGAGCTGACCGCCGATCACGAAGGTCGGATCGAGCCCGGCCTCGGCCAGCACGCTCGCGGTGAGGCTGGTGGTGGTGGTCTTGCCGTGGGTGCCCGCGACCGCGATGCCGCGGCGAAAGCGCATGAGCTCGCCGAGCATTTCCGCGCGCGGCACGATCGGGATGCGGCGCTCGCGCGCGGCCAGCAGTTCCGGGTTGCCGGGCCGGATCGCGCTCGACACCACCAGCACGTCGGCATCGGCGACATGGGCCGCATCGTGGCCGCGGTCGATGCGCGCGCCGAGCGCGGCCAGGCGCCGTGTGGTGGCGTTGTCGGCCCTGTCCGAACCCGACACCGCGTAGCCGAGGTTGCACAGCACCTCGGCGATGCCGCTCATGCCGACGCCGCCGATGCCCACGAAATGCACGCGGCGGAAGTCCTGCATGATGTCGCCGTGTTGGTGCAGGCGGGCCGGGGTCATGCGCCGGCCTCCAGGCATACCGTGGCGATGCGCTGCGCGGCCGCGGGTTTGGCCAGCGTGCGCGCGGCCTGCCCCATCGCCGCGAGCCGGCGCCGCTCGCTCAGGCGTTCGAGCGCACTGCCCAGCGTCTTGACGAAGTCGCCGCCCTCGGCCACCAGCAGCGCGCCGCCAGCGGCGACCATCGCCTGTGCGTTGCGGGTCTGGTGGTCATCCACCGCATGCGGGAACGGCACCAGGATCGAGGGCGTGCCCGCCGCGGCCAGCTCGGCCAGCGTGAGGGCGCCCGCGCGGCAGATCACGAGGTCGGCCCACGCATAGGCCGCGGCCATGTCGTCCTCGAACGGCACCACGTCGGCCTCGATGCCGGCCGCGAGGTAGGCGGCCTTGGCCTTGTCGAAATGCTGCGCGCCGCACTGATGGCGCACCACCACGGGCAGGCGCGCACCGCGCCGGCGCAGCACCTCGGGCACAGCGACGTTGAGGCTCTGCGCGCCCTGGCTGCCACCCAGCACGAGCAGTTGCAGCGGGCCACTGCGCGCGCCATAGCGCTGCGCCGGCGGCGCGATCGCCGCGATCGAGGCGCGCACCGGATTGCCGACCCACTCGGCGTTGGCGAACACCCGGTCGAAGCCGGTCAGCACGCGCTGCGCCTTGCGCGCGAGCAGGCGGTTGGTGAGGCCGGCGATGCTGTTCTGCTCGTGCACCACCAGCGGCACGCCGCTCCATTGCGCCGCGAGCCCGCCCGGCGCTGCGGCGTAGCCGCCCATCGACAGTACGCAGCGCGGTGCGTGCTTGCGCAGCAACGCACGCGCGGCGAAGGTGGCGCGCAGCAGGCGCCATGGCATCGACAGGCGGGTCATGAGGCCCTTGCCGCGCAGGCCGCCGATCGCCAGTGTTTCGAGCATGAGCCCGTGCTTGGGCACGAGCCGCGTCTCCAGCCCGCCGTGCGCACCGAGCCAGACCACGGCCACGCCGCGCGCGCGCAGTTCATCGGCCACCGCCAGCCCGGGGAAGATGTGGCCACCGGTGCCGCCGGCCATGATCAGGACCGGACCGTCGCGGTTGGCGAGCGGACGCTTCATGGCCGCACCATCGCCGGCTGGCGCTGCGCCACCAGCGCCATCATCGCGTTGTCGGCGCGGCTGACCTCGTAGCTCACGCGCGCGAGCAGGCCGATCGCGGCGCAGGTCATGATCACGCTCGAACCGCCCGAGCTGATGAGCGGCAGGGTCAGGCCCTTGGTCGGCAGCACGCCGAGGTTGACGCCGATCGACACCAGCGCCTGCAGCCCGATCATGAGCGACAGCCCGAACGCGCAGTAGGCGGCGAAGTGGCGGTTCTGCTCCAGCGCGCGCATACCGATCGCGAAACCGCGTCCGATCAGCAGCGCGAACAGCAGCAGCACGCACAGGATGCCGACGAAGCCGAGTTCCTCGGCCAGCACCGCGAGGATGAAATCGGTGTGCGCCTCGGGCAGATAGAACAGCTTCTGCACCGAGCCGCCCAGCCCCACGCCGAACCATTCGCCGCGACCGACCGCGATGAGGGCCTGGGTCAGCTGGAAGCCGTCCTTGAACGGGTCGGCCCATGGATCGAGGAACGAGGTCAGGCGCTTGACCCGGTAGTCCTGGCTCAGCGCGAGCCAACCCACCAGCGGCGTGACCGCCATGCCCAGCAGCGCAAGGTCGCGCAGGCGCGCGCCGCCGAGCCAGACCATGCCCAGCACCACCGCCATGAGCAGCGTGGCCGAGCCGAAGTCGGGCTGCGCGAGCAGGAGCGCCGCGAACAGCGACGCAATCCCGATCGGCTTGAGCACGCCCGACAGGGTGCCCTGCACGTCGTCGCGATGACGCACGAGGTAGCTCGCCAGGTACACCACCACGAGGATCTTGACCGCCTCCACCGACTGGAAGCCGAAGGGGCCGAGGCGGATCCAGCGCTGTGCGCCGTTGATGCGCGTGCCGATGACCGGCGCGAACACCAGCAGCAGCAGCACCGCGCCGAGCAGCAGCAGCGGCAGGGCGTGGCGTTCCAGCCACGACAGCTCCAGCCGCGCCGCCACCAGTGCCGCGCACAGCCCGATCGCGAGGAACGCAAGGTGCTTGTGCAGGTAGTGGAACGCGCCCACGTGCATGCCCTCGGCCACCGCGATCGAGCTGGAGCCGACCATGACCACGCCGAGGCTGGCCAGCGCACACGCGGCCAGGATCAGCACGAGGTCGTAGTGGCCGCGCGCGCCATCCACGCGTTGGGCCTGCAGGTCGCTGGCGGGGCTGAGCAGCAGCATCGTCAGCGCACCTTGAGTGTGGCCAGGCCGATGAGCATCAGCACCACGCTGATGATCCAGAAGCGCACGATCACGCGCGGCTCGGGCCAGCCCTTGAGTTCGAAATGGTGGTGGATCGGCGCCATGCGGAAGATGCGCTTGCCGCGCAGCTTGTAGCTGCCCACCTGCAGCATCACCGACACCGTCTCCATCACGAACACGCCGCCCATGATCAGCAGCACCACTTCCTGGCGCACGATCACCGCCACGCAACCGAGCGCGGCGCCCAGCGCGAGCGCGCCGATGTCGCCCATGAACACCTGGGCCGGATAGGTGTTGAACCACAGGAAGCCGAGGCCGGCGCCACCCATCGCGCTGCAGAAGATCGCCAGCTCGCCCGCGCCCGGAATCGCGGGAATGCCCAGATAGTCGGAGAACACGCGGTTGCCCGCGACATAGGCGAACACACCCAGCGCGGTGGCCACCAGCACGCACGGCATGATCGCCAGACCATCGAGGCCGTCGGTGAGGTTCACCGCGTTGGAGAAGCCGACCACGATGAGGTAGGCGAGCAGCACGAACGCGGCGGCGCCGAGCCAGGCCGGCAGCGAGCCGCCGTGGGCGAGCCCGGCGAGGTTGCCCAGCGGAATCTGCGCCTGCTTGATGATCGGCAGGTAGAACGTGGTCGCGGCCGGCGTGTCGGCGCCCGCGTACAGGTACAGCGCCACGCCCAGGCCGAACAGCGACTGCCAGAAGTACTTCCAGCGCGCGGCCAGTCCGCGGCTGTCCTTGAGCACGAGCTTCTTGTAGTCGTCGTAGAAGCCGATCGCGCCGAATGCGAACAGCACGCCGAGCACGAGCCACACGTAGCGGTTGTGCAGATCGGCCCACAGCAGCGTGGCCACCGCGATCGAGGCGATGATGAGCGAGCCGCCCATGGTCGGCGTGCCGGCCTTGGACAGGTGCGACTGCGGACCGTCGTCGCGCACCACCTGGCCGGCCTTGAGCGCGGTCAGCTTGCGGATCAGCGCGGGCCCGGCCAGCAGCGACACCGCCAGCGCGGTGAGCGCGCCCATGATCGCGCGGAAGGTGAGGTACTGGAACAGGTGCAGGCTGCTCAGGTGTCCGCGCAGCAGGTCGGCCAGTTCAAGCAGCATGGCGCTTGCCTCCGTTGCCGCCAGCATTCGCATCGAGCGCGCGCAGCACGCGCTCCATCGCCGAGGACCGCGAGCCCTTGACCAGCACGCTCACGCCCGCGCGCAGTTCCTCGCGCAATGCGGCGACCAGCGCATCCTGCGCGGGGAAATGCCGCGCGCCGGCGCCGAAGGCCTCGCAGGCATGCTGCGCGAGCGGCCCGACCGCATACAGGCGCTCGATGCCGCTGCGCCGCGCCAGCGCGCCGACCTCGCCGTGCAGGCGCGGCGCGTCCTCGCCCAGTTCGGCCATGTCGCCCATCACCAGCACGCGCTCGCCGGCTTCGCTCGCCAGCGTGGCGATCGCGGCCGCGAAGGAACCGGGATTGGCGTTGTAGCTGTCGTCGATCAGCAGTGCGCCCGAGGCATGGGTGCTGCGCGCGAGCCGGCCCGGCACCGGCGTCGCGCCTTCCAGGCCCGCCTTGATCGTCGCCAGCGGCACGCCGAGACCGAACGCGAGCGCACTGGCGGCCAACGCATTGGCGACGTTGTGGCGGCCGCGCAGCGGCAGCTCGATCGCGCAGCCGCTGCTGGGCGTGAGCAGGCGGAAGCGGCCCGATTCGGGCGCGTCCGCATCGAGCGCGGCGCTGATCTGGGCGGTGCGCAGCAGGCCGTAGCGCAGGATGCGCCGGCCGCTGGCGAGCAGCGCGAAGTAGTCGGCGAAGCTATCGTCGGCGTTGATCACCGCGAGCCCGTCCGGCGGCAGCGCGCGGTAGATCGCGCCCTTGGTCTCGGCCACGCCCTGCAGGCTGCCCATGCGCTGCAGGTGGGCAGGCGCGACGTTGTTGACGAGCGCGGCGTCGGGCTGGGCGATGTGCGCGAGCCAGGCGATGTCGCCGGGCTTGCCCGCGCCCATTTCCAGCACCGCGTAGTCGGTGTCGGCGGGCATCGCGAGCAGGCTCAGCGGCAGCCCGATCTCGTTGTTGAAGTTGCCGGCGCTGACGTGGGTGCGGCCATGCCGCGACAGGATTTCCGCGAGCAGCGTCTTGACCGTGGTCTTGCCGTTGGAGCCGGTGATGCCGACCACGCGCGCACGGCTGCGCAGGCGTAGCGCGCGTGCGATCTCGCCCAGTGCGCGCTGGCAGTCGGCCACCACCAGCTGAGGCAGGTCGAGCGCGAGCTTGCGTTCCACCAGCAACGCCGCGGCGCCGTGCGCCTTGGCGTCGGCGGCGAAGTCATGGCCATCGTAGCGCTCGCCCTTGAGCGCGACGAACAGCGCGCCCGGCTGCAGCTGACGCGAGTCGATGGCGACGCCGGTAACCGCGACGTCGGCGCCGTGCAGGCGGCCGCCGCTCCAGCTGGCGAGTTCGGCGAGGCGGCAGCTCAGCATGGGCGCGCCTCCAGTGCCGCGCGGGCCACCGCGAGGTCGTCGAACGGGCGGCGCACGCCGCCGCTCTCCTGGTACGGTTCGTGGCCCTTGCCTGCGATGAGCACGATGTCGTTGGCGCGGGCGGCGGCGATCGCGCCGCCGATGGCTGCGGCGCGATCACGCTCGATGCGCGCGCGCGCGCCATCGTGCATGCCGGCGAGGATCTGGGCCGCGATCGCACCACCGTCCTCGCCGCGCGGGTTGTCGTCGGTGATGATGACGCGGTCGGCCAGGCGTTCGGCGATCGCGCCCATCTGCGGCCGCTTGCCCGCGTCGCGCTCGCCGCCGCAGCCGAACACGCACACGAGCAGGCCCGCGCAATGCGCGCGCAGGGTGGCCAGCGCCTGCTCCAGCGCGTCGGGCGTGTGCGCGTAGTCGACCACCACCAGCGGCAGCCCGGCCGCGCCGCCGAGGCGGCTCATGCGGCCCGCGACCGGCTGCAGCCGGGCCAGCGCGGCGAGGATCGCGTCGAACTCCAGGCCGAGCACGCCGAGCGTGGCCGCGACCGCGAGCAGATTGGCGACGTTGAAGCGCCCGAGCAGCGGCGTGGCCAGCGCGCCGCGGCCCCAGGGCGTGATCAGTTCGAAACGCAGGCCATGCGCGCCGGCCTCGATGTTGCACGCGCGCACCTCGGCCGCCGCGTCGTCGATGGCGTGGCGCACGAGGCGCGCGGCGCCGGCGCTGGCGACGTGCGCGGCCAGTGCGCGGCCGAAGTCGTCATCGACGTTGATCACGGCCGCGCGCAGCCCGGGCCAGTCGAACAGGCGCGCCTTGGCCGCGCCGTAGGCGGCCATGTTGCCGTGGTAGTCGAGGTGGTCGCGCGTGAGGTTGGTGAACACGGCCACGTCGAACGCGCTCGCGTTGACGCGGCCCTGGTCGAGCGCGTGCGAGGACACCTCCATCGCCACCGTGTCCGCGCCGGCGTCGCGGAACCCGGCCAGCAGCCGCTGCAGCTCGATCGCATCGGGCGTGGTGCGTTCGCCCGCCTGCACCGCACCGTGCAGGCCCGCGCCGAGCGTGCCGATGGTGGCCACGCGGCGGCCCGCGCCATGCAGCGCCTGGGCGATGAGCTGCACCGTCGAGGTCTTGCCGTTGGTGCCGGTCACGCCGATCAGCTCGAGCGCGCGCGACGGCTCGCCGAAGAAGCGCGCGGCGATCGCGCCCAGCCGCTGCCGCAACTGCTCGATCCACAGCACCGGCACCGTGGACGCGGACATCGGGCGCGCGGCGGCCCTCCCTGTTGCGTCGGCGAGGATCGCCGCCGCGCCGCGCGCCGATGCCGCGGGGGCAAACTCGATGCCGTGGACGTGACTGCCCGCGAGCGCGACGAACGCCTCGCCCGGTTGCAGCGTGCGCGAGTCGAGCGCGAGCCCGTGCACCAGCACCTCGCCCGCGCTGCCGCTGTCGGCATGGCCGGCGAGGAGCTCACGCAGCTTCATCGCAGGTCGTGTGTTCATGCCTTCGCTCCCGTCGCGCTGGCCCACCGCGCACGGCGCAGTGCGGACGGGCACAGCATGCGGGCGCGCGCGGGCGCGCCGCGGGACCAACGCTGGCGCGATGCGGGCAGCCTGCGGCCAGGTGTGGCGCTCATGGCGTGGGCACCTCGGCCATGTTGCCCAGCGCCGTCGCATCGGGTTCCGCGCGCGGCACGCCCGGCGCCACGCTGGCGGGCGTGACCGGGCCGCCGACGTACCAGTTCCTCACATCGTCGGGCGGCACGTCGAGCAGGCGCAGCGCGCCATCCATGACCTTGGCGAACACCGGCGCGGCGACGTAGCCGCCCGCGTAGCTGATGAGCCCGGCCGCATTGCTGCCCGCGTCGTGGATCACCACGGTCGCGACCAGCTGCGGGTCGCTCAGCGGCACCACGCCGGTGAACAGCGACACGTAGCGATTGGCATAGCCGCCCGCGGTGGACTGGTGCGAGGTGCCGGTCTTGCCGCCGACGATGTAGTTGGGCACCGCCGCGGTGGGCGCGGTGCCGCCGGGCGCGACCACGGTGCGCAGCATCGCCAGCACCTGCGCCGCGACCTTGGCATCCATCACCCGCGTGCCTTCCTCGCCGCCACCCTTGACGAAGGTCGGCGTGTGCAGCATGCCGCCGTCGGCGATCGCGGCGTAGGCGCGCGCGATCTGCAGCGGGGTCACGTTGAGGCCGTAGCCATAGGAGATCGTGGCCTGCTCGACCGGCCCCCAGTCCTTGGGAATGGGCAGGTAGCCGCTCGCCTCGCCCGGGAAGCCGCTGCCGCTGGTCTGGCCGAAGCCGAGCGCGTGGAACATCGCGTACATGTCCTGGCGCGGCAGCGAGCCACCGATCTTGGCCGCGCCGATGTTGCTCGACACGGTGATCACGTGGGTCACGTCGAGCACGCCGTGGTTGCGCGTGTCGTGGAAGGTGTGGCCGTAGAAGTTCCACGTGCCCGGCGCGGTGTCGACCTTGCTCTCGGGCTTCCACTTGCCGCTGGCCAGTGCCGCCGCGATCGTGACCGCCTTCATCGTCGAGCCGGGCTCGACCACGTCGGTGACCGCGCGGTTGCGCCGATGGTCGGCCGGCGCCGCGCCGCGTGCATTGGGGTTGTACGAGGGCAGGTTGACCATCGCGACGATCTCGCCGCTGTCGACGTCGAGCACCACCATCGAACCCGAGCGCGCGTTGTGCTTGCGCAGCGCCGCCATGAGCTCGCGATAGGCCAGGTACTGGATGCGCCGGTCGATCGACAGGGTCAGGTCGCGCCCGGGCTGCGCCTCGCGCAGCAGTTCCACGTTCTCGACCTCGTGGCCCTTGCGGTCGCGCAGCACGCGCTTGACGCCGGGCGTGCCCGCGAGCCAGTCGTTGAACGCCAGCTCGATGCCTTCCTGGCCGTGGTCGTCGATGTTGGTGTAGCCGAGCACGTGCGCCATCACCTCGCCGGCCGGGTAATAGCGCTTGAACTCGCGCTGCGCGTACACCCCGGGAATGCCGCGCTTGAGCACCGCCTGCGCGTCGTCGGGATTGAGGTGGCGCTTGACGTAGACGAATTCCTTGTTCGCCTGCGCGCGCTCCTGCAGGCGCTGCCGCAACGCGTCCTCGTCGAGTCCGGTGGCCGTGGCCAGTTCACCGACGCGGTCGGCGTGGGTGAGCAGTTCCTGCGGGTTGGCCCAGATCGAATCGACCGGCGTGGAGACCGCCAGCGGCTCGCCGTTGCGGTCGAAGATCGTGCCGCGCGACACCGGGATGGCGAGGTCGCGCAGGTAACGCGCGTCGCCCTGTTCCTGATAGAAATCCTTGCGCACCACCTGCAGGTCGACCGCGCGCACGATGAGCGCGGTGCAGGCCAGGCCGAGCACCCCGCCCACCACCGCGAGGCGGGTGCGCACCTGGGCCGGCCGCACGCGCGCGTTCATCGCTTGATCACCACGGTGGTGGCGGGCGTGGGCGCGAGCATGCCGAGCTTTTCGCGCGCGATCTGGTCGATGCGGTTGTTGTCGGCCCAGGTCGCCTGCTCCAGTTGCAGGCGGCCGTACTCGAAGTTGAGATCGTCGCGCTCGACGCCCAGGCGCGCGAGTTCGGCAAAGCCGACGCGGTTCTGCTGGCGCACGTACACCACCGCGCTCGCGCTCGCGAGCACCGCGATGAGCAGCACGAACAGGACCAGGACCGCAGCGAGCCTCATGCGGCCTCCTGGCGTCGCGCGGCGATGCGCAGCACCGCGCTGCGCGCGCGCGGATTGCGCGCGACTTCGGCCGCGTCGGCGCGCTGTGCGTGGCCGATCGCGACGAGCGGCG
>QUBV01000056.1 GCA_014338185.1 Lysobacterales bacterium | reverse complement strand
GGTGTTGCTATCCCAGTTGGCGCCGTCGGTGCTGTTGTAGAGATTCACCAGCGCCTGGCGCTCGGCAGCGGGTACGGCGGCGCCGGCGGGCACGCACAGACCCAGTGCGCCAGCGAACAGGAAGGTGCTGAAAAGGTCGCGCCAACGCTTGCACGGATTCATGATCGTTCTCCCTGTGCTGTGGTCGTGTTCCCGGAATGTCGTGCGGCGCAAGATCTTTTCCTGCGTACCGGTGACGCTAGTAACGATTGCCGCACAGTGTCAAGGGCGGATCCGCGGGCACGGGGTATCCCGCGATCACCCACGGCGTCTCGCCACCAGGCAACCTGCGATCGGGCGTACCCGGTGCCGCTGCGAAGGTGGCCCGGGCCATGGGCCAGGCCATGACGGGCGCCGACCCAGCCGCTTGGGTGAGGTCGCTTCGCAGGCCACTGACATGCTCCGCACGACGCGTGGCACCGGCCCACCGCGCGTGGCGATCATTGCCAGCAGGCCAGTTCGCGCAGCACGGTGGTCGCGAATGCGCCCGTTTCGAGTTCGAACGCGAGCACGAGTTCGTCCGCCTCCCACTGCGCATGCAGTGCCTGCGGCAGCAGGCGCAGTGCGCGGCGCTGCTGTTCGAGTCCGGCCTCGACCAGGCCGCGGGCGAGGTCGGCTTCGGCCTCGGCGCAGGCCGATTCGATTGCGCGCACCGCGCCGCCGCTGCGCAACTCGCCGCGCCCCCACAGTGGGCCGGTCGGGTGGATGTCATGGTCGGCGACGCGCTGCGCCAGCGCGGCATCGGGCGGTTCCGGCCCGAACAGCGAGTGGCTGCCCGCGAGCATGAACACCTCGCCGTCGAGGGCGCGGTCCCAGTTCGCGGCGCGCACGCGCTGCGCGAGCACCGCGTTGAACAGCTGCGAGCGTGCCGCCGACAGCACGATGCCGCGTTGCTCGCGCGGCAGCCGCGCACCCGCGAACAGCCGGCGCGCGAGGTCGACGTTGCCGGCCTCGTGTCCGAAGCGCTGCTCGCCGAAGTAGTTGGGCACGCCATGCGCGGCGATCGCGTCGAGCACCACCTGCGCGCGCTCGCGCTCGCCCCGCAACGCGCGCAGTCGGATCAGGAAACGATTGGCGCGATGCGCGCCGCGCTTGAGCTTGCGCGCATGGCGCGTGGCCGCGAGCACGCGCACGCCTTCGATGTCCAGCGCCTGCCAGTCGGGCTCGGCGCGCCGGCCCAGCTGCACGCTCAGGTATTGGCGGGTGATCGCATGGCGATCCTTGAGCCCGGCATAGCCGATCGCGATGGGCGGCAGGCCGAGCTTGCGCGCGAACTGGCGCGCGACCCAATCGGTGTTGGCACCGGTCTTCTCGATCCACACGAGCACGTGCTCGCCGCTGCCGTCGGGTTCGAAGCCGAGCACTTCCTCGACCCGGAAATCGCCCGGCTCGCGGCGCAGCTCGGCCAGCAGCGGCGGACCGCCGTGCGCATGCGGCAGGACCTGGCTCATCCTTCGCGCGAACGCGCTGCGCTGCCTGCGGCCACCTTGCCCTGGCTGAGCGGGTGCGCCACGTCGGCCTCGACCTCGGCGGCGACGCGCTGCACGAAGGCGTGCAGTTCGGCATCGTCCTCGCCCGTCACCGGCGCGGCCACCGCGCGCGGCTGCAACAGCACCACCGCGCTCGCCGCAATGCCCTCGCCGCGGCCGGTGAAGCCGAGCTTTTCGCTGGTGGTGGCCTTGACGCTCACCTGATCGAGCGCACAGCCGAGTTCGCCGGCCAGCGCCTCGCGCATGCGCTCCACGTGCGGCGCCAGGCGCGGCCGTTCGCACACCACGGTCACGTCGGCGTTGGCCAGCGCATGGCCGTGCTGCGCCACCAGTGCCGCGCAGCGGCGCAGGAAGGTCCGGCTGTCGGCGTTGCGCCACTGCTCCTCGCCCGGTGGAAAATGCTGGCCGATGTCACCGAGCGCGAGCGCGCCGAGCATGGCATCGCACAGCGCATGGATCACCACGTCGCCATCGGAATGGGCGACGAGGCCGTGATCGTGGGCGATGCGTACGCCACCGAGCGTGACGTAGTCACCGGGGCCGAACGCGTGGACATCGAAACCTTGGCCAATGCGCATGGAGCGAGCTTCGCGACTGGGAATGGACGAGCGCGCCGCAGCGCGACATGGACGCGCGGCGGTGCTGCCACAGCATACGGCCTGGACTGCGCACCTGCCACGACGTGGCGCACACTCGCGGGTTCAGCACCCGGACGCGCGGCCCGCGAGCAGGAACGCGGCCAGTTCGAGATCGGCGGGCGTGGTGACCTTGAGGTTGGTTTCGGCGCCCTCGACCAGCAACGGATGCCGGCCCGCGCGTTCCATCGCCATCGCCTCGTCGGTGACCGCGACGCCCGCGGCATGCGCGCTGGCGAGCGCCTGTTCGAGCACGGCGCGCGGGAACAGCTGCGGTGTGAGCGCGCGCCAGCGTGACTCGCGTGGCTCGGTGGCGGCGACGCGACCGTCCGGGTCGGCGCGCTTGAGCGTGTCGCGCAGCGGCGCCGCGAGCAGGCCGCCGCCCGCGGGCCGCGCGAGTTGCACGAGGCGCTCGATGTCGCCCGCGCCGATGCATGGCCGCGCCGCATCGTGCACCAGCACGAAGTCGGTGGGCGCAACCACGCCGGGCAACGCCCGCAGGCCGGCCAGCACCGAAGCGCTGCGCTCTTCGCCGCCGACCGCGGTGAGCAGCGGCTTGCCTTCGACCTCGGCGCGCGCGCGCCAGTGCACGTCATCGGCCGCGAGCACGAGCATGATGCCGGCCACGCAGTGGCTGCGCGCAAGCGCCGCCAGCGTCCAGTCGAGCAGCGGCCGTCCCGCCAGCAGCGTGTATTGCTTGGGAATGGCCGCGCCGAAGCGCGCGCCGCGCCCGGCCGCGGGCACCACGCACCACAGCGCCTCAGGGCTCATCGCGCCGGCCTGCGCGCTCGCGGTCGGGCGCCGGCTCGACCACCTGGATGAACAGCTCGCCCGGCTTGAGCAGGCCCAGTTCGGCGCGCGCGCGTTCCTCGATCGCCTCGCTGCCGTGCTTGAGGTCCTCGACCTCGGCCGCGAGCGTGTCGTTGCGCTTGCGCAGCGCGGCGTTGTCCTGCTTCTGCGCGGTGATGTTCTGCTGCAGCCGCCACAGGTCGCGCAGGCCGCCGTGCCCGGTCCACAGCTGCACCTGCAGCGCGACCAGCAACACCACGAGCAGCAGCGCGACCCAGCGCAGCATGTCGCGTCGCCCTCAGCCCTTGAACGAGGGCAGGTTCGGGAACGCCTGCCGCCCGGCATAGCGCGCCGCGCCGCCGAGCGCCTCCTCGATGCGCAGCAACTGGTTGTACTTGGCCACGCGGTCGGAGCGGCACAGCGAACCGGTCTTGATCTGCGTGGCCGCGGTCGCCACCGCAAGGTCGGCGATGGTGGTGTCCTCGGTCTCGCCCGAGCGGTGCGAGATGATCGAGGCGTAGTTGGCCGCCTGCGCCATCGCGATCGCATCGAGTGTTTCGGTGAGCGTGCCGATCTGGTTGACCTTGATGAGGATCGCGTTGGCGATGTGGCGCTCGATGCCCTGCCGCAGGATCGCGGTGTTGGTCACGAACAGGTCGTCGCCCACGAGCTGCACGGTCTGGCCGAGCTTGTCGGTGAGCAGCTTCCAGCCGTCCCAGTCGCCCTCGGCCATGCCGTCCTCGATGGTGAGGATCGGGTATTGGTCGCACCACTGCGCGAGCAGCGCGGTGAACTGCGTGCTGTCGAGCACCTTGCCCTCGCCTTCGAGATGGTAGGCGCCGTCACGGAAGAACTCGGAACTGGCCACGTCGAGCCCGAGCCAGATGTCCTTGCCGATCGCGTAGCCGGCCTTGTCGACCGCGGCAAGGATCACCTCGATGGCTTCCTCGTTGGAGCGCAGGTCGGGCGCAAAGCCGCCCTCGTCGCCAACCGCGGTGTTGAGCCGGCGGCCCTTGAGCACGCCCTTGAGCGCGTGGAACACCTCGGTGCCGGCGCGCAGCGCCTCGCTGAAGCTGGGCAGGCCGACCGGCAGGATCATGAACTCCTGCATGTCGACGTTGTTGTCGGCGTGGGCACCGCCGTTGATGATGTTCATCATCGGCACCGGCAGGCGCGCCGCGCCGTCGCCGACGAGGTGGCGCCACAGCGGCAGCCTGTTCGACGCGGCGAGCGCATGCGCGTTGGCGAGCGACACACCCAGCAGCGCATTGGCACCGAGCCGGCCCTTGTTGGGCGTGCCGTCGAGCGCGATCAGCCGCGCGTCCAAGCCACGCTGGTCGGCGGCGTCGAAACCCTTGAGCGCCTCGGCGATCGCGCCGTTGACGTTGGCGACGGCCTTGCGCACGCCCTTGCCGAGGTAGCGCGCCTTGTCGCCGTCACGCAGTTCGACCGCTTCGCGCGAACCGGTGGATGCGCCCGACGGCACCGCGGCGCGGCCGAACGAGCCATCAGCAAGCGTGACCTCGGCTTCGAGCGTGGGATTGCCGCGCGAATCCAGGATCTCGCGCGCGTGGACTTGGGTGATCGCAGTCATGATGGGTGGATCTCGTTCAGATGGGCAGGAGAAGAAAGCGGATTGCGAGCGCGGCCATGAGCAATGCCATCACACCGAGCACGATACGGTACAAGCGCCAGTTGCGCCGCTGCAGCGCCAGCGCGGCCTGCTGCGCCTCCAGCGCACGCTGCGTGTACTGGCGATAAAGCTCGAGGTGCTCCTGCTGTCCCGCGCGGATCTCGCGCAGCAGTCGCACCACGGAATCGTCCGGCGCGATCACGGCTGGGTCTCCCGCGCATCCGTCGCGCACCCACGGGCACGTGGAATCCTGGGCATGTGCACGTGCGTGGTGGTGTCGACCGTCATGGCGCGGCGTCCGGCAAAGACTCGGGCGTGATGAGCTGGACGGTCGGAAAGCAGTCGCGATAGCGCCGCGGGTCGCGCGTGAGGATCGGCCAGCCACACACCGCGGCGTGGGCGCCGATCAGGAAATCCGCCAGCACGCTGTGCCGGGTACCGCCGCGGCGCCGATAGCGCTCGAACGCCTTGCCGGCCAGGAACAGCGCCGGTCGCGGTGGCATCACCAGTTCGATGCGCAGTCGCGCCAGCTGCGCATCGAGCTCGCGCGGTGCGGTGAACTGGGCGGCAAGCTCGGCGTAAACCGCCGGGTCGATGACCAAGGCGTGCACCGCCGCCTGCGTGCGCAACTGCCGCTCCGACCAGTCGGCCCACTGCGGATCGTTGCCGAACAGATCCACCAGCACGTGGGTGTCGACGAGCAGCATCAATCATCGCCGCGCAACAGCGTCATGAGCTCATCCGTGTCGTGCCACTGGACGGTGGCGCCGCCGCGCGCACGCGCGAAGCGGTCGCGGCGGCTCGCGGCCGCCTGCCTGCCCGGCTTGCGCAGCACGACCTCGCCCGTCGCACCGGCAGCGAACTCAACGGCCTGACCCGGGACCAGTCCCAACTCGTCGCGGATGCGCTTGGGGATCGTCACCTGCCCCTTGCTCGTCATCATCGTCCGCACGGTATTACCCCCATTTCAGACGGTAATACTCGCACGGGAACCGGTCATGGACAATCGCGCAGCGCCGGACCTCACGCGACGCCTCGCTGCTTCACGCAGCGGTCCAGTTCGACCAGCGTGGCCAGCAGCGACTCCATCTTGCCGAGCGGCCACGCATTGGGGCCGTCGCTGAGCGCCTTGTCCGGGTCCGGGTGCGTTTCCATGAACACGCCCGCGACGCCGACCGCGACCGCGGCGCGTGCCAATGCCGGCACGAATTCGCGCTGGCCGCCCGAGCGGCCGTCGGCGCCGCCCGGCAACTGCACCGAGTGGGTGGCGTCGAACACCACGGGGCAGCCGGTGTCGCGCATCACCACGAGACTGCGCATGTCGGAGACGAGGTTGTTGTAGCCGAAGCTCGCGCCGCGCTCGCAGACCATGATGCCGGCATTGCCGGCCGCCTTGGCCTTGGCCGCGACGTGCTTCATTTCCCACGGCGACAGGAACTGGCCCTTCTTGAGGTTGACCGGCCTGCCCGCGCTCGCCACCTTGTGGATGAAGTCGGTCTGGCGGCACAGGAACGCCGGCGTCTGCAGCACGTCGACCACGCTGGCGACCTCGTCCAGCGGCGTGTACTCGTGCACGTCGGTGAGCACGGGCACGCCGATCTGGCGCTTGACCTCGGCCAGCACCTTGAGCCCCTGCTCCAGCCCCGGGCCACGGAAGCTCGTGCCCGAGGTGCGGTTGGCCTTGTCGAAGCTCGACTTGAAGATGAACGGGACGCCGAGCGCACCGGTGATCTGCTTGAGCGTGCCCGCGGTATCCAGCTGCAACTGCATCGACTCGATCACGCAGGGGCCAGCGATCAGGAACAGCGGGTGGTCGAGGCCGACCTCGAAGCCGCACAGCTTCATGCGGTGGCCCCGATCCGCGGCGGCACCACGCCATCCACGCGCGGCGCCTCGCGCAGCGCGCGCTGCTGACGCGCCGCGCGCACGAAGCCGATGAACAGCGGGTGGCCGTCGCGCGGCGTGGAGGTGAATTCCGGATGCGCCTGGCAGGCGATGAACCACGGGTGGTCGGCCAGTTCGATGATCTCGACCAGCAGGTCGTCCATCGACTTGCCCGCGATGACCAGGCCCAGGTCCCTGAACTGCTGGCGGTAGCGGTTGTTGAACTCGTAGCGGTGGCGATGGCGCTCGCGCACCACGTCCTGGCCATACAGTTCGCGCGACAGCGTCCCGGCCTTGAGGCGGCACTCCTGCGCGCCCAGCCGCATCGTGCCGCCCTTGTCCGAATCCTCGTCGCGCTTTTCGATCTCGCCGCTGCCGGTGGTCCATTCGGTGATGAGCGCGATCACCGGATCGGCGCAGGTGCGGTCGTTCTCGCTGGAATTGGCCCCGGCCAGGCCCGCCACGTGGCGGGCGAAGTCCACCACCGCCGCATGCATGCCGTAGCAGATGCCGAAGTACGGGATCCGGTTCTCGCGCGCGTAGCGCACCGCCGCGACCTTGCCCTCGAAGCCGCGCTTGCCGAAGCCGCCCGGCACGAGGATGCCGTCGTAGTCCTTGAGCAGATCGGCGCCCTTGCGCTCGATGTCCTCGGACTCGAGCCAGTGCAGGTTCACGCGCGTCTTCTGCTTGATGCCGCCATGGCGCAGCGCTTCGCCGAGCGACTTGTAGGCGTCCTTGTGCTCGACGTACTTGCCGACGATCGCGATGTCGACCTCGCCCTGCGGATGCTCGACCGCCTCGACCGTGCGCTCCCACTCCGACAGGTCGGCGGGCCTGGCTTCCAGGCGCAGGCGTTCGAGCACGATCTCGTCGAGCTTCTGCGCATGCAGCCACAGCGGCAGCTTGTAGATCACATCGACGTCCATCGCACTGATCACGGCCTTTTCGGGCACGTTGGTGAACAGCGCGATCTTGCGCCGCTCGGTCTGCGGCAGCGGTTGCTCGCAGCGGCACACCAGCACGTCGGGCTGGATGCCGATCGAACGCAGTTCCTTGACCGAGTGCTGGGTCGGCTTGGTCTTGATCTCGCCGGCGACCTTGATGTACGGCACCAGGGTCAGGTGCATGAACATCGCGAATTCGGCGCCATGCTCGATGCGGATCTGGCGGATCGCCTCGAGGAACGGCAGCGATTCGATGTCGCCGACGGTGCCGCCGATCTCGACCAGCGCCACATCGTAACCCTGGGTGGCCTCGTAGATGCGGTGCTTGATCTCATCGGTGATGTGCGGGATCACCTGCACGGTCGCGCCGAGGTAGTCGCCGCGGCGCTCCTTGGCGATCACGCTTTCATAGATCTTGCCGGTGGTGATCGAGTTCTTGCCGGTCAGGCGGGTGCGCACGAAGCGCTCGTAGTGGCCCAGATCGAGGTCGGTCTCGGCGCCGTCGTCGGTCACGTAGACCTCGCCGTGCTGGAACGGGCTCATCGTGCCCGGATCGACGTTGATGTAGGGATCGAGCTTCATCATGGTCACGCGCAGCCCGCGCGCTTCCAGGATGGCAGCCAGCGACGCCGCGGCGATGCCCTTGCCAAGCGAGGACACCACGCCGCCGGTCACGAAGATGAGGGGGGTCATGGGCGGAACTTTCTGCCGGAAAGTCGCATTCTACCCGCTCACCCGCGGCGCGGCGAGCGCGGCGCCCGCAGCGCGCCTCAGTCGGCCAGGCTGCCTGCCGCCGAGCCGGCCGCGGCAAGGCGCGAGGCCGGCAGCGGAACCGACCACGCCTTGGACGTGTCGCGCAGCACGAAGCCGATGCGCCGGCCGGCTGGGTCGAGGCGGGTCGCGCGCCGTGGCCCGCGCGCGTCCAGCCAGTGCCGCAACGCCTCGGGCCGCATGCCATCGGCCGCGCGTTCGCCGCGCAGCCACAGCAAGGTGTCGATCGTCGCCAGCATCGCCTGTGCGTCCTGCACGCGTGCGAGATAGCGCAGAGGCTCCGGCGCGGCGACGTCGGCGAGGGTGCAGCCTGCCCAATTGCCCATGCATCCGAGATCCGCGCGGCCGCGCCCCGGCGGTGGCGCAAGCGGTGTGTCATCGGCCAATTGCGCACGCAGCGCCGCGCTGCACACCGGGGCAACGGCCAGCGCGTAGCGCGCCTTGCTGCGCTGGGCGTCGAACACCGCGCCCTGCACCAGCCGCTCACTAACCCGCCGTGGCACCTGCGCCATGCGCTCATACAGCGCGAACACACCGGCCGCCTCACCCCGCATCGCCATGCACAGATCGGGACGACTGGCGGCGGGATCGAAGGCGCCAGCGCAGGTTTCGGGCAATGGCGCATCCAGCGGCAGCTCGGCGAGCATCTGCGCGAACAGGCGCGCGTCGGCATCGATGGCGGCGACGCCGACCATCGCCAGCACGAGGCTGTCGCTGTGGCTCGCGAGCCGGCGCCACGTCGTGACGTCGCGGCATACCGCGTGCAGCGCCGCTGCGTGCCGGCCGTCGATGAAGTCGAGCGCGGCCTGGGTGTGGGACAGGGCAAGCCACTGGAACGGCGGCAGCGGCGTGTGGGTCGCTGCCGGGAACGCGCTGCGGTAATGGCCATGGCCGGCAAGGCTGCGCACGCGGGCGAGCAGCGCGGCCTCGCGAGCGAGCCGCTGCGCGAGCGCAGCGCGGTGCGTGCGCACGTGCGCCAGGCAATCGTCCTCGCGCAGCTTGCACAGGGCGATGTCGCCCGCCACCGCTTCGATGCGCGGGTAACGCCCCAGCGCGCTGCTGTGCGTGGGCAGCTCGGGCGCGAGTTCGCCCGACGCCGCCGCCAGTGCCGCACGCATGCGTGCAGCGTCGGTCGCGGCCACGCTCTCCAGTTCGGCCTCCGGCACCTCGTACTCGATCAGCCACATGCGCGCGAACGCATTGCTGCCGCTGACCGCCACCGGCGCCTGCAACAAGTCCAGTGCCGCGCGCTCGGCCGCGGTCGGCGTGAGCGCGCGCGACGCGCCCCACAGGATGCCGGCGAGCAGCACCAGGCCCGCGCAGAGCACCGGGACCGCAAGCACCGGCCATCGCAACGCTCGTGACATCGTCATGCTCCTTGCCATGGATCGACCAGGATCGAAACCGGAAAACGGCGCCTGGGTTCGGGTTGCCGAAACACCCCCGCCATCGTGGCGACCCGGCCGGCGGCGCGCACCCGGGCGTCGACTGCGTCCTGCCGCAGTCCGATGGGGGCGCGGCACGGCGGCGGCCCGCGCCAGCGCCATGTACCGCCGCCCGGCCACGACCGCCGCGCCATGGCTCCCGCGCGGTTCATGCGCGCGCGGGCGGCCGCGCCAGCTGCGCCGCGCAGGCGCGCGCGATCACGCGTTCCTCGTCGGTCGCAATCACGAACACGCGCACTGCGCTGTCGCCCGCGCCGATCTCGCACGCGTGCGCGGCGTTGGCCGTGGCGTCGACGCGCACGCCCAGCCATTCGAGCAGCGCGCCGATCGCCGCGCGCAGCGGCGCGGCGTGTTCGCCGATGCCGCCGGAGAACACCAGTGCGTCGATGCCGCCAAGCGCGACACCGAGCGCCGCGACCTGGCGCGCGCAGTGGTACACGAACAGGTCCAGCGCCTCGCGCGCGGCCACCGTATCGCTGGCCAGCAGGTCGCGCACATCGGCCGACAGGCCCGATACGCCGAGCAGGCCGCTGCCGTGGTAGAGCAGGTTCTCCAGTGCGGCGGCATCGAGCGCGCTGGTGCGCAGCAGGTGGAACGGCACACCCGGATCGAGCGGACCGCAGCGTGTGCCCATCGGCAGGCCATCGAGCGCGGTGAAGCCGAGCGAGCAGTCCACCGACACGCCATCGCGCACCGCGCACACGCTGGCGCCACTGCCCAGATGCGCGAACACGCAGCGTCGCGCCGCGGGCGCGATGCGCGCCAGCTCATGGACGAGGTACTCGTAGGACAGGCCGTGGAAACCGTAGCGGCGCACGCCCGCTTCGTGCAGCGCCCGCGGCAAGGCGAAGCGCCGTGCGCGATCGGGCCAGTGCGCGTGGAACGCGGTGTCGAAGCACGCGAGCTGCACCAGCGTGGGTTCGCGCTCGCGCAGGCGGCGGATCGCGGCCAGGTTGTAGGGCTGGTGCAGCGGCGCGAGCGGATCGAGTTGCTCCAGCCGCGCGAGCACCGCCTCGTCGATGCGCGTGGGCGCGAGGTAATCCATGCCACCGTGCACCACGCGATGACCGACGATCGCCAGGCGCAGTTGCGGCAGCGTGCGATCGAGCCAGGCCAGCACCGCTTCGAGCGCCTCGGCCTGGCCGGTGCCCGCGGCGAGTTCGTGCACCTGCGGTGGACCGTCGCCGCACGCTGCCAGCAGGCGCGCGCCCTGGCCGATGCGCTCGACCTTGCCGCCCGCCATTCGCTGCGGCTCGGCTGCGGTGTCGAACAAGGCGAACTTGAGGCTCGACGAACCCGCATTGATCACCAGCATCGCGCGCTGCGGCGGCGCCGCGCCCGCACTCATGCGCGCACCGCCGGTGCCACGGGCGCGGCCAGCACCACCGCCAGCGCGCACGAGGCGAGGCGGATGCGCAGGTTGTCGGCGCGACTGGTGAGGATGATCGGCACGCGCGCGCCGAGCACCACGCCGGCCGCGTCGGCACCGGCCAGGTACACGAGCTGCTTGTAGAGCATGTTGCCCGACTCCAGGTCGGGTACCAGCAGCACGTCGGCGCAGCCGGCCACCGGCGAGGCGATGCCCTTGATGCGCGCGGCCTCGCTGCTCACCGCGTTGTCGAACGCGAGCGGACCGTCGACGATGCCACCGCTGATCTGGCCGCGATCGACCATCTTGCACAGCGCGGCGGCTTCGATGGTCGAGGCGATCGCGGGATTGACGGTCTCCACCGCCGACAGGATCGCCACCTTCGGCGCGGCATAGCCGAGCCGGCGCATGAGGTCGATCGCGTTCTGCAGGATGTCGGCCTTGTCGGCCAGCGTCGGCGCGATGTTGACCGCGGCGTCGGTGATGAGCAGCGGCCGTGGGTGGTTGGGCACGTCCATGAGCATCGCATGCGAGATGCGCCGCGCGGTGCGCAGTCCGGTCGCGCGATCGAGCACCGCGTGCAGCAGTTCGTCGGTGTGCAGACTGCCCTTCATGAGCGCGGCGACCTTGCCCTCGCGCGCGAGCTGCACCGCGGCCGCGGCCGAGGCGTGGCTGTGTTCGGTGTCGACGCGCTCGATGCCGCCGAGCGCGAGGCGCGCGCCGCGCGCGATCGCATCGATGCGCGCGCGCGGCCCGACCAGTACCGGCTCGATCAGGCCCGCATCGCGCGATTCGATCGCCGCTCGCAAGGCCTCCTTGCTGCACGGGTGTGCGACCGCCACGCGGATGCGCGGCAATGCCTGCGCGGCGCGCAACAGGCGCGCGTAGCCGCCATGGGCGTGGCGGTCGAGCGCGCCGCCTGCGCGCTTGCGGGTGGTCTGCCTGGCCATCGCCTGCTCTCCTGCCGGTGTGCTGTGCGCAGCGTAACAGCGCGGGCTTGACCCTGCCGCGGCGAATGCCCATCCTGCACGCCCCTCGCCGCGCCACATCCCGTTGCCGCAATGAGTTCCCGCTACAACGCCGCCGACATCGAAGTGCTGGCCGGCCTCGACCCGGTCAGGCGCCGCCCGGGCATGTACACCGATACCGCGCGACCCAACCACCTCGTGCAGGAAGTCGTCGACAACTCGGTCGACGAGGCCCTGGCCGGCCATGCGCGCGTGATCGAAGTCACCGTGCACGAGGACGGCTCGATCGAGGTGGCCGACGACGGGCGCGGCATGCCGGTCGACATCCACCCCGAGGAGAAGATCCCGGGCGTCGAGCTCATCCTCACGCGGCTGCACGCGGGCGGCAAGTTCTCCAACCGCAACTACCAGTTCTCGGGCGGCCTGCACGGCGTGGGCGTATCGGTGGTCAACGCGCTGTCGCAGCGCCTGGAAGTCACCATCCGCCGCGACGGCCAGATCCACCGCATGACGTTCAAGGACGGTGAGCGCGCCAGCGCGCTCGAAGTCATCGGCAGCGTCGCGCGCAAGACCACCGGCACCACGGTGCGCTTCTGGCCCGACCCAAAGTACTTCGATTCGGCGAAGATCTCCCTGCCGCGCCTCAAGCACGTGCTGCGTGCCAAGGCGGTGCTGTGCGCGGGCCTGACCGTGCGCCTCACCGACGTGGCCAGCGGCGAACAGCTCGAATGGCATTACGAGGATGGCCTGCGCGACTACCTGCGCTCGATGCTCGGCGAGGGCGAGCGCGTGCCGGCGGAGCTGTACATCGGCCAGCATGCGCGCGATCACGGCGCGGTCGAGTTCGCGCTGGCCTGGCTGCCCGAGGGCGAGCTCACCCAGGAAAGCTACGTCAACCTCATCCCGACCGCGCAGGGCGGCACCCATGTCAACGGTCTGCGCTCGGGCCTCACCAATGCGCTGCGCGAGTTCTGCGAGTTTCGCAACCTGCTGCCGCGCGGCATCAAGCTCGCGCCCGAGGATGTGTGGGACCGGCTTTCGTTCGTGCTGTCGCTGAAGATGGCCGACCCGCAGTTCTCGGGCCAGACCAAGGAGCGGCTGTCCTCGCGCGACGCGGCTGGCTTCGTCGAAAACGCGGTGCACGATGGTTTCTCGCTGTACCTCAACCAGCACACCGACATCGGCGAGCGCATCGCGCAGATCGCGATCGAACGCGCCGCGCTGCGGCTCAAGGCCGAAAAGCAGATCGTGCGCAAGAAGATCACGCAGGGCCCGGCGCTGCCCGGCAAGCTCGCCGACTGCGCCTCCAGCGACCTGTCGCGCACCGAGCTGTTCCTGGTCGAGGGCGATTCGGCCGGCGGCTCCGCGCGCCAGGCACGCGACAAGGATTTCCAGGCGATCCTGCCGCTGCGCGGCAAGATCCTCAACACCTGGGAAGTCGATTCCGGGCAGGTGCTGTCCTCGCAGGAAGTGCATGACCTCGCGGTCGCGATCGGCTGCGATCCGGGCAAGGACGACCTGTCGGGCCTGCGCTACGGCAAGGTCATCATCCTCGCCGACGCCGACTCCGACGGGTTGCACATCGCCACGCTGCTGTCGGCGCTGTTCCTGCGCCATTTTCCGCGCCTGGTCGGCGATGGCCACGTGTACGTGGCGATGCCGCCGCTGTTCCGCGTCGACGTGGGCAAGCAGATGTTCTATTGCCTGGACGAGGCCGAGCGCGACGCGCTGCTCGAACGCATCGAGCGCGACAAGCTCAAGGGTGCGGTCAGCGTGACGCGCTTCAAGGGTCTGGGCGAGATGAATCCCGCGCAGCTGCGCGAGTCGACCATCCATCCCGATACCCGCCGCCTGGTCCAGCTCACCATCGAAGCCGACGACGGCACCGCCAAGGTCATGGACATGCTGCTGTCCAAGAAACGCGCGGGCGACCGCAAGGAATGGCTCGAAACCAAGGGCGATCTGGCGTCGCTGGAGGTGTGAGGCGCGTCGCGAATGACGCCCGTGCCATGCCGTACCAGGCCGGGTCCGCGCCAAAGCACGAGCGGGTTCACATCGCGCCAAGCCGCGATCGGTGATCATCGCCTTCCCGCCACCCTCCCGGAGCACCCCATGTCGCCATCCTCCCTGAGACCCGGCCTGCTGCTCGCCGCCGCGCTCGCCGCATCCGCGGCGCAGGCCGCCACCTGGCAGGTCGGCCCGACGCGCAGCTACACCACGCTCAACGCCCTGTTCGCCGCTGTCGACCTCGGCGCGGGTGACGTGGTCGAGGTCGACGGCAACGTGACCTACGCGGGCGGCGTGGTGGTGCCGGAGGAGGATGGTGGCAGCGCCGGCAATCCGGTGGTGATCCGCGGCCTGCGCGTCAACGGTCAGCGGCCGCACCTGGCCGGCGGCACCAACACGATCGAGCTGCGCCAGTCCGACCACGTGGTGCTCGAAGGCTTCGAGATCACCGGCGGCAGCTCGCGCTGCGTGTTCGTGGTCGCCCACGACATCACGCTGCGCGACCTGCTGGTGCACGACTGCTCCGCGCAGGGCATCCTCAGCGCCGACAACGACTCGGGCTCGCTCACGCTCGAGTACAGCGAAATCCACAGCTCGGGCGGCGGCACCACGCGCCATGCGCTGTACATCCAGAGCGACGAGATCGCGCATCCCGGCTCGGTGTTCCGCATGCAGTACAACTATGTCCACGGCGGCACCGGCGGCAACCTGCTCAAGAGCCGCCACGAGCGCAGCGAGGTCTACTACAACTGGTTCGAGGGCGCCGCCTACCACGAACTGGAACTGATCGGCCCCGATGCCGACACCCAGCAGCCGGGCTGGGACGAGGACCTCGTGCGCGAGGACCAGGACGTGGTCGGCAATGTGATCGTGCACAGCAATCCCGCGTTCGGTTCGGTGATCCGCGTCGGTGGCGACGGCTCGGGCCAGAGCAAGGGCCGCGTGCGCTTCCTCAACAACACGATCCTGGTGACCTCGGGCAGCGACGCAACCGTGCTGCGCATCTTCGACGGCATCCAGGCGGTGGAGGCGCACAACAACGTGCTGTGGGCGCCCAACGGCGGCACGCTGCGTGTGGAGCGCACGGTCGAGGCGGCATGGACGGATGGCCGCCGGGTCGGTGGCAGCAACAACTGGATACCCGACGATGCGAGCTTCGTGCCCGCGGAATGGACCGGCACGCTCACGGGTACGGATCCGGGCCTGGTCGACGCCAGCGGCTTCGACCTCAGCCCGCAGGCGGGCAGCGTGCTCGTCGATGCGGCCGATCCCGCGCCGCAGCCGATTCCCGGCTATGCGGTGCCGGGCGCGCTGTTCCCGCCGGCGTTCCAGCCGCAGCGCGCCGCGGTCGCGGTCGGTGCCGCGATGCCGCGCCTGGCCAGTGGCGTGCTCGACATCGGTGCGTTTGAACGCGCGGGCGATGTGATCTTCAGCAACGGCTTCGAGCAGTAAACCTCTGAAGGACCGACCGGGCCAGGACCGGCCGCACGCGCGGCGGGTGCTGCCGATCGGCGGCGCATCTGCCCGTGCGCACCACGCAGGTGGCGGGCCGGCCTGGCCCGCATGGATCGTCCATGCGGGCTACTGGCCGCGGATCATCTCGACGATTCGGCCCGGATTGAGCGTGCGCGCCTGTTCGCGCATCTGTGGCAGCAGCTTGCCCTGCAGGTCGCGCGCCTGGCCCAGCATCTGCTGGAAGCTTTCGCGCAGCATCTGGCCGGACAGGGTGCGCCCACCCGCGTAGTAGCGGCGCGCGACCTGGCCCAGCGCCCAGGTACTCGCAAAGCTCATGCCCGAACTGGCGGCCTGGCGCCCGAGTCCACCGAGCAGGCCGCCACCGATCGCGCCGAGCACGCCGCCCAGCAGCTTGCGCCCGATCTGCTCGATGTACTGCGAGGTGAGCCCGACGCCGAGCGTGGCGAGGAAATCCTTGATGTGGCCCTGGTCGAGCGGATAGCCGTAGGACTGGCCGATCCGATACACCATGCGCATCTGCAGCGGAATGATCGCCATCGTGGCCAGCGACTCGGGCAGCAGTTCGAGTGCGCCGTTGAGGATCGCGGCGTCGACGATGAGCTTGTCCAGTTCGGCCTCGCCCAGGTTCGAGCGCAGCGTGCCGTCCGCCGGGGTGACAGCCGACGCGGCCGACGCGGCGATGGGTACGCCGGCAGCGGCGATCGCGGCGGCCTGCGCCGCCTGTTCGCCGCTGCGGCCCGCATCCAGTCCCAGGCGCGTGGCAAGGTCGGCCAGGAAGGCCTGCTCGGCCGCGCTCGCGGCGCCATCGACGTTGCACACGCCCACGGCCAGCTCATAGGCGAGCTGGCGCGCCTCGGGCGCCACCAGGCGCGCCACGGCACCGGCAAGATCCACGCGCTTGAGCAGCACGTCCTGGTAGGCGCTGGCGACATCGATGCCGTTGCCGGCCAGGCGGGTGGCCGCGGCGCGGACCTGTTCACGCTCGGCATCGGTGGTGGGGCCGTCGGCATCGGCGGCAAGAAAGCTGATCGCGAGGATGCAACGGATGTCCTGCTCGGTCATGCCGGAGGCTCCATGGAAACGGGGGCCCATGGTGCCGTGTTCCAGCGCGCCTTGTCAGCCTGGGCGATGACCGGGTCGACACCTGCAGGACGGATTGCGATGGCGTGCCGCGCGGCGGCGGGCTGCGCGCTGCGGAGCAAACCGGAAGGGAAGCGATGCACGCTGCCGGGATCGTCCTGGCGTCGACGCGCGCGGCGGCGACGTCCCTGTGGCCGTCCGTGGCCACTCCATTGGCCGCATTCCAGTGCGGCGATCAGTCCGGGCCTGATTGGCGAGGCCCGGTGCGTGGCGCTCACGCGCGACGCGGTTCGGGGTTCAGTGGCTTCATCGCGAGGTCCGCAACGCGGCCTCATCTGGGAACGCATCTTGCCGCGCGTGGCCGCGCCGATCCGCGCACTGCTCACGCCGCGCAGCGCCCAACCGCGCACGCCACCACTGCCAAACCGGTCACACTTTCCGCTTCAGGCGCGTGGACGCCGCGCGCCGCTCACGCGCTCGTGGCCGGCGTGGTCGCGTGCGCTGCCGATCTCGCGGTAACCCGCGTCGGCAAGCAACGCGCGTACCGCGGTGGCCTGGTCGAAGCCATGTTCGAGCAGCAGCCAGCCGTCGGCGAGCAGGTGCCGCGGCGCCTGCGCCACGATGGCGCGGATCGCGTCCAGGCCATCGGGTCCGGAGCCGAGCGCCGCGCGCGGTTCGAAGCGCAGGTCGCCCTGCAGCAGGTGCGGATCGCCCTCGGCGATGTAGGGCGGATTGGAAGCGATGAGGTCGAACTGCCGCGACCCCAGTGCCGCGCACCAGTCACCCTGCGCGAACTCGACGTTGGCCAGCCGCAGGTCGTGCGCATTGCGTCGCGCGAGCGCGAGCGCGGCGGGGCTCGCATCGGTGGCCAGCACGCGTGCCTGCGCGCGCTCGGATGCGATCGCGAGCGCCACCGCGCCCGAGCCGGTGCCAAGGTCGGCGACCTGCAGCGCAGTCGCGGCGGGCAGGCGCGCCAGCGCCTGCTCGACCAGCACTTCGGTATCCGCGCGCGGGATGAGCACGGCCGGCGTCACCACCAGCCGCAGGCTCCAGAATTCGCGCTCGCCGAGCAGGTAGGCCACCGGCTCACCACGCACGCGCGCCTCGACCAATTCGGCGAAGCGCGCCTGCTGCGCTGGCGTGGGCACATGCTCGGGCCATGCATACAGCCAACTGCGCGAAGTGCCCAAGGCGTGTGCGAGCAGCAGTTCGACTTCGCTGCGCGCGGCGTCGCCGTCGAGCCGCAGGCTCGCCGCGGCGAGCAGCGCGCGCACGTTGGCGGGTGCGCCGGCCACGCTCAGATCAGGCGCCAGGCCTGCACCGCGCTCGCAAGCAGGAATCCGGCGAGGAAAAACAGGTAGCTGTAGCGCAGGTAGCGATACTTGTGCTTGGCCAGGTAGGCGCCGTTGGAGTACAGGTCGTTGACCCAGGTCGCATAGGGCGAGCCGTCGGGCACGAGCACGCGCGCCATCTCCTCCAGGTAGCGCTCGCGCGAGAGCGAGGCAAAGTGGCCGAAGAACATGAGGTTGAAACCCGGCGGCAGCGCGCCACCGCTGCCCAGGCGCGGCGGCCGGTACTTGGGCAGCACCGCGAGGATCGCCAGCAGCTGCGCCAGCAGCGAGAACGCCGCGAGCACGATGGCCGAGGTGCGCAGCTCGGGGTCGCCGAGCCGGCCTATGCACAGCGTGAGCACGATGGAAGCGACGGTGATGATGATGTTGGCCTTGGTGTCGGCCATGCTCGACAACGCGACGTGATACTGCTGCGCGGTGCGCAACAGGTTGTCACCGGTGTTGCGCTCGGGGATGCGCGCGTAGGCAGCGGTACCGGGCAGGTGGGACTCGTCCATCGTCGCCTCGTTGCGGCAATGCGCGCGCATTCTAGCAAGCGCTTGCCGCCACGCACCGGCCACGCGTAAGGTGCCGGGACCGGGTTTCGTCGGAGGCGGTCATGGACTTCCAGCAGGCGCCCCCGCAGCTGGCCAACACCTATCGCAGCGACAGCACGCTGCGGGCGTGGATCGCGCGCGTGCTGCCGGCCGATCTCGCAGCCACGATCGACGCCGACCTCGACGCGCTGGGCGAACATGCCGCGGGCGCCTGGCAGGCCTCGCGCGCCCTTGCACCACGCCAGCCCGTACTCGTGCAATGGGACGCCTGGGGCGCGCGCGTCGACCGCATCGAGACCACCCCGACCTGGCAACAGGGCGCGGCCCTGACCGCGCGCCATGGTTTCGTCGCGGCCGGGCATGAGCCGCGCCACGGCGCGTTCGCGCGCATCGACCAGTTCCTGCGCGTGTACCTGTACCACGTCGCAAGCCAGTTCCACTCCTGCCCACTCGCGATGAGCGATGGCACCGCCACCGCGCTCAAGGCCTCGGGCAATGCCGCGCTGTGCGAACGCGCGCTGCCGCACCTGCTCGCGCGCGACCCTGCGCAGCTTTGGTTGTCGGGCCAGTGGATGACCGAGCTGGCCGGCGGCTCCGACGTCGGCGACAGCGACACCGAGGCGCGCCTGGACAGCGACGGGCGCTGGCGCCTGCACGGCCGCAAGTGGTTCGTTTCGGCGGTGGTCGGCGACATGGCGCTCACGCTCGCGCGACCGGCCGGCGCCGGAGCGGGCGGCGACGCGCTGGCGATGTTCTACCTGGAGACGCGTGACGCACACGGGGCATGGAATGGCATCCGCATCGACCGGCTCAAGGACAAGCTCGGCACGCGCGAACTGCCCACCGCGGAGATCCACCTCGACGGCACGCTGGCCGAGCCGGTCGGCGAACTCGCCCGTGGCGTGCGCCAGATCACGCCCGTGCTCAACATCTCGCGCACCTGGAACGCGGTCGGTGCGATCGCCACGATGCGCCATTGCCTGGCACTGGCCACCGACTATGCGCGCCGCCGCCGTGCGTTCGGTCACGGCCTGCTCGAACTGCCGCTGCACCGGGCCACGCTCGGCCATCTCGCCGCCGAGTTCGAGGCGGCATTCCACCTCACCTTCGAAGTGGTGGCCCTGCTCGGCCGGGTCGAACAGGGCAGCGCGAGCGCGTCCGAATGCAGTGTGCTGCGCGTGCTCACGCCGCTGGCCAAGCTGTGGACGGGCAAGCTGGCCGTGCGCATCGCCTCGGAGACCTGCGAGGCGTTCGGCGGCTCGGGCTACATCGAGGACACCGGCATCCCCCAGCTGCTGCGCGACGCGCAGGTGTTTCCGATCTGGGAAGGCACCACCAACGTGCTCGCGCTGGACGTGTTGCGTGCGCTGGGCAGCGACGGGCTTGCCACCCTCGCCGCATGGAGCCTGGCCGGAGTTGCACCCGGAGCGCCACGCGAGGCGCTGCAGGCGGCGCTGATCGATGCGCAGCGCTGGTTCGACCGCGAGGCCGGCGGGCATGGGCGGCTCCAGGCCGGCGCGCGCGGCTTCGCGCTCACGCTCGCGCGGTGCGCGGCCGCCGGGTTGCTGGCGCGCCATGCCCAGTGGGCCGCCAGCCATGGCGACCAGCGCGTGGCAGCCGCGCTGGAGGTGTTCGCGGCGCACGGCCTGTCACGGCTGGAGAGCACGCCCATGGACGCGCTCGGCCGCCTCGTCGACAATGTGCATTGCTGATGCGGCACCTGCCGCATCCCCTGCCCCGCGCGAGCCACCCATGCAGCACCTGACCATCGTCACCACTGGCGGCACCATCGACAAGATCTATTTCGACGACAAGTCGACCTTCCAGATCGGCGCGCCGCAGATCGGCGAGATCCTGGAGGCGCTGGGCGTGGCGTTCTCGTTCGAGGTGGTGTCGGTGCTGCGCAAGGACAGCCTGCACCTGGACCAGGGCGATCGCGCCCTCATCCGCGCCACCATCGAGCGCCAACCCCACCGCCACGTGCTGGTCACGCACGGCACCGACACCATGGTCGACACGGCGCAGGCGCTGCAAGGCATCGCAGGCAAGGTGATCGTGCTCACCGGCGCGCTCAATCCGGCGCTGTTCAAGGGAACCGATGCGGTGTTCAACATCGGCTGCGCGGTGGGCGCGGTGCAGACGCTGGGCGATGGCGTGTACATCGCGATGAACGGGCGGATCTGGGACCCGCTGCGCGTGCGCAAGAATCGCGCCGCCAACCGCTTCGAGCCGTTGCCCGCCTGATCCGACCCGGCGCAGCGCGCCCGGGCCGCATCCGCGCGCCAGTCCCGGGCCGGCCACCGCGGCGAAAACGACGCGGCCGGGTTGCCCCGGCCGCGTGGCCTTGCGGATGCATCCTGCAGGTTGGCGACGGCCGTCCATGGCCGCGCACTCGTTGCGGTTACGGCGTGTAGCTGGGGGTGACCGTCACTCCCGAGAACGTGGAGTAGGCGCGCACACTCACATGCCAGGTTCCGGCCGTGGGCGCGGCCCAGCTGCAGCTCTCGGTGTTGCCGGTCAGGTACGGTCGGCAGCTGTAGCTCGAGGTGGTCGGTGCCGCATTGAGGCGCACGTACAGGTCGGCATCGCCGCTGCCGCCGCTCATCGCGAACTTGAGGTTCGTCGCACCCGCCGGCACCACCAGCGTGTAGTCGGCGGTCCAGTTGCCCGAGGTCGCGGCCAGGCCGGTCACCGGCACGCCATTGCTCATCGTGGTGCCGCCACCGCCGCCACCGGTGCTGTAGCTGCCGGTCAGGCTCATGCCGCTGAATGCCGCGTAGGCATTGATCATGACGTGGTAGGTGCCGGCCTGCGCCGTGGTGATCGAGCAGGTCTCGCTGTTGCCCGAGTTCCACGAACGGCAGTCATAGCTCGAGGTCGTCGGCGCCGAA
>QUBV01000055.1 GCA_014338185.1 Lysobacterales bacterium | reverse complement strand
CGATGGCGGCAACGGCGGCGACACCGCGCACCGTCCGCGCGTCAAGCACGGCTCGCATCGCATGCAGGACGATGGCGGTGACGAAGCCGGCGGCACGCGCTACTTCGGCAACGAGTTGCACCTGTCGCGCGAAGGTGCGGCGCGCCGCACCGGGCGCAAGAAGACCCGCACGCGCGTGGTCGAGCCGACCCGCTCGGGTGGCAGCCATGCCTTCTCGCGACCGACCGCGCCGGTCGTGCGCGAGGTGGCCGTGGGCGAGACGATCACCGTGGCCGATCTGGCAGCGCGCCTGGCGATCAAGGGTGCCGACGTGGTCAAGGCGCTGTTCAAGATGGGCGTGATGGTGACGATCAACCAGAGCATCGATCACGACACCGCGGTGCTGGTTGCCGAGGAACTCGGCCACAAGGTGGTCGAGGCCGCCGACACCAGTGCCGAGTCGACCCTGCTGGCGCGCAAGGCGGCCGACGAGGGCGAGACCGCGGCGCGGCCACCGGTGGTCACGATCATGGGCCATGTCGACCACGGCAAGACCTCGCTGCTCGACTACATCCGCCGCACCAAGGTCGCCGCGGGCGAGGCCGGCGGCATCACCCAGCACATCGGCGCCTATCACGTGGACACGCCCAAGGGCGTGATCACGTTCCTCGACACGCCCGGCCATGCCGCGTTCTCGTCGATGCGCGCGCGTGGCGCGCAGTCGACCGATATCGTCGTGCTCGTGGTGGCGGCCGACGATGGCGTGATGCCGCAGACCATCGAGGCGATCCAGCACGCGCGCGCGGCCAAGGTGCCGCTGATCGTCGCGATGAACAAGATGGACAAGTCCGACGCCAACCCAGATGCGGTCAAGCAGGGGCTGGTGCAGCACGAGGTGGTGCCCGAGGAGTGGGGCGGCGACGTGCAGATCGTGCCGCTGTCGGCCAAGACCGGCATGGGCGTCGACAACCTGCTCGATGCGATCTCGGTGCAGGCCGAGGTGATGGACCTCAAGGCCGTGCCCGATGGCCGTGCCAGCGGCGCGGTGATCGAGTCCAGCCTCGACAAGGGGCGCGGTCCGGTCGCCACCGTGCTGGTGCAGCAGGGCCTGCTCAAGCGCGGTGATTTCCTCGTCTGCGGCGTCGAATACGGCCGCGTGCGTGCGTTGTTCGACGAGACCGGCAAGCAGGTCGAGTCGGCCGGACCTTCGATCCCGGTGCAGGTGCTTGGCCTGTCCGGCGTGCCGCAGGCGGGCGACGACTTCGTGGTGGTGGCCGACGAGCGGCTGGCCAAGGACGTGGCGCAGCAGCGCCAGACCAAGCGGCGCGAGACGCGCCTGGTCAAGCAGGCCGGCAACCGCATGGAAGACATCATGGCGCAGATGGGCGAGGGCACGGGCCAGCTCACGCTCAACATCGTGGTCAAGGCCGACGTTCAAGGTTCGGCCGAGGCGCTGCGCGAGGCGCTCGACGCGATCAGCACCGACAAGATCAAGGTCAACGTGATCGCCTCTGGCGTGGGTGGCATCACCGAGTCCGACGCCACGCTCGCCGCCGCGTCCAAGGCCGTGATCATCGGTTTCAACGTGCGTGCCGACGCCTCGGCGCGCAAGGTGATCGAAGCCAACGGGCTGGACCTGCGCTACTTCTCGATCATCTACGACGTGATCGACCAGGTGAAGCAGGTCGCCACCGGCCTGCTCGGCACCGAGGTGCGCGAGGAGATCATCGGCATCGCCGAAGTGCGCGACGTGTTCCGTTCCTCCAAGTTCGGTGCGATCGCGGGCTGCATGGTGGTCGAGGGCGTGGTCAAGCGGCACAAGCCGATCCGCGTGCTGCGCGACAACACCGTGATCTTCGAGGGCGAGCTCGAGTCGCTGCGCCGCTTCAAGGAAAACGTCGACGAGGTGCGCAACGGCACCGAGTGCGGCATCGGCGTCAAGCAGTACAACGACGTCAAGGCGGGTGACCAGATCGAGTGTTTCGAACGCATCGAGGTGCAGCGTACGCTGTAGGCCATGCCTGCCAAGTCCTTCAATCGTTCCGATCGCGTCGCGGCCGAGTTGCGCCGCGAGCTGGCGGTGCTGGTGCATGCGGCGGTGCGCGAGCATGCGCTGCCGTCGGTGAGCGTGTCGGACGTGGAGGTCTCGCGTGACCTCGACGTCGCGAGCGTGTACGTGACCGCGCTGCTCGGCACGCAGGGCGCGGCCGCGACCAAGGCGCTCAATGAGCTCGCCCGCGAGTTCCGGCGCGAACTGTCGCGCACGATGAAGCTGCGCCGCGTGCCCGAACTGCGCTTCCGCTACGACGATTCGGTCGACAAGGGCGAGCGCATCGAGCAGCTGCTGCGCGAGGATGGCCGCGGCAGCGGGCCGGCCGCCGACGAATCGTGAGTGCGCGGGCGGCGTGGCGCCGCGTCGACGGCATCCTGCTGCTCGACAAGCCGGCGGGCCTGAGTTCGAACGCGGCCTTGCAGCAGATGCGGCGCCTGCTGCGCGCGGACAAGGCCGGCCACACCGGCAGTCTCGATCCGTTGGCCACGGGCCTGCTGCCACTGTGCTTCGGCGAGGCGACCAAGATCGCGGGCCTGCTGCTGGGTGCGCGCAAGGCCTACGAGACCGAGGCGCTGCTGGGCGTCACCACCACCACCGACGATGCCGAGGGCGAGGTGCTGGAGCGGCGCGAGCTGCCCGCGCTCGACGATGACGCGATCCGGGCGGCATTGGCCACGCTCACCGGCCGCATCGTGCAGGTGCCGCCGGTGTATTCCGCGCTCAAGCAGGACGGCGAGCCGCTGTATCGGCGCGCGCGCCGCGGCGAGGTGGTCGCGGCTGCACCGCGCGAGGTCGAGGTGCAGCGCCTGGACCTGCTCGCGCGTGACGGTGCGCGTCTGCGCCTGGCGGTGGAGTGTGGGTCGGGCACCTATGTGCGCAGTCTCGTGCGCGACCTTGGCCAGCGCCTGGGTTGCGGCGCCCATGTGACCGCACTGCGGCGCCTGTGGGTGGAGCCGTTCCGCGCCCCGCGCATGCATGGGCTCGAGGAGCTGAGGAGGCTGGCGGCCGAGTCGCCGGCCGAGCTCGATGCGCTGCTGCTGCCACTGGAGCAGGGGTTGGTGGGCTATCCGCAACTGCGGCTGGATCCCGCGCAGGCGATGCGCCTGCGCCAAGGCCAGGTGCTGGACTGGCCTGGCGCGGCCGGTCGCCACGTCGCGCTTGACGCCGCCGGGCGCGCGGTGGCCCTGGTCGAGGTGGATGATGGCCGCTTGCGCGCGCTGCGCGGCTTCAATCCGGCGCCGGGCGAGGACTGACCCGCCGCGCGCGACGCCTCGCCTCGCGCAGCCGCCGCCCGGCGCCAGCGTCGCGCCGCGGTTCGCTCAGGCATCACGCCATGACCAGCATGCCATTGATTGTGCGCAGGTTTCTGATCACGAGCGCGCGCGGCGGATTCGGCTTGTGGTGCGGCCCCCGCGGCAGTGTGTCGCATCGATCGGACAAAAGCAGTTACAATGAGCGGCTTTTCCCAGCACTTCATTAACGCGGATTGTGCTCTCGACAGGCCGAACCGCGCCGGACGCTTCAGCAGAGGGTAACCACCATGTCGCTTTCCACCGAACAAACCAGCAAGATCATCGCCGACTTCGGTCGTGGCAAGAACGATACCGGCTCGCCCGAGGTGCAGGTCGCACTGCTGTCGGCGCGCATCGAGCACCTGTCCAAGCACTTCGCCGACCACGACAAGGACCATCACTCGCGGCGTGGCCTGCTCAAGATGGTCAACCAGCGCCGCAGCCTGCTCGGCTACCTCAAGCGCAAGGACGGCGAGCGCTACAAGACACTGATCGAGCGCCTGGGCCTGCGCCGGTAATCTTCCGGTCCCCCGTGGCCGCGGTTCGCCTTGGCGTTCGTCCATGAACGCCGTTCGGCGAGCCGCATCATGGGGGATTGCGTTTCACGCTGCATGCAACTCCCGGGCGGCCATCCGTGACCGCACTTTTCACATGAAGCGCATTCCATGGGGAGCGCGCTTTTCCAGACAGGACAACCAACGTGGCGAAAGCAAGCAAGTCATTCCAGTACGGCAAGCACATGGTGACGCTGGAGACGGGCGAAATCGCCCGCCAGGCCTCCGGCGCGGTGATGGTGTCGATGGACGGCACCGTGGTGCTGGTCACGGTCGTTGCTGCCGCCAAGGCGAAGGAAGGCCAGGATTTCTTCCCGCTCACGGTCGACTACGTCGAGAAGTTCTACTCGGCCGGCCGTATCCCCGGTGGCTTCTTCAAGCGTGAAGGCCGCCCGACCGAGAAGGAGACGCTCACCAGTCGCCTGATCGACCGGCCGGTGCGCCCGCTGTTCCCCGAGGACTACAAGAACGAAGTGCAGGTCATCGCCCAGGTGATCTCGCTCAATCCCGAGGTCGACGGCGACATTCCCGCGATGATCGGCGCCTCGGCCGCGCTGTCGCTTGCGGGCATCCCGTTCCAGGGTCCGATCGGCGCGGCCAAGGTCGGTTACGCCAACGGCCAGTACCTGCTCAATCCGACCGCGACCGAACTCAAGACCTCCGAACTCGAACTCGTGGTCGCCGGCACCGCCAACGCGGTGCTCATGGTGGAATCCGAGGCCAAGCTGCTGTCCGAGGAGGTCATGCTCGGCGCGGTGACCTTCGGCCACAAGGCGTTGCAGGCCGCGATCAAGGCCATCAACGAACTCACCGTCGAGGCGGGCACCAAGCCGTCAAGCTGGACCGCTCCGGCCAAGAACCAGCCGCTGATCGCCGCACTCAAGGACAGCGTGGGCGACAGGCTCGCGCAGGCATTCCAGATCCGCGACAAGCTGCAGCGGCGCGATGCGATCGCCCAGCTCAAGCAGGACACGCTGCTGGCCCTGGCCGGCCGCGCCGAAGCCGAGGGCTGGAGCGGCGGTGAACTCGCCAAGGAGTTTGGTGAACTCGAATACCGCACGATGCGTGACTCGGTGCTCGCCACCAAGGTGCGCATCGACGGACGCCAGCTCGACGACATCCGCCCGATCACGGTGCGCGTGGGCGTGCTGCCGCGCACGCACGGTTCGGCGCTGTTCACGCGCGGCGAGACCCAGGCGCTGGTCACGGTCACGCTCGGCACCGCGCGCGATGCGCAGATCATCGACGCGCCGGAAGGCGAGTCGAAGGACCCGTTCCTGTTCCACTACAACTTCCCGCCGTTCTCGGTCGGCGAGTGCGGCCGTTTCGGCGCGCCCAAGCGCCGCGAGATCGGCCACGGCCGCCTGGCCAAGCGTGGCGTGCAGGCGGTCAAGCCGTCGATGGAGCAGTTCCCGTACGTGCTGCGCGTGGTCAGCGAGATCACCGAATCCAACGGCTCCTCGTCGATGGCCTCGGTGTGCGGCTCCTCGCTCGCGATGATGGATGCGGGCGTGCCGCTGTCGGCGCCGGTCGCGGGCATCGCGATGGGTCTGGTCAAGGAGGGCGAGCGCTTCGTGGTGCTGTCCGACATCCTCGGCGACGAGGATCACCTCGGCGACATGGACTTCAAGGTCGCCGGTTCCGCCGCGGGCATCAGCGCGCTGCAGATGGACATCAAGATCGACGGCATCACCGAGGAGATCATGCGCGTGGCGCTGGAGCAGGCCAAGCGTGGCCGCCTGCACATCCTCGGTGAAATGGGCAAGGTGATCAGTGCCTCGCGCAGCGAGATGAGCGAGTTCGCGCCGCGCCTGCTCACGATGAAGATCCACCCCGACAAGATCCGTGAAGTGATCGGCAAGGGCGGTGCCACCATCCGCTCGATCACCGACGAGACGGGCGCCACCATCGACATCAGCGATGACGGCACCGTGGTGATCGCCTCGGTCAACCGCGACGCCGGCGAAGCGGCCAGGAAGCGCATCGAGCAGATCGTGTCCGACGTCGAACCCGGTCGCATCTACGAGGGCAAGGTCGCCAAGCTCATGGACTTCGGCGCATTCGTCACGATCCTGCCGGGCAAGGACGGCCTCGTGCACGTCTCGCAGATCTCCAACGAGCGCGTCGAGAAGGTCTCCGACAAGCTCAAGGAAGGCGACATCGTCAAGGTCAAGGTGCTCGAAGTCGACAAGCAGGGCCGTATCCGCCTGTCGATGAAGGCCGTCACCGAAGACGCCGCCGCGAACTGAGCGTCATCCGACGCAGGCGGGTCGAAACAGCGGGCCATCGGCCCGCTGTTTCGTTTCTGGGGGAACGCGGATCGTGGCGGCTACGCGGTGGTGCTGCTCCCTTCACCGGACCCGAGCCACGTCCCGCGCTGGCGCACGGCGTGGGCTGTCCCGCAACCCGTGCGCGTCGGGCAGGTGGAGTTCGGGCCGGCCGCACCGGCCTTCGCAGCCGATGGTCGCGGGTGCTCAGTCGAAGCCATTGGCGAAGATGCGGTCGGGCGCGAAGATGCGCACCACGCCGTTGTCGCTGCCCAAGTCATCGTTGCCGGGGGCACCGGCGAAGATGAAGCCGGAGGCCAGGCCAACACTGCGGCCGAGCCCGTCGCCGCCATGTGGCAGGTCGCCCATGCCGATGAAGGCAGGCGCCCAGGACCACGATCCGGCCAGGTATCGGTATCGCACGTACGCTACCCGGCCCGCATCGACCACCATGTCGTCGTACCCTGGACAGCCCATCGCGAAGGCAGCGCCGATGGCGCGCGTGTTGGCCGCCAGTGCCGCGCCGCACAGGTCGCCGGCAGTGGGTCCGAACACCTCGGTTTCCAGACAATGGCCGATGATGCCGCAGGGCTTGAAGATCGAGACCGAGCCGGTCCTGCCGACGCCACTTTTCTGGCGGCCGGTGCCGCCCACGTGGATCCGGCTGCCGTCCATCGCGACCGACGTGCCAAACGCGTCGAGGAACGCCGGTGACGTGGCAGTGAGTGTCTCCAGAAGCAACGGCTGGTCCAGTGGAGGCGAGATCGGGGCGATGTAGATGCCGACTTGTCCGGCCAGTTGCTGGTCGCCCTGTACCGCGGCCGGTGCTCCCACCGCGAGCATGAAGTGGCTGCTGTCCAGATGGCGTATGGCGAGCGAACTGCCGAAATTGCTCGCGTGGGGTCCGCAGACGTTACTCATCAAGTTGCTTTGCCCGCCATTGGCCAGATGACCTACTCTCGCGCAGCCGGATCCGGACTCGTAGGGCGTGCCAAAGGCGAACCACGCATCGTCGATGCCCGCGGTCACGCCGTCGCCGTCGATGGTTACGCTCCAGCCGCGCTTCTGGCCCGCAGCGGTACCGCTCCACCACAGGATGGTCCTGATGTCCGGTTGCGTCTGCCCGGGGGCACCCGCATTGTCGTCGGCCATCAACGTGACCACACCGGCGTCGATGCGCGTGTTCGAGCCGGACTGGACATCCTGATCGGGCGAGCCGATGAGGATGGCGCCACGATGCACCGCGATCGCCGCGCCAAAGTGGGCGCCCGCCTGCGTGTATCCGCCGTTGGTCAGCGTGCGCGCCAGGTGCCAGCCGCCTTGCGGCACCCAAACCTCGACCTTGCCTGCCGCTGGGTGGTCGGTACCTTGGACATCGGTGACCGTGGCGTAGGGCAGGCCGACATACATGGCGCGGATGCTGCCGTCCGCATTGCGGTCGATGGCCATGCTGCGACCGAACTGGACGCCGCTGGCGCCGTTGGCCAGGTTGGACGGGTCGGCGTAGAGACTGTCGTGGTACAGCCATTGTGCGCGGACCGGGCCCGCCGCGCTGGCGAGTCCGGCAAGCAGGAGCGAGGCGATGACTCGATACATGGGCGATCTCCGCGGCCCAAACGCGGGCCTCGTTTCACCCAACACACGGCCACGGCCCAACCGAACAAAAACCCGGGTCAGGTTCGACTTTCCCGTCGCGACCACAGGGCCGCCCGCCGACGTCCGCAGCTGCGGCGGTCCCGACCCGGGCGCCCGTCCGCGATCGCGCGGACACCATCGCGGCCGCCAAAGGACGAAGGCAGGCACCATCACGCGCGCCCGGCGTCACGAACCAGCTGACCTCGACGCCGGCAAACCGCCACTCAGCCGGTGGCGCCGGCACGGCCGTGGGCCGCGGCGACAGCGCGCGCACCCAACCCGTACAGCGCAAACTGCGCTTGCGGGCGCGTCGGTGCGGCGCATCTAGGGTTGCGGGGTTGCGGTAGCGGGCGCCTCGCCCAGGCGCACGATGCGCTGCGAAGTCTCACCCTGGCGCACGATGGTCAGCGTGATGCTGCGTCCGGCATTGGCGCGCAATTCGCTCTGGAATGCCGTCTTGTCGACGAGGGGACGCTCGTTGAACGCGATCACGTAGTCGCCGGCCATGAGGTTGGCGCGCGCGGCCGGGGTGCCACCCATGACGGTACCGATTTCCACGCCGCCCTTGCCACCGAGCGCGGCGCGCTCCTCGTCGCGCAGGTCGCGGAAGGTGGCGCCGAAGGCCAGCCGGTAGCGCACGTAGAAGATCGCGCCCCAGGCGTCCACGCCGGACGCATCGCCTGCAGCGGCCGATGTTGCAGCGGGCGCGTACACCCGCACCTGCTCGGCGCCCGCGTCGGTGGCGTCGAGTGCGATCGAATCGCGCACGAAGGCCGGATCGCCGCGGTACACGCCGTGGCCGATGCGGACATATCCGGCCATGCCCAGGCGGTCATCGTCGGCTTCGAAGTTGCTGCCGTCCTCGATCGTTGCACTGGCCGGCGCCGGGTTCGCGCGCATGCGCGCCACCTCATCGGCGTCGCGCTCGGGCACGTACTGCGCCACCGACTCGACGATCGGAGCTGCCGGCGCGGCTGCCGGTGCCGGCGCGGGCGTCGCGTCCTCATGGTGCGACACACTGGCGCATGCGCCCAGCAGGAGGGAGGTGGCGACAACCAGTACAAGGGGCAGGCGGGTGCAATTCATCAAGGTTCCCGATCCGGGCAGGACGAAGCACACAGTGCTGGCTCCGCTCGCGTTTGGCAACCCGGGACGGCGGGTGGGGTGAACGCCGCACCTGCATTGGCATGACTTCCGGCGCATGCGCTATTGTCAAGTCAACAATACAGTTCTGTCATGCCTAGACATGGAGTGGATCGTGTCCGAAGCCACCACCCAGGTACACCTGTGGAAGTTCCACAAGGAACTGTCGGCCGGCATCGTGTCGCTGGTGCTGCTGGGCGTGCTCGCGCGCGCCAAGCAGCCGATGTATGGCTACCAGATCGCGCGCCAGCTGGATGACACCGGCGAGGGCGTGCTCAGTGGCAAGCAGAGCGCACTGTATCCGGTGTTGCGCAACCTCGATGCCGCCGGCCTGCTTGCGAGCCAGGTCGAGCCGTCGGTGGCGGGGCCACCGCGCCGCTATTACCGCATCACGCCACTCGGGCGGCGCGTGCTCGACGAGTGGACCTATGCGTGGACCACCACGCGCAATTTCGTCGATACCGTGCTGGAGGGAGCATGAACACGCCCACGACCATCCGCGAGTACCTCGAACAGCTGCGTGCGGCGCTCGCTGGCGCCGATCCTGCGCTGGTGCAGGACGCGCTGTACGACGCCGAGGACCACCTGCGTTCGGAAATGGCCGACCATCCGGATACGCCGGAGGCCGAACTGTTGGCGAAGATCGTCAACAGCTACGGCGCGCCGGCCGAGGTCGCCGGGATCTATGTCGACAAGGAGCGCGTAGTCGAGCAGGCGTTGCGGCCACCGCCACCGCCCGCGCGGCGCAGTCTCGCCGGACGCTTCTTCGGCGTCGCCGCCGATCCGCGCACCTACGCCGCGCTGTTCTACATGCTGCTGTCACTCGCCACTGGCGTGTTCTACTTCACCTGGGTGGTGGCCGGCCTGTCATTGTCGGTGGGCCTGTCGGTGCTCATCATCGGCGTGCTCGTGCCGATAGCGTTCTTCGCTTCGGTGCGCGTGCTTGCGCTGGTCGAGGGTCGGATCGTCGAGGTGATGCTCGGTGAGCGCATGCCGCGGCGGCCGGTGTATGCACAACAACACCTGCCGCTGCTGCGGCGCATCGGCGCGATGTTCAGCGATCCGCGCTCGTGGTCGACCATCCTCTACCTCGTGCTGATGCTGCCGCTGGGCATCTGCTACTTCACGATGGCGGTGACGGGCATCGCGGTGTCACTGGCGCTGGTGTTCCTGCCAGTGCTGCAGGCGTTGGTGGTCAGTGGCGTGATCGAAGGCCATGTTGGCTTCGTGGTCGACGGCGTCGAGACCGGCTTGGGGCCGTGGTGGTTCGCGACGCCGCTGGCGTTCGTCGCAGGCGTGGTGCTGCTGTTCGCGACGCTGCATCTGGCGCGCGGCGTGGCGCGCGTGCAGGGCGCACTGGCCAAGCACCTGCTGGTGCAATCGGCACGCTGATCGGGCGCGTTGCCGCCGACATCAGACTGCCGGCAGCGCTTCAACGCAGCACGCGCACGCGCACCTGCGCATAGCCGCCGCCAGTGAGCGCGGTGAGCGTGTGGTCGCCGGTTTCGGCGAAGGCGTGTTCGAGCACGGCACTGCCAAGGGTGGTGCCGACGAGGCGACCGTCGACCAGCCACAGCACCTCGTCGCGCGCGCCGAGCAGGCGCAGGCGCAAGGTGGCGGGGTTGGGGCTGTTGGGCGCGCGTGCAATCGTGGTGCCATCGACGGCGCCGTCGATGCGCAGCGATTGCACCGCATCCAGGCCATCGTCGGCGCAGTCGCGTGCGAGCGGTGGCAGGCTCGCGCGGCGCCGCAGTTCTGGACCGAGCCATGGGTAGGCGAGCGCGGGCCAGCGCGCGATCTCGATCTGCCGTTCGACGCGGTGCGTGCAGCCCGCGCTCAGCCGCTCGCCGCTGCGCGCATCCACGCGCAGACGCACCAGGCCCGCGCTCCAGCTGCCTGCGTCGCGCTCGGGCAGGGTTGGTGGAACCACGCCATCGAGGATCCACGAAGTCTTCTTCTGCTGGCACAGCGACGGATGTCGCGGATCGTAGGCCAGGCCGAGCGGCCAGCAGATCTCCACCTGGGTCACGCCCGGCGGTGGTGGCGAAGGTGTTGCGCCGAGCGGGTCGCGCGGCAGGCTGTCGACGATCTGGAACATCAGTGGCAGCGCCGTCACCGCGCCGTACTGGCCCGGCAGCGGCGTGCCATCGGGACGTCCGATCCACACCGCCACGGTGGCCGCACGCGTGGCGCCCACGGCCCAGGCATCGCGGAAGCCATAGCTCGTGCCGGTCTTCCACGCCACGCGCGGACGCGAGCCCGGATCGAAGGTGCCGGGCACGTAGCCGGGACGCGGGTTGGCTTCGAGGATGTCGCGCACGATCCAGGCCGCTCCCGCCGACAGCAGGCGCCGCTCGATCATCGGTTCATCGCTGCGATAGCGCACACGGCCGGCCACGCCCTCGCGATTGAACGCGGCGTAGGCGCCCACCAGGGCGTCCATGCGCACGCCCACGCCGCCGAGGATGATCGGCAGGCTGGGCGTGGCGCCGCGTGGCAGGCGCAGCGCAAGACCGGCGTTGGCCAGGCGCGCGACGAACCGCGGCGCACCGACCCGGCTGAGCAGGTCGACCGCGGGCACGTTGAGAGACAGGCGCAGTGCGGTCGCGGCGCTGACCGGCCCGTTGAAGGCCGCGTCGAAGTTGCCGGGTCGATAGTCGCCGAAGGACTGCGGCGCGTCGATGAGCAGGCTCTCCGAACTGATGAGCCCGTCGTCGAGCGCGAGCCCGTACAGGAACGGCTTGAGCGTGGAGCCGGGCGAGCGCGAGGCTCGCACCATGTCGACATGGCCGAGGCGCGCGGCATCACCGAACGAGGCCGAGCCGACGTAGGCGCGTGCTTCGAGGCTTGCATTGTCGATCACCAGCACCGCGGCCGAGGTGCGTTCGGGCAGGCGCGTGAGGTAGGCGGTCACGCGGGCTTCCAGCGCATTCTGCAGCTGGGGGTCGATCGTGGTGGTGATGCGGCGTGCCTGCGGTTGCTCGGCATGCATGCGCTCGGCCAACAGCGCCGCGCTCAGGGGTGGCTGCAGGCTGCGCGCGGCGACCACTTCGATGCGCGCATCGCGCACCTGCGCGGGCGACCACACGCCCAACGCGGCCATGCGTGCGAGCACCTTGTCACGGGCGGCCTGCGCCGCCTGCGGATGACGGTCGGGACGCAGGCGGCTGGGCATTTGCGGCAACACCGTGAGCAGCGCCGCCTCGGCATGCGACAGGCGCGCCGCGGGTTTGCCCAGGTAGGCCCACGAGGCGGCCTCGACGCCCTCGATGGTGCCGCCAAACGGTGCGTGGTTGAGGTACAGCGTGAGGATTTCCCGCTTCGATAGATGCGCTTCCAGTTGCAGCGCGCGCAACATCTGCAGCAGCTTGCCAGCGAGGTTGTGCGGCGTACCGTCGAGGATGCGCGCGACCTGCATGGTCAGCGTCGAGCCACCCGACACCAGCTTGCCATGGCGCAGCCACTGGCCCAGCGCGCGAACCAGCGCCAGCGGGTTGATGCCGGGGTGGTGGTGGAACCAGCGGTCCTCGTAGGTGAGCAGCGCCTGCACGTAAAGCGGCGACACCTCGTCGACGGTGACCGGGTAGCGCCACACGCCATCACGATCGGCGAACGCGCGCAGCGGCGTGCCGTCGCGCGCGAGCACCACGGTGCTGCCGGCACCGGCGGCCGGCAATGGCAGCGGGAACAGCCGGTCGAGCACGAGCGCGAGCGCGAGCAGCAGCAATGCGCACACGAGGCCGCGGCGCAACCAGCGTCGCCAGCGTGGCAGGGCGGACGGTGTGGCGCCTGTCCGCGCGCGTGGCTTGCCGCTGCCCGTCACGACCGGTGCGAACGGGCAGGCGGCAACGCGGACAGGTTCATGGCCCCCCGCCTACGGCTGGATCACCTTGAGCGTGGCCGGCGTGCTCTTGCCAACACCACGCACCTGGGGACGGTACATGTCCTCGAGCAGTGGCGGCGGCACCTGGAAGCTGCCCGGACTGACCGCACGCACGAGATAGAACACGTTCGCGCGCTGGCCCTTGTACAGGTTGAGCGCGGCCACGTAGCGGTCGTCGCGGAACTCCTCGTGGCGCACATCGGCGGCCTGGGCACGGTCCGTGATGCTGATGCCGTCGACCACCACGTCGGCCCATTGCTTGGCATCGGTGAGGTTGAAGTTTTCGATTTCCAGGCCGCCCGGCAGCAAGTCGGTGAGCAGCGCATCGGGCATGGCCTCGCGCGCCTCGATGCGCAGGCCGACGATGAGGCTGTCGCCTTCCTTGAGCGGCGCGGGCTCCCACGGCTTGCCATCGAGCGTGTAGTAGGTGCGGCGCACCGAAACGTACTGGTCGTCGGGGGCCGGTGCGGCCTTGGGCACGCCCACCACGTCGGTGCTCACGTACAGCGGCAGGTCGCCTTGCGGCGTGAAGCGCACGCCCGTGGCGAGTTCGGCCGCGGTGAAGTTGCGACTCCACAGGCGATCCGGGCTGATCGGGCTGCTGTTGCCGCCGATCGTCAGCGTGCCCGACACCGCGGTATCGCCGTCGGTGATGAGCGCCTTGCCCAGCCGCGCGATCGCGATCTGTTCCTGCGTGCTGTAGTAATGCCACTTCTGGTTGTTGCGCGTGGTCAGGCCACGTGCGAGGTCGAACACGCCCGCCGCGTACTGCGGCTTGGACAGGCCGTACTGGTGCACGAGCGCGATCATGAGCGCCGTGTCACGCAGGTCCGACCCGTAGTCGCCCAGGTACCACGGCCGCGTGACCTTCTTGTCGAACGCCTCGGCGATGGCCTTCTCGGCACGCGGCTGGTCGCCCATGAGCTTGAGCGCGACACCCAGATGCACCAGCGGCAGCGCGGTGATGGATTTGCCGCGATCGTTGTCGAACAGGGCGCGCAGGGTGCCCAGCGGCGCGCGGTTGACCCGCGCCAGCACGTAGCCGGCGTAGGCCTGCTGCGCAAAGCGCATGTGGTCGCTGTGCTCGTAGCCGTAGAACGGCTGGCCACCCGACAGCAGGTCGTCGTTGAGGCGCTTGAGCGACTTTTGCAGCATGGCGTCGGGCACGAGGAACCCGGCCTCGCGCGCGTCCTCCAGGAACTCGACCACGTATGGGGTGATGTACTCGGCGACGTAGCTGTCGCCACCCCAGAACGAGAAGTTGCCGTTGGGCACCTGCATCGAGGCGATGCGCCCGATCGCGCCGTCCACGCGCGCCGTGCGCTCCGTGCTCGACAGGCCGTCGGTGTGCAGCGCCTGCGCGAGCTTGTCGTCGAGCAGCAGGCTGGCGTAGCCCTTGCTCGTGGTCTGCTCGATGCAGCCGTAGGGATAGCGCAGCGCATCGTGCAGCACCGTGGAGAATGGCAGCGGCGGCAGGCTCGATACGGTCAGGCGCGCGAGTGCGGAATCGGCCAGCAGCCCCTCGATCGCGCCGCTGCCCAGGGACACGGGTTCGAGTTGGGTGAGCTGCTGCGCGCTCGAGCGCAGCACGCTCGGCCAGGCGGCCCGCACCACCATTTCGAAATTGCGGTTGAGCTTGATGTCGCCGCCGCTCGCACTGAGGTTGATCTTGCCCACGCCGTAGCCGTCCTGCGCGCTGAGCGGGAAGTTCAAGGTGGTCTTGGCGCCATCGGCGAGCTTGACCTTGCGTTCGCCCTGCGCGATCGACAACGGTTTGCCCGCGCTGAGCTTGATCGAGAACTCGCGCTCGCTGCCCGAGAAGTTCTGCAGGTCCAGTGTGACCTCGGACTTGTCGCCAGGCGCGAGCACGCGCGGCGTGGCGATCTCCGCCACCAGCGGCGCGCGCACGATGGTCTCGACGTCGCCGCCACCGTACTGGTTCTCGCCGAACACGAGCGCGGTCACGCGCACGGTACCGTTGAAGTCGGGCATCTTGAGCGCGACCTTGGCCTCGCCCTTGGCATCGAGCGCGACCGCTCCCGAGAACAGGTCGACCGTGAGTACCCGGGCAGTGGGGCGGCGCGCCTGCGGCAGCGGCCCCAGCGCCATGTCGCCGCCGTAGCGCAGGCGGGCGGTGGCGCCATCGAAGCTCTCGATGATGCGTCCATACAGGTCATAGGCGTCGATGCCCAGTGCGCGCTGGGCGAAGAACCACGCCAGCGCGTCGGGTCGTGCGAAGCGCGTGATGTTGAGGATGCCGACATCGACCGCCGACACCGTGACGTAGGCCTTCTTGCCAGCCAGCGCCGGGGCCCTGACCGTGACCGGCAGGTCGGTCTCGGGCTTCATCTGCGTGGGCGCCTCGATCGCGACCTCGATCTTGCGCTCGCTGCGATCCATCCGGACCCAGGCTTCGCCGACCGCGCGGGCGGGCGTGACCTTCTCGGCGGCCGAGCCGCCGCGCAGCACCAGCGCGGTGATGTAGACGTCATGGCGCTCCCAATCCTTGGTGACCGGGATTTCAAACGTAGCGCCGGGCTTGGCATCGATGTTGCGCGTGTACAGCAGGTGGTCGGACTCGACCAGCAGCACGCCGGGACCGGCCTGCGGCGGTGTGACCGTGACCTTGAGCGTGTCACCGGCGCGGTAGCTGGGCTTGTCGAGCGCGAGCTTGACCTTGTCGGGCCGCGCTTCCTTGCCGCGGTTCTCGTCGTTCCAGCTCCAGCCCGCATGGAAGGGCAGGCGCATGGTGAGCTTGGTGGCCGGGTCATACACCTCGAGCCGGTAGTTGCCCCAGTCGACCGAGACGTCGAACTTGACCGGCTTGCCGGCCTCGGCGTTGATCTCGCGCTTTTCCGATTCCTCGTAGCGCGACACGTATTCGAAGTGCCAGCCGCTTTCCTTGTCGAAGCTCCAGTGGAAATCGCGGTACTCGCGGATCAGCGCGACGCGCAGGCCGGCGCCGGCGACGAGCTCGCCCTTGGCATTGCTGCGGATGAGTTCGAACCCGGCGCGACCGCGCGCATCGGCGCCGTCCTTGAGATCGAACAGCGGCCGCACGCCGACCAGTGCGTCGGCCGGCCACACGGTACGCTTGAGCGTACGCGTGACCGGGCGACCGCCGCTCTCGTGCACCGATCCGGAGACCACCGCGGCGACCGGCGTGGCCGCCTTGGCCGGCTCGCCCAGGTCGATCTCGGTGCTCAGCGCGCCGTCGTCGTCGAGCGCTTCGTCGATGATGTCGTCGGCCTGCTTGGGCATGTCGATGGTCGGATCGCCGAACCAGAAGTCCTTGTGCGCGTCGAGCGGGTGCTGGTCGACCGCGAGGGTGAGCCGCGCAGTGAAACGGTTGCCGGCGGCGGGTGCGCCGTACAGGTAATCACCCTGCACCTCGAGCTTGAACGGCTCGCCCGTGGCGATGGTGTCCTGCGGCGTCGTGAGCGCGAGCTTGAGGCGTTCGGGCAGGAACTCCTCGATGCGCACGCTCATGCCCTGCACGGCTTCGTTCGACTTGGGGTCGGTGCGGAACTCGACTTGCCAGCGCCCGGTCGGCGCGTCGGTCGGGATCGCATGCTTCCAGTGGAAGTAGTTCAGGTCCTGCGGGTCGAGCTGGGCCTGCGCATACTCGCGCCCGTCGGGTTGCTTGAGCGTGATGAACAGCGGCTGCGGCTTGATCGGGTTGCCGTCGTGGTCGCGCAGCAGGGCATTGATCGCGATGGTTTCGCCCGGCCGGTACAGGTCGCGGTCGGCCCATGCGAACACCTCGAACCAGGTCTGCTTGCGCCCGGACACCGCGAAATCGGACAGGTCCAGCGCCGGCTGGTTGAACGGCAGCAGCGACACGTCACGACCACTGCGCCCGACCAGCACGTCCTCGCTCGACAACGAATAGGCCAGCTCCGCATTGCCGTTGCCGTCGGTGCGGCCGCTGGCCATGCTTTCGCCCTTGTCGTTGAGCACGTTGAGGTCGACGCCGCTGATCGGCGCGCCCGACTTGAGCGAAGCCGCGTGCACGAACAGCGACTTGCCATAACTGCGCACGTGCAGGCCGATGTCGCTGACGAAGAAGAAGCTGGTTTCCCGCTCATCCTCGAACGTGCCGGCCGCCTTCATCACCGCGAAGTACAGGCCCGGCTGCGCGAGCTGGGTGATGTTCTGGATCGGGATGTAGTTGAGTGCGCGCTCGTTGTCCTTGCCGGTGAGCGCAAAGCGGTTGGCGTAGACCGAGTCGGCGATCTGCACGATCGGCGCGCCTGCGCGGCCCCAGCCCCAGCGCGGGTCCAGTTCCCAGGTGCCGCGCCGGCCGTTCTTCTGGTAGGCCGCGAAGAAATTGGCGACCTCGTTGTCGCGCACGCGCAGGAACTCGATGTCGACATCCTTGACGTTGACCGATACCACCGGCAGGCCGCGCGTATCGCGCGCAGGCAGCACGCTGCCTTGCGAGGCGAACGCCGCATTCGGCTGCATCGGGCCGCTGTAGACCTCGCGCGACACCTCGTTGCCGAGCGTCTTGCCATCGGCCGCGGCGAGTTCGCCCTTGATGCGCACCGCATAGCTGCGGTCGGCCTGCACGTAGGGGAAGTACAGCGTGGTGCCGTCCTCATCGAGCGACCAGCTGCCCGCCACCGGCGCGCCCTTGTCGTCGGTGACCGTGATGAGGCCGTCGAATGCCTGGCTGCCGACCAGCGGCTGGCTGAACTCGAGTGCGAGTGCGGGCGAGCCCTCGTGCTGCGCCGCGCGCGCCGAGGCCAGCCCGAAACCTTCGACCTTGTCTTGCTGGGTCGTTGCGGTGGCGGGCGGTGATGCGCTGCCTTGCGGCGCCGGCGCGGTGTCGGTGGACGGCTTGCAGGCGACCAGCGCCAGGGTCAGCAGCAGGCCGCACAGCAGGCGCAGCGCGCTACCGGGCGAACGCAATTCCATCGTGCACTCCCATGGGGTCGGACCGAGCGCAGTATAGCGGCAGGCCTATGGCAATCCGCGGGCGCCGCGCTTGCAAAACCGTGGCGTGGATCATGCGCAGGACGGGTGCCAATTCACACCCGGGCGCGCACACCGCGGCGCCGCTCCAACCAGCGCGCGGAAGTGTCGCCGCCGGGTCGGCGAGGGCGTTTTCCTACAGCCGTGCAGTGGGTTTCCACGTCGCCAAGACGGCCGTTTCCCGCGCTCGCACGCGCGCTGTTGCGCTATTGCCGATCGCGTCGCCGCCCGACACTGGCCCTGCCGTCGCCGACCGGCACGGACACCACGATCCCAAGGAGAACCGACATGCAGTCCAAGACCCTCAGCTTGTTCGCCCTTTCCATCGCGCTTGCCTTCGGCGCCAGCCTCGGCCACGCCGAGGAAGCCGGCAAGACCGGCAAGCCGCTCACCGCGCAGCAGTCGCGCATGAAGGCGTGCAATGCCAAGGCCAAGGCCGACGCGCTCAAGGGCGACGAGCGCAAGGCGTTCATGAGCAGCTGCCTCAAGGGCCAGCACGAAGCCACCACGGCAGCGGCGCCGGCGCTGGCCAAGGCGCCCAGCGCCAGGCAGGAGCAGCGCAAGGCCTGCGGCGCCGAGGCCAAGGCACAAGGCATCAAGGGCGACGAGCGCAAGGCCTTCGTCAAGCAGTGCATGCAGCGCCCGCAGCTCGAAGGCGCCCACGGCTGAAGGCGCCGCGATCCTTCAGGCGCCATGCCAGGGACGGTGGCACGCGAAGCAGGCGCGCAAGTGCCTGCTTCGCTGCGGCTGCCCGGCGGGTCGCGGCCGCGCGGTCACTCGGCGGTGGTCACCACGCGCACGATCCAGTAGGCCTGGTAGGCGATGTGGACGAGCACCACCGCGAGCTGGGTGCGGGTGCGGGTCGAGACGCAGGCCACCACGCACAGGGCCAGCCCGAGCGGTACCTGGATCAGGTAGTCATGGCTCAGGCGGGTCCAGTGCTGGTCGCCCTTGATCAGCGTGTCGACGATGTCGAAGCCGAAGGTGAGGCCGAGCAGGCCGAAGAACCAGTAGCGGCGGCGGACCAGGTAGGCCTCGTAGCCGCCGTACTCGTCGATGTCATCGGGGAACAGCAGCGCCGCCATCAGGTACAGCGTCACGGTGTAGCCGATCAGGAAGGCGAATGTGGCGAAGGTCCAGTGGGGAACCTGCGACAGCTGGAACTCCCACCACCAGAACAGCACGAGCTCGGCCAGCATCGAACCCGCCCACAGCAGGTGCACGGCGGACAGCCGGTAGCGACCCGGATGCTGGATGAGGCCGGCAAACCCGGTCAGCAGCTTCGACATCGCCAGGCCGATCACCATGCCCATGACGATGCGGATGTGTGGAAACAACTGGTCGGTCACAGGCTCTCCTGCAGGCTCGGCGGCGGCGAGTATGCAACGGCGCGCGAGCGGCTGCAGCAGGTCGTGGCGACGGCCGTGGTCAGCGCGTGGTCAGCGCTTGCACCAGTCCACGCGCCAGCGTGCGGCGCTGTCCAGCGTGAGCACGCGGGCCAGTGCCGGCAGCCACTGCGCGAGCGCGCGGTCGAACTGCCATGGCGGATTGATGATGGCCATGCCGCAGCCATTGAGGCGCACGGGCGAGTTGTCCTCGTGCAGCAGCAGTTCGCTCACCAGCGCGTCGGCGTGGCCATCGAGGTTGGCGAGCCAGCGCTGGAACGGCGCCACGGTCTCGCGCAGCTTGATCGGGTACCAGACCGCATGGATCGCGTTGGGCCAGCGCGCGAGTGCGCTCGCGAGCGCGTGCCGGATCGCGTCGAACTCGGCGCCCTGCGCCTCGAATGGCGGATCGATCAGCACCAGGCCGCGCTTCTGCGCGGGTGGCAACAGCGCCTTGAGTGCGGCATAGCCGTCACGCTCGTGCACCGCGATGCGCGCATCGCCGCGCACGCTGGCACGCAGCGCGGCCGCTTCCTCGGGCTGCAGCTCGCACAGGATCGCGCGATCCTGCTCGCGCAGGCAGCAGCGCGCGAGCAGCGGCGAGCCCGGATAGTGCTGCAAGGTGCCGGCCGCATCCACGCCAAAGGCCCGAATGCGCTGCGCGTAGTCGGCCAGCGCCGCGGGCAGGTCCGGCGCGGCGAGCACGCGCGCGACTCCGTCGCGGTACTCGCCGGTGCGCTGCGCCTGCGCGCCGGCCAGGTCATAGCGGCCGCGGCCGGCGTGGGTGTCGACGTAGCAGAACGCGGCCGGCTTGGCGCGCAGCGCATCGAGCAGGCCGAGCAGTACGACGTGCTTGAACACGTCGGCGAAGTTGCCGGCATGGAAGGCGTGGCGATAGTTCATGGCGGGGGTCGGGCCGGGCCGGCGTGCATTGTCCGGTGCGGCGCACGGCCGCGCCAGCGGCTGGCTTATCATGCGCCGATGCCGCGCCGTTCCACCGCCACGCCGCCCGCCTCGGGTCTGTTCGCCGAATCCAGCGCGCTGCAGCCGCTGGCCGAACGCATGCGCCCGCGCACGCTCGACGAGGTCGTGGGTCAGGCGCGCCTGCTCGGGCCGGGCACCGCGCTGCGCCGTTCGATCGAGGCCGGGCGCGTGCATTCGATGATCCTGTGGGGGCCGCCCGGCTGCGGCAAGACCACGCTCGCGCTGCTGCTGGCGCACTATGCGCAGGCGCAGTTCCAGGCCCTGTCGGCGGTGCTGGCCGGGCTGGCCGAGGTGCGCGCCGCGCTCGCGCAGGCGCAGGCGCGCTACGAGCAGGGCCAGCGCAGCGTGCTGTTCGTCGACGAGGTGCACCGCTTCAACAAGGTGCAGCAGGACGCCTTCCTGCCGCATATCGAACGCGGCGTGATCGTGCTGGTCGGCGCCACCACCGAGAATCCCTCGTTCGAACTCAATTCGGCGCTGTTGTCGCGCTGTCGCGTGCACGTGCTCGATGCGGTGTCGGCCGAGGCGATCATGCTGGCGCTGCGCCGCGCGCTGGAGGATCGCGACCGCGGGCTGGGCGCACTCGCGCTGCGGGTCGAGGATGCGACGCTGGAAACACTCGCGCGGGCCGCCGACGGCGACGTGCGCCGCGCGCTCACCTTTCTCGAAATCGCCGCCGAGCTCGCGCTCGACGGCCGCATCGACGAGGCCATGCTCGCGCATGTGCTGGCCGACCGCACGCGCCGCTTCGACAAGGCCGGCGAGCAGTTCTACGACCAGATCTCGGCGCTGCACAAGTCGGTGCGCTCGTCCGATCCCGATGCGGCGATCTACTGGCTCATGCGCATGCTCGACGGTGGCTGCGACCCGGCCTATCTCGCGCGCCGCATCACGCGCATGGCGATCGAGGACGTGGGCCTGGCCGATCCGCGCGCGTGGCGCATGACGCTGGATGCTTGGGACAGCTGGGAGCGGCTGGGCAGTCCCGAAGGCGAACTCGCGCTCGCGCAGGCGGTGCTGTACCTCGCGCTCGCGGCCAAGAGCAACGCCGGCTACGCCGCCGCCAACGCGGCACGCGCGTGTGTCGCCGACAGCGGCACGCTGGAGGTGCCACTGCACCTGCGCAACGCTCCCACCCGCCTCATGCGCTCGCTCGGCTACGGCAAGGGCTACCAGTACGACCACGATGTCGCCGGTGGCGTCGCGCTCGACCAGCAGTGCCTGCCCGACGCGCTCGCGGGCCGCGAGTTCTACCAGCCGACCGAGCGGGGACTGGAAGGCCAGATCGCGACCCGGCTCGCGGCGCTGCGCGAGACGCGCCGCGCGGCGCGGGAGCGCAAGCCGTGAGCGCGTGGTCCAGGCGCGCGCGGGCGCAGCTCGGGGCTGCCGGCGCGATCGGCACCGTGCCTGGGCCCCGCGATCGGCCGCGCACCACGCGCGGCCGCCGCAGCGTGG
>QUBV01000054.1 GCA_014338185.1 Lysobacterales bacterium | reverse complement strand
CCGCCTCGCGCAGGCGATCGACGCGCCGGAGCTGCTGCTCGAAGCCGGCCATTGGCTGTGCTGGGAGTCCGCGCGCAGCGCCGCGCGCGGTGCCGCCGCGTGGCAGGGCGCCGAGCTCGGCAGCGCGCGCTGCATGGCGCTGGCGCAGGCGCAGCGCACGCTGCTGCAGGCGCAGCTGCAGGTGCCCGTGGCTGGCGCGCTCGCATTCGAGCACACCGCGCAGATCGCCGACCTGGCCACGCTCGCGCGTCGCCTCGAGCTGGCGCTGGTGCGCGCCGGTGGCCTGGTCCGGCGCCGGCGCGTGCAGGCGCTGCAGGCGGCCAACGGCCGCGTGCATGCGTTGGATGCCGATCGCGTGCGCCTGGATGCCGACTTCATCGTGGTGTGTGCGGGCGTGCACTCGCGCGGCCTGCTCGCGCCGTTGGGCTTTGCCGTGCCGCTCATCGCCGAACGCGGCTACCACCTGCAATGGTCGCGACACGACTGGCCGCGGCTGCCACCGTTGGTGTTCGAGGACCGCGCGGTGATCCTCACGCGTTTCGACTCGGGGTTGCGCCTGGCCGGCCATGTCGAATTTGCCGCGCCGGACACGCCAGCCGATCCGCGCAAGTGGGCGCGCCTGCGCCGGCACGCCGCACAACTGGGCCTGCCCGTGCACGGCGAGCCCACGGCCTGGTTCGGCGCGCGACCGACCTTGCCCGACTACCTGCCCGCGCTGGGCGTGGGCGAGCGCTACCACAATCTCGCCTACGCGTGCGGGCACCAGCACCTGGGCCTGACGCTCGCCGCGACCACGGGCGAGCTCATCGCGCGCGGCTGCAGCGAACCGGCCGCACGCGGGCCACTGGCCGCGTTCGGCCTCGGCCGCTTCGACTGAGGCGCTCCAGCGCGCCGGGTTCGCGCGCCTACTTCCACTCGTACAGCGTGTAGTACACCGGCGACACCGGGCCCTCGCGCGGATCGCGCACGAGCCGGCCGCTGCCGTCGTTGGTGACGAAGGTCTGGATCGGGCCGTTGATCGGCACGATGCGGATCATCCAGATGCGGCCGTTCTGCCGATACTCCTCGACCGTGTCGCTGCCTTGCTGACGCTTGGTGACCTGGCTGGCCGCGATGCGCTGCTGGGTGGTCGATGCGTCGCGCGAGGCCTTGTCGCGCACGAGCCGCGCGTCGGGCTTGGGCAGCGGCGCGAGCGGGTCGTCGGCCGGTTGTGGCGTGGCGGCTGCAGCGCTCGCGGCCGGCGTGGCCTGCGGCGCGGGCGCGGCCGCCGCCGGGTCGTTGAGGCCGGGTGGTGGTGGCACCTCGGCCGGGGTGGGGCGCTGCTGCGCGCAGGCGAGCGAGCTGGCGAAGGCGAGCGCGCAGCCCGCGACCATGGCGTGGATGATCGATTGCATGACGAAACCTCGTGGCCCGGGTGCAGCCTACCAGAGCCGGCGCTGCGCGGCGCTCACGGTCCGGCCAGCCCCAGCCGCGCGGCGAGCCGCTCGGCCGCTGCGCGGCTGACTTCGTGCGCCAGCAGCGTTTCGCGCAACACCGGCAGCGCCGCCTGCAACAACCGTCGCGCACCGGCGCGATCACCTTGGCGCAGGCGGATGCCTGCCAGTTCGCTGCGGGCGATCGCGAGATCCACCGGTGCCGTGTCGGCGCGCTCGAAACCCGCGACCGCGGCGGCCTGTTCCCGGTCGGCGCGCCCGAGGTCGCCCGTGTCCATGGCAAATGCCGCGCGCGCGCGGTGCATGTGCAGGAACAGCGGATGATCGGGCGGGACCAGCGCCTGCCAGCGGCGTGTCGCCTCCTCCAGCAAGGGCAGGCCGCGATCGGGCCGATGCATCTGTCGCGCAAGCACGACCAGTTGCCAGGTGAGCATCGCGTACTCGGCCGAGTCCACGGTGTCGATGCGCGCGGAATCGGCGCGCAATCGGGTCAACAGTTCCAGCGCGCGGGCGTGTTCACCGGCCAGGCCCAGGGTGCGGGCCTGCGCGCGCAAGGCGCGTCGGCGCGCCTGGTGGTCGGCGGCGAGGCCGGCCTCGTCGAACACCGCCAGCGCCTCGCGGTACAGCGGTTCGGCCGCGGCATAGTCGCCCGCGCTTTCCAGCACGCCGGCGCGGTTCAGCAGGCCGATCGCCTCGTCCTGGGTGCCGTGGATGCCGGCGGCGAGACGGGACCGTTCCGACTGGGCCAGCTGTTCGGCGGCTTCGCGGTAGCGGCCCAGGTCGTTGAGCGCGAGCGCCAGCTCGTTGGTCAGGTACATCATGCGCGCGCCACCGGGATCGATCACGCGCGCCTGCAGCGCAATGGCCTCGCGCAGCAGCGTGGCGGCGGCGTTGGCGTCGCCGGCGCTGCGCAGCGCGGTGGCCTTGGCCAGCAGCAGCGCCACGCGCGAGGGCGCATCCTTGGGGCGTTGCGCGGCCAGCCGTGCGAGCGCGGCATCGGCCACCGCCAGCGCGAGCGTGGTGTCTCCGGCCGTGGCACTGAGTGACGCCAGGCTCTGGGCGATGTCCACGTGCAGTTCCAGCGGCAAGGCCGCGGTTTCGTCGGCCGAGCCCAGGGCCTCGCGCAGCAGCGGGATCGCCGCCTCGTCCTTGCCTTCGCGGTGCTCGATGTTGGCCAGGTTGGCGAGGCTGCGCGCGCGTTCGCTGCGCTCGCCCGGTGCGAAGCGCTCGCGCCATTGGGCAGCCTGCTGCGCCGCTGCGCGGGCACCGGCGATGTCGCCGGTGATGCCGCGCTGGTTGGCCAGCGTGTCGAGGTCGACGGCCAGCTCCAGCGCCTCGGCGCGATCGGTGGGCACGAGCCCCTGCAAGCCCGCGCGCATCAACTCCGCGGCGCGCACCGACTCGCCCAGTTCGGCGTACAGTGACGCGAGCAGGCGCTGCATCGATTGCACCAGTACCACGTCGTCGCGTTGCGCAAGTTGGTGGCTGGCCGCGTCGAGCAGGTCACGGATGCTCACCTGGCGGTTCATCGCCACCTGCGGTGCGGCGGCGGCGAAGGCGGCACGCAGGAACTCGAGCGAGGCGCGCGCGCGCCGCGCGTCGCGTTCGGACGCCGCCTGCGCATGTTGCGCCACGGCCTGGGCCTGGCGCGCCAGGGTGCGTTCGTGGGCGAGGCGCCAAACGAAGGCGGTGGCCACCACGAGGGCGAGCAGCGCGGTGGCGACGGCGCCGCGATGACGGCCGATGAACTTGCGCAGGCGATAGCGGCGCGTCCAGCGCGCCGCACGCACGGGCCGGCCTTCGCGGAAGCGGTGCAGGTCGTCGCGCAGTTCGCCGACGCTGGCGTAGCGCTGCGCGGGTTCGCGCGCGGTGGCCTTGGCGATGATGCCGGCGAGCTCCGCGCCCACGGCCACCGGCGGCACCACCGGCGGATGGAACGGCTGCTCGCTGCGGTGTCCGCTCAGCAGTTCGCGCAGCAGCACGCCCAGGCTGTAGATGTCGCTGGCGGTGGTGATGGTGCCGCCGGCTTCCTGTTCCGGGCTGGCGTAGCCGCGGCTGAACACGCGCGTGGAGGACTCATGGACCGCGTCGGTGCCGGCATCGACCAGGCGCGCGATGCCGAAGTCGAGCAGCTTGACCGCACCGTCCGGCGTGACCATCACATTGGCCGGCTTGAGGTCGCGGTGCACGACGAGGTGGCTGTGCGCGTGCGCGACGGCGTCGAGCATCGCGTCGAACAGGTCCAGACGCTGCGGCAGGCCCAGCCGCAGCGTGCGCACATGGTCGAGCAGCTGTCGCCCGGGCACGTACTCGATGACCAGCCAGGGCTGGCCCTGTGCGGTTTCGCCGCCATCGAGCAGGCGCGCGATGTTGGGGTGGTCGAGGCCGGCGAGGATCTGCCGTTCGTGGCGCAGGCGGCGGATCGCATCGTGGGTGGGAAAGCCACGCAGCAGCTTGATGGCCACTTCGCGCTGGAACTGGCCGTCGGCGCGCTCGGCCAGCAGCACCGTGCCCATGCCGCCCGCGCCCAGTTCGCGCAGTGGCCGCCACGGCCCGAAGTCGTCGCGTGCGTCCGCCGCGCCCTCTTGCAGACGGGCGGCGCCCTCGCCGATCAACCGGTCGAGACAGTCGTCGCCGCGTGCATCGGCGGCCAGCATCGCCGCCAGGCGCGCACGCTGGTCCGCGTCCAGCGGCAGGCTGGCCAGCAGTTGGCTGCGTTGCGGTTCGGGCAGTTCGCACAGGCGCTCGAAATGGGGTGCGAGTTCGGCCAGTGGCGAGGGTGTCGTGTTCATGCCGTGGGCACGCTGTCCAGCCAGGCACGCGCCAGGCGCAGGTCTTGGTCGATGCCGGCTTCGGCACGCCGCGCGTCGGTGCGCTGCAGGTCGTGCAGTGTGGCCTCGATGCGCAACGGGTCGGCATCGGCGCCCGCGCTGGCGATGTGCACCCGCGCGCGTTCAATCGGAGCGGTGCCACGCGGATCGGCCACACGCCGCGCGGCAGCGACGAGGACCTGGCGCGTCGCCTGCGCGGTGGCCCGGAAGAAATCCGGACGGTCGGCGCAGGCAGGATGGGCATCGAGCATGCGGTGCACGGCCTCGGGCGCCGCCGCCGTGGCCTCGCCTGCCATGCCCGGAAATGAGCGCTGCGCCTGCGCAACCAGCGCACGCACGTTGGCGTGGACGCGCTCGACCAGCGCCGCGCGCGCCGATTCGCCACCCGCGCGCCAGGCGCGGACCAGGCCGGTGGCTTCAAGTTCCTGTGCACGCGCCTGCATGCTGTGCACCCATTGAGGGAGTGGCCATCCGACCACGTATCAGGAAATTGCACGAACCCGTGGAGCAAGCTGCCATGATGATACGCCTTCGACCCATCGCGCGTGGCCTGCTGGCCGCCGCCCTCGCGGTCCCGGCCGGCGCCCACGCGCAGGCCCTGGCCGGGCCGCACACCGGCACACCGGCGCCGCTGTCCCTGCCCGGTCCTGAGATGGTGATGCCCTGGTACAACGGTGCGCTGGCCAGCATCGGCACGGTCCAGTCCTGCCTCAGCGACCCGCCGCTGTTCGGCACGCGCGTGATGGGCTACACGGGCTTCAGCCATCCACCGCCGGATCTTTCGCCCGCGGTCGGCGAGGTGTTCTACACCCACCTCGTGCTCGCGCACCCGGGCAATCCCTGTGCCGGCAGTGCGGTGGCGATCGAGCTGATCCTGCCCGCGGGCATGCAGACCGCGGTGTCGGCCGCCAACCCCACGTTCTGCTTCGCGATCCTGCCCAACCCCGACCGCCTCTACAACCTCGATGCCGACGTCGACTACGGCTGTCCGACGACCTTTCCGATGGGCCTGGAGGGCCTGGCGGTGCGGCCGTTGCGTGGCGGTCTGGGCAACAGCGGCGCATGGGGCATGCACATGGGCTTCTGGCTGGAACTGCTGATCCCGGTGCGTGCGACCCAGCCGCAGAACGGCAGCAATCCGATCGCCTGGCGCGTGAATCCCGACATCGCGGTGGTTGGCTACCCGCAGGTTGCGGCGTTCGTCAATGGCGACGTGATCTTCCGCGACTCGATGGAGAACACGATGCTCTTCCTCGACCTGTGCACGCTCAATCCCGCGCCGCAGGGCTGCTGAGGCTTGCCCGGCCAGGCCCGCGCGGAGACGTCGCGGGCACGCGTGCGCCTGAATTCGCGGCCGGGCGTGCGGGCGTGTGGCGCACGCGCGGGGCCCAAGGCGCGTGGACCGTGCCAGGCCGCACGGGCCGCGCGGCGATGGAGCGGTCGGCAGCGCCGGGGTTGGGGTTTTGGCCGCGATCCTGCGTTGTGTGGCGCACCCCTCCAACGGAGTGCGTCCATGCGCCAGTTCCTGCAACGCCTGATCCAGCTTGCCGCCGGCCTCGTGCTGGCTGCTGCCGGTGCGGCCGCGGCCACGCCCGCGGCACCGCTGCCGGCGCCCCTGTCGCTGCCCGGCATCGAACAACTGCAGCCCTGGTACAACGGCTCGTTCATCAACATCGGCACCGACGTGTACTGCGACATCTTCGGGCCGCCGGTCGTCGAGACCCGCGTGATGGGCTATGCGGGCTTCTCGCATCCGCCGCCGGACTTCACCCCCGCGCTGGGCGAGGTGTTCTACGTCCATCTCGTGCTCGGCCATCCCGGCAACCCGTGCGCGGGCAGTGCGGTCGGCATCGAACTCATCCTGCCGCCCGGCATGGAGACCGCCAACTCGCCCGGCAACATCGCCTATTGCTTCATGGCGCGCGGCACGCCGCTGGTGCTGTACGACCTCGATGCCGATCCCGACTACGGCTGCCCGCAGTCCTACCCGCAGGGGCTGCAGGGCCTGGCCGTGCGCGCGGTGCGCGGCGGCATCGGCGGCGGCGCCTGGGGCATGCATCGCGGCTTCTGGCTCGAACTGCTCATTCCGGTGCGGGCGACCCAGGTGCAGAACGGCAGCAACGCGATCGCCTGGCGCGTGAACCCCGACGTGGGCGTGGTCGGCTATCCGCAGGTGGGGGCGTTCGCCAATGGCGAGGTGATCTTCCGCGACTGGATGGAAACCAACGAGCTGCGCCTGGACCTGTGCACGCTCAACCCGGCGCCGCAAGGCTGTTGAGCGGCCGCCGGGTGGGACCGGCCATGGCGCGGGCCGCTGATGGCGTGGCACCGGCATGGGCCGGCGCCGCAGTCGCGTGTCGCGGCGGCGCGGCGTTGCAATGGCGGCGGGCGCGCGCGAAGCTGCGGGTCCGCCGTCCCGCCCGCCTGCCATGTCGCCCCGCCTCGTCCTCATCGACGGCTCGTCCTACCTGTACCGCGCCTTCCATGCGCTGCCGCCGCTGAGCAATGCCGCCGGCGAGCCGACCGGCGCGCTGTATGGCGTGGTCAACATGCTGCGCGCGGTGCTCAAGGAGCGTCCCGACTACGTCGCCTTCGTGCAGGATGCGCCCGGCCCCACCTTCCGCGACGCGCTGTACCCGGCCTACAAGGCCACGCGCCAGGCCATGCCCGACGACCTCGTGGCGCAGGTCGAGCCGATGCTCGCGATCGTCGCCGCGCTGGGCATCCCGATCCTGCGCGTGCCCGGCGTGGAAGCCGATGACGTGATCGGCACGCTCGCGCGGCAGGCGCATGCCGATGGCATCGAGGTCACGATCTCGACCGGCGACAAGGATTTCGCCCAGCTCGTCGCGCCCGGCATCACGCTGGTCAACACCATGACCAACACCACGCTCGACAGCGCGGGCGTGATCGAGCGCTTCGGCGTGCGGCCCGAACAGATCGTCGACTACCTTGCGCTCATGGGCGACAGCGTCGACAACATTCCGGGCGTGGACAAGTGCGGCCCCAAGACCGCCGCGAAGTGGCTGGCCGCGTATGCGAGCCTCGATGGCGTGATCGCCCATGCCGGAGAGATCGCCGGCAAGATCGGCGAAAACCTGCGCCGCGCCCTGCCGCAGCTGCCGCTGTCGCGCGAACTGGCCACGATCAAGACCGACGTCGATCTGGCGCAGGGCCCGCGTGACCTGGCCCTGCGCGAGCGCGACCTGGCGGCGCTGCGCGAGCTGTACCGGCGCTACGAATTCAATGCCGCGCTGCGGGAGCTGGAAGCGCCACCGGCCGCGGCGGCGCAGCCGCCCGCCGGCGCGCCGCGCCCCGCGGCAGCGGCCGCGACCACCACCGCTCCCGCAGCGGCCAGTGCCGGCGCCTATGAACTGGTCACCACGCCCGCGCAACTCGCGGCGTGGGTGGAGCGGCTGCGCCAGGCCGCGCTCATCGCCTTCGACACCGAGACCAGTTCGCTCGACCCGATGCAGGCGCAACTGGTGGGCCTGTCCTTCGCGGTCGAGCCGGGCGCGGCCTGCTACATCCCGCTCGGACACGACTACGCGGGCGTGCCCGCGCAGCTGCCGCGCGCGCAGGTGCTCGCCGCGCTGGCACCGATCCTCGCCGACGCGCAGCGCCCCAAGCTCGGCCAGAACGCCAAGTACGACCTCAACGTGCTGGCCAACGCCGGCATCACGGTGCGTGGCGTGGTGCACGACACCTTGCTGCAATCGTGGGTGCTGCATTCGACCGGGCGCCACGACATGGACAGCCAGGCCAAGCGCCTGCTCGGCTACGACACGATCCGCTACGAGGACGTGGCGGGCAAGGGCGCGCGGCAGATCCCGTTCGCGCAGGTCGATCTCGACAGCGCCTGCCGCTACGCGGCCGAGGATGCCGACATCACCTTGCGCCTGCACCTGGCGCAGTGGCCGCGTTTCGCCGACCAACCCGGCCTGCGCAGCGTGTACCAGGACATCGAGATCCCGCTGCTGGGTGTGCTCGCGCGCATGGAGCAGGCCGGCGTGCTCATCGACGTGGCCGCGCTGCGGCGCCAGGGCAGCGAACTGGCGCAACGCATGCAGGTGCTGGTCGAGCGCGCGCAACAACTGGCCGGCCATCCCTTCAGCATCGATTCCACGCGCCAGCTCGGCAGCGTGCTGTACGAGGAGCTGGGCCTGCCGGTGACGGTCAAGACGCCGGGCGGGCAGGCCTCGACCAACGAGGAGGCGCTGGAGGCGTTGGCCGACCAGCACGAGCTGCCGCGCGTGGTGCTCGACTATCGCGCGCTGGCCAAGTTGCGCAGCACCTACACCGACAAGCTGCCGGAGATGGTCAATCCGCGCACCGGCCGCGTGCACACCAGCTACGGCCAGGCGATCGCGGCGACCGGGCGGCTCGCCTCGTCCGATCCGAACCTGCAGAACATCCCCGCGCGCACCGAGGAGGGCCGTCGCATCCGCCAGGCCTTCATCGCGCCCGCGGGCTGGCGCGTGGTCGCGGCCGACTATTCGCAGATCGAGCTGCGCATCATGGCGCACCTGTCGGGCGACCCCGGTTTGCTGGCCGCGTTCCATGGCGGGCAGGACGTGCACCGCGCCACCGCCGCCGAGGTGTTCGGCGTGCCGCAGGGCGACGTCGACGCCGACCAGCGGCGCGCGGCCAAGGTCATCAACTTCGGTCTCATCTACGGCATGGGCGCGTTCGGCCTCGCGCGCCAGCTCGGGGTGTCGCGGGGCGAGGCGCAGGACTACATGGCGCGCTACTTCGCCCGCTACCCCGGCGTGCACGAGTTCATGGAGCGCATCCGCGCGCAGGCGCACCGCGACGGCCATGTCGAGACGCTGTTCGGCCGGCGTCTGTACCTGGACTACATCAACTCGCGCAACCAGGCGCAGCGCGCCGGCGCCGAGCGCGCCGCGATCAACGCGCCGATGCAGGGCACCGCGGCCGACATCATCAAGCGTGCGATGATCGCGGTCGATGCATGGCTGGCCGACCAGGGTGGGCACGCCCGCATGCTCATGCAGGTGCACGACGAGCTCGTGTTCGAGGTGCGCGAGGACGCGGTCGACGCGATCGTGGCCGGCGTGCGCGAACGCATGGCCGGCGCGGCCCGGCTCGACGTGCCGCTGGTGGTCGACATCGGCACCGGCATGAACTGGGACGAGGCGCACTGAGTGCACGCGGCACCGCCATGCACATGAATCGGTGGTAAATGAATCCGCATGCGCACTGGAAACTTTCCCCGCCGCACCCGATCTATGAGCCCGGACGCACGCAACGGCGTCCCCGGTTGGCTCACCTCCCCTTGAGCACAACCCCGAAGCCCGATCCCTCCCCAGATCGGTCTTCCCGCCCCGAGGGCTTCCCCTGGCCCTCGGGGCTTTTCATTTGCGCACGGCGCATCGGCCCGGACCCGCGCTGCGCCTGAGCGGCGGGCGTGGATCCTGGACGATCGCCTGCCGCCGGCCCGGCGACCCGACGCGCGCGACCGGCGTTGCCTTCAGTCGGGCGCCGCCAGCATCGCCAGCAACTGCGCGCGCGGCAGCTTGCCCGTGTCATTGCGCGGCAACGCCGCGACCTTGCGCAGTGGCCGCGGCAGGAACGCCGGGTCGATGCACTGGCGCAGCGCGCCGAGCAGGTCGGCTTCGCCGCGCGTGGGTGCGACCACGAGCGCCGCCACGCGGCGCACGCCCGCGGCGTCGGGCTCGTCCAGTTGCAGCAGCGCGGCATCGACCACGCCGGGCAGCGCGAGCACGCGCCGCGTGAGCTCGGCCAGCGATGCGCGCTTGCCGGCGATGTCGACGAAGTCGGCATGGCGCCCGCACAGGCGAAAGCGCCGTTGCGGCAGCAATTCCACCAGGTCGGGCAGCACCACGGGGGCGTCCAGGTACGGCGCATCCACCAGCGTGCCGTCGGGCTGCGGGCGCAGATCGACGGCGTCGTACAGCTGCCAGTCCTCGCCCAGCGCGGTGCGCCGCTGCGCAATCACGCAGGTCTCGGTGGAGCCGAACACCTCGAGCAGGATCGCGCCGTGGCGCGCCTCGGCGGCCGCGGCCAACTCCGGTGCCAGCGGCGCGGTGGCCGACACGATCACGGCCAGCGGCGGCAGGTCGATGTCGGCGCGCAGCAGTGCGCGCAGATGCACCGGCGTGGTGACGAGGATGCGCGGCGCGGGCACCTGCGCCAGCGCCGCGGCGATGTCGGCGGGCAGCAGCGGCCGGCCGCCATGCACCGCGAACGGGCCGAGCAAAGGCGGCAGCACCGACAGCTCGATGCCGTACATGTGCTGCGCGGGCACGGTCGCGACGATATGGCCGCCGACGTCCGCGGGCAGGCAGGCGCGCAGCGCACGCACGTTGGCCGCGCAGCTCGCATGGAACGTGCGCCAGCTCTTGGCGTGCGCCCTGGGCGCGCCGGTGCTGCCCGAGGTGAAGCCGATCGCGACGGTGCCGGCGCCATCGAGCAGCGGCGGCGCGACGGCGTGGCCGCCCGCGCCGAGCGGGGCGAGCACATGGCCGGGGACTCCCGCGACCGGCGCCTCGCTCACCGCCACGCTGCCCGGATGCGCCGCGAGCAATTCGAGGATCGCCGCGGGCGCGCGCGAGCCCGCGAGCAGGTTGGCCCGGCCGCGGCTCGCGGCCGCGCAGAAGGTGGCGAGGAACGCATAGCGGTCCTCGCACAGGTTGACGATGGGGCCGCCCGCGGGCAGCTGCGCTGCGATCGCGTCGACGTCGGCGAGGAAGCCCGCCACCTCGACCGCGGCGCCGTCGCGCCAGGCAATGCGGCGCGTGGCGCTGGCATCGCCCAGCAATGGCAACTGCGCGCTGCCCGCGGCACGCGCCTCCACTACAGCCGACATCGCTTCGTCCCCGGTCTAGTGCCTGATGATTTCCCCGCTGATAGCGTCGCGGATCGGCGTGGGTTGCTCAAGCCCTCCGAGCGCGCCGTCGAGCACCACATCGAGCGCATCGCCGAACGCGGCATGCACCGCGGCCGCCGAGCGCGCGGGTGCGGCGCCATGGCGGTTGGCACTGGTCGACACCAGCGCGCCGCCGAAGGCGCGGCACAGCGCCGCCGCGAGCGGATGGGCGGTGGCGCGCAGCGCGATGCCGGCATGGCCGCCCGCGACCCAGGGCGGCGCCTCGGCCGCACGCGGAAACACCCAGGTGTGCGGTCCCGGCCAGCTCGCGCGGGCGCGTTCGAGCGCAGCCGCGGGCGTGTTGGCCAGATCGATCCACGGCGCCAGTTGCGCGAAGTCGGCACCGATCAGCAGCACGCCCTGGCTCGGCGGGCGCTGCTTGAGTTCGAACAGGCGCTCGAACGCGACCGGATTGCGCGGATCGCAGCCCAGTCCGTACACCGCTTCGGTGGGATAGGCGATCACGCCTCCGGCGCGCAGCGCGGCCACCGCCAGCGCGAGCGCGTCAGGTGCCGGGTCCGTGCTGGCGATGGCCTCGTGCATGGCAGGTAGTACGCAAAATCGCGCGGCGTTCTGCAAGCACGCGGGGCGCGGTCGCCTCAGTCGGTGCCGAACAGGGCCAGGCCGCAGTGTGCGCAGGCAGGGCGCTGCGCGCTGCGCAGCAGGTTGCCAGCGGTGCTGTCGCCGTGGAAGCGCTCGCCGCAGCGCGGACAGGCCAGGCGCGCCTGGTGCCGGCGCAGGCGCCAGCGCGCCACCAGCATCGCGGCGGCCGCCGCGCCGGCCACCAGCGTGTTGTAGCGCGCCATCGCGGGCCAATGCCCGGAGGCCAGTACCCAGGCGCCGCCCGCGACCAGCGCGAACAGCGGCAGCAACCGGCCACGTCGGTATTCACGCCATGCGTCACGGTGGTCGGCGGCGGGTTCGCGCGCAGCCTGCATGGCCCGGGCGTCCGTGGCCGGCGGCGCGCCTTGCGCCCGGCCCCCGGTGGCGCTCACCCTGCCGCCTTGCGGGCCGCGGCCTTCTTCGCCGGTGCCTTCTTGACCGCGGCCTTGGTCGCGGCGCCCTTGCGCGGCGCGGCCTTTTTCGCCGGCGCCTTCTTGACCGCGGCCTTGCGTGGCGTCGCCGCTGCGCTGCCGCTGGCGGCATCGTCCCTGGCCGCGGCCTTGGACTTGCCAAAGCGCCCGCCACGTTTGGGCTTGGTTGGCGCCGCCGCGAGCAACGCCTGGCACTCGGCCGCGCTGAGCTCTCGCGGCTCGCGGTCCTTGGGAATGCGCGCGTTCTTGTCGCCGTCGGTGATGTAGGGGCCGTAGCGGCCGTTGAGCACCTGGATGCCGTTGCCGAAGTCGAGGATGATGCGATTGGCAGCGGCTTCGAGCTTGGCGCGGATCAGTTCGAGCGCGCGCGGCAGTTCGATCGTGTAGGGATCGTCGTCGGCCTGCAGCGAGGCGTACAGGCTGCCGTGCTTGACGAACGGGCCGAAGCGGCCGATCCCGACCGTGATGTCCACGCCATCGTCGGCCTGGCCGAGCGTGCGCGGCAGCCGGAACAGCTCCAGCGCCTGTTGCAGCGTGATCGTGTGCATGCTCTGGCCCGGGCGCAGGCTCGCGAAGCGCGGCTTGTCCTCGTCGTCCTTGCTGCCGATCTGCGCGAACGGCCCGTAGCGCCCCAGCCGCACCTGCACCGGCTTGCCCGAGGCCGGATCGACGCCGAGCTCGCGCGCGCCGGTGGCTTCGGAGCGGTCGACGGTTTCGCTCTTGTCGTCGACGGTGGCCTTGAACGGGCGCCAGAACTTGTCCAGCAGCGGCACCCAGTCCTCCTCGCCGCGGCTGACCGCGTCGAGTTCGTCCTCGAGCCGCGCGGTGAAGTCGTAGTCGACGTACTGGGTGAAATGCGCGGACAGGAACTTCGCCACCGCACGACCGACGTCGGTCGGCCGGAAGCGGCGGCTGTCGAGGATCACGTACTCGCGGTTGAGCAGCACCTGGATGATGCTGGCGTAGGTCGAGGGCCGGCCGATGCCGTACTCCTCCAGCGCCTTGACCAGCGAGGCTTCCGAATAGCGCGGCGGCGGCTCGGTGAAGTGCTGGTCCGCCTCTATCGCGGCCAGCGGCACCGCTTCGCCGATCTTCATCGGCGGCAGCTTGCGGCCCTCGTCCTCGTCCTCGGCGCCCTTGATGTCGCGACCTTCCTCGTACACCGCGAGGAAGCCTGGATCGACGACCGTGGTGCCGCTGGCGCGGAACATCGAGCCGCCACCGGCATCGAGATCCACGCTCACGGTATTGAGCGTGGCGTGCTGCATCTGGCTGGCCACCGCGCGCTTCCAGATCAGCTCGTAGAGCTTGCGCTGCTCGTCGTTGAGGTAGGGCGCGACGTCGCGCGGCCGGTGCAGCGCCGAGGTCGGGCGGATCGCCTCGTGGGCTTCCTGCGCGTTCTTGGACTTGTTGCGGTAGTAGTGCGGCTCGGCCGGCAGCGCGTGCGCGCCGTAGTCGCGGCCGATCACCGTGCGCAGCTCGGCGATCGCCTCGGCCGACAGCGACACTGCGTCGGTACGCATGTAGCTGATGAGGCCGACCACGCCCTCGTCGCCGAGCGCCACGCCCTCGTACAGGCCCTGCGCCACCTTCATCGTGCGGCTGGTGGAGAAGCCGAGCTTGCGCGCGGCTTCCTGCTGCAGGGTCGAGGTGGTGAACGGCGGCGAGGGGCGGCGCTTGCGTTCCTTGGACTCGACGTTGGCCACCACGAGGCGGCCCTGCGCCGAGCGCAGCAGCGCCTCGCGCGCGGCGTGGGCGTCGCTCTCGTTGGTGAGGTCGAACTGTTCGAACTTCTTGCCGCGCAGGCGCGTCAGGCGCGCCTTGAAGGCCTGGTCCGGATGCGCGCAGTCGGCCTCGATCGTCCAGTACTCGCGGGCCCTGAACGCCTCGATCTCTTCCTCGCGCTCGACGATCATGCGCAGCGCCGGCGACTGCACGCGCCCGGCCGACAGGCCGCGCTGCACCTTGCGCCACAGCACCGGCGACAGGTTGAAGCCGACCAGGTAGTCGAGCGCGCGGCGTGCCTGCTGGGCGTTGACCAGGTCCATCGACAGCGTGCGCGGGTGGGCGACCGCCTCCTTGATCGCGCGCGGCGTGATCTCGGAGAACACCACCCGGTGCAGCGCCTTGCCATCGAGCAGCTTGCGCGCCTTGAGGATCTCGGCGATGTGCCACGAGATCGCCTCGCCCTCGCGGTCAAGGTCGGTCGCCAGGTACAGGGTGTCGGCGGCCTTGGCGGCCTTGGCGATCGCATCGACGTGCTTCTCGTTGCGGTCGATCACCTCGTAGTTCATGGCGAAGCGGCGGTCGGGGTCGACCGCGCCTTCCTTGGGCACGAGATCGCGCACGTGGCCGTAGGACGCCAGCACCTGGAAGTCCTTGCCGAGGTATTTGTTGATCGTCTTGGCCTTGGCGGGCGATTCGACGATCAGGAGGTTCTTGGCCATGCGCTGTCCTGGAGGCGTCCGCCCGCGGCTGCGGGCAGCGTCTTGCTGCGATGCAGCGAAAACTCTTTTCTAGTGGAAACACGCCACGTGCCGCGCTGTCAAGCCGGACCGCGGCGGGCGGCACCGCCGCGCGGGGCGATGCGGCCACGCGCGGCCCACCGTGGATTGGGGTGGAAATGGCTGGCGCAAGCCCCTTCGGACGCCGGCTCGCGGCGCATCCACAGTCAGGCGGCTGCGGCGGGCGGGGTGCCCCGCAGTCAGGTGCCTGGTCGATTGGATCCGATGCGTGCCCGCGACCGGAGCGATCCCCGCGCTGGCGCATGGCACCGCCATCGCGGTGCGGGTGCGCACTGTGCAGGCAGCGTGCGGTGCATCCCGGCGCATGCTTGCGCCGAGCCATTGCGCGTCGTGCCGTCACCGGGTGGCGAGCGCCGCCCCGCACGACGCCGAACCCACCCGGCATGGCGGCGGGTGGACCCTCCCGACAGAGAGCGAAGCAGGCACCTGCGTGCCTGCTTCGCCTGCGGTCGTCCCTGGCCGGTCTTCGGGCCTCAACGTCACGGGCTCGAAGCGTCTGCGGAGGATTGCGCTCCCCCACGCAATTCTCCGCCTTGCGCGCGGCAGCCCGAGGCCGGACCGCCGCGCCTCCAATCAGCCCTGACCCGGCTTGCGAGCGCCGGGAACCCGCGGGCTCAGTACTTTTCCCACCACGTGAACGGCACGCGGTATGCCGTCGGCGTATTGTCCGGCGCATGCGATGCCAGGCCATTCCTGCCGACGTAGTAGTCGGCCACCTGGTTGCGCGCGGACAGCGACATGTCGGTGTCGCCCACCGCGATGGCGTGGATGTGCGAGGACCACGGTCCTTGCGACGGAGTGCGATACCACGCGGCAAAGCCGACCTTGCGCAGTGCCCGCACCAGCTGCCAGCGCTGGGTTTGACTCAGCGAGGACACGCTGATGTCCACCGCGCCGCCGCCATCGTGCGTGCCGCCCGACGCGCCAACGCCGCCCGGGTTGTACGAGCCCTGCGTCAGGGTGATGGTGCGCCCGAACAGGCGCTGTGCCTCGCGCAGCATCGCGCGGGTGCGCTGGTTGACCCGCTTGCCGGAGAACGTGGTGCGCGACCCGACGTTGATCTTGTGGGTGAGCACGAAGCGGTTCTGGCCCAAGGCCGCCAGCGACGAGGGGCCGGGAATGCCGGTGGCGTCGAGGCCGGTGTAACCCAGGCGACGCTGCCACCTTGCGTAGGCGGACGTGGTGCCGTTGCCGTACCAGCCATCGACCGTCGTGCTGATGCCCTTGGCATTGAGCCCCTGCTGCACGCGGCGCACGTCCGCGTCACCGGCGAGGCCGGACTGGTTGCCGCGGAACGGTTCGACCTGCGCCTGGATGACCACGTTGGCCATGTGCAGCGCCGGCAGTGCCGTCGGCGCGATGACCAGCTTCATGTCCTGCGCCTGGCTGGCCTGCTTGGTCGCACCCGCTGCGGATTCTGGCTCGTCCAGGCTCAGCATGCGCGTGTACTGGACGCAGCTGGATTCGGTGTCGCAGTAGCCACCCAGCACCACGGCCCAGGCCTTGTCGTCCGCGTCGCGCTGGATCTCGATGATGCTTTCCTCGTCGGTGAGCTGGTCGGCCAGTGCCTCGGCGGCCAAGGCCACCTCGGACGATGCCGCGTCGATGCTGCCGGCGGCGAGCCAGGCATGGTCGTCGCTGTCGAGCGCGCCGGACTGAGCCAGCGGATCGGGTACGGCCTTGGCATCGGCGGTCGCGTGGTCGTGTGAATGATCGGCCTCGTGATGTTCGCCCGCGTACAGCGAACCGGACAGGCTCAGCGCGATCGCGACGGCCAGTGTGGCTAACTTGTTCATGGTCTCCCTCACTTGTTGACGTTGAATGACGTTTCGGTGTCGCCCGGGGCATCAACCGATGGTCGCAACGCACCCCGGCCCGGCCGACGGTGCGCCGGGGCATGCCGGGTGTCGTGCCGATCCGGTGTGGGAATGGGGTGGATGTGATGATGAATCGATGACGCTGCGCATCCGTGCCCCGCCCGTCGGCGGCCACGGTCGTGACCCGCGAGGTGCGCGGGTCTGCACGCTGTGTGCGCAAGCTGCTGATTGCAAAGGGCATCGCGTGCCGTGACCGGGTTAGGGGCGCGGTCGGCGGCGGACTCGGGACACGCCTCTGGCGCCAGACCCCGGCCCGTGGGACGCGTCGGGACGGAGGCCCCGCCGCGGCGGTCGCTCACGGCCCGCTGCTGCCGGCGCGAGGGTGGTCGATGCCCGTGTCCGGCGTCGAGCCGGCTCAGCCGGGTGGCGCGGAAGGTACCGCCGCGGCGGACTCGAGGACCTCGCGCAGGTCGGCGGGTGGCTCGCGTTCACCGATCAGCGCCAGTACGCGGCGCGCGGCGGCCTGCGTGCGTTGGGCGTCGCCTTCGGCGAGGCGCACGCGCAGCGTGGTCAGGGCCCCGTCATAGTCGCGCTCGACGACCCCTGGCGCATTGGCCTCGAGCTGGTCGAGTTGCCGCGATGCGTCGGCGATGCGCCCGCGCGACAACAGGAACTGCATGTAGGTGCGCGCGGCGACGAGCAGGTCGTTGGGGCTGACCCGCGTGCGTTCCATCGCCAGCACCGCGCGATAGTCGGCTTCCGCGGCCGCGTCATCGCCGTGCCGCGCATGCCAGTAGGCGCGGGCGAGGATGCCATCGTCATGTTCGGCGGCACGCAGGAGCCGGATCTGGTCCGGCTCGAGGTGCAGGGCGGGCGCCTGTGGGCTCCAGGGCGCCTCGCCAGCCTGCGCCTGGATCAGCAGCCACAGCAGCGCCTCGACATCGTCACGATGCAGGAACGAGTCGTTGGCGCCCCTGACCTTGCCGATCAGTTCGAAGCCGCGCGCGGCGGCCGCACGCGCTTCCTGCCACCGGCCCTGCATCATCCGCATCCGTGCACGCTGCCGGAACATTTCGGCGCGTTCCACCAGATTGCCATCGCCGGATGGATTGTCGGACATCTCCCGCTGTACCAGATGCGTCTGCTCGTCGAGCAAGGCTTCGGCTTCCTTGAGCCGTCCCAGCTCGAGCAGTGCATGGCTGCGGATGCGCAGGTAGCTGAACTGCTCATAGCTGCTGGCGCCGCCGCCGGCCTGCAGCAACGGCTGCATCTGGCCGGTGATGCGCAACGCGTCATCCCAGCGCGCGAGGTTGAGGTAGACGTAGGCGGCCCAGCGCGCGTTGATGAGCAGCGGACCCACCGCGCCATAGGCGTTCAACACCTGGTTGCTTTGTTCCAGCAGCGTGATCGCTTCCATGTGCCGGCCCTGCAGCTCGGCCTGCTGTGCCATGGTGCTGGTCACCCCCGCGGCCCTGAGCTCATCGCCGCTGGCCACGAACAGCTCGCGTGCGCGCGCGAGGTCACGCGCCGCGTCGGTTTGTCGGTTGGCGAGGATCGCGGCGATGCCGCGGAACTGAGTGGCGATCGCCAGGTCACGCGGTGAATCGGCAGTCTGCAGCAGCGCCAGCGCCTCGTCCACCAGCGGAGTCCAGCCCGGCTGGCTCAACTGGCGCATCGCGGTGGCCTTGAGCAGCAGTGCGCGCGCGAGTGGAACGGGTTGGGTGTTGCGGTCGAGTTCCTCGATCCAGAATTGGGCCTTGTCGCGCGCCGCGCTGTAACGGCCCTTTTCCAGGTCCAGCCGCGCTTCCAGGATGCCAGCTTGCGGCAGTTCGCGTGCCGCTGCCGGCAGGCGCGAGAGTTGCAGCAGGGCGCCTTCGAAGTCGCGCGCACGGATCGCCTGCTCGATCAGGTCGAAGGTTTCGTCGATCGACCCGTCCAGGCCGGTGCCCGCGCGTTGCAGGCGCTGGTTGAGCCGCGATACCGCGATGCGCGCCGCCGCGGTGAGGTCGCTCGCGTTGGCGTCCACGCGCACGTTGCCGTATGCGCGTGAAGCCGCGGCCAGTTCGACGACCCAGTTCTCACCGAGCCGGTGCACGCGCGGCGCGATCACGAGGGCGGCGTCCAGTTCGGATCGCAGCTGCGGCAGGCGCTCGCTCGTCACCGGCTCGCGGAAGCGCGCGAGCGCCTTCTCCACCGGCACCACCACCGCACCGGTGCGTCGCAGGCCTTCGCCGACGAGAGCCATCAGGCCCACGCGCGCCCAGGCTTCGGAATCGTCCGGCAACGCCGCCGGCAACACCCACACCTGCGCCGCAGTCGGCGCCGTCGCAGCGGGCGCGGCCGGCGCCGTGTCGTCGACCCGCGCCTGCCGCCACACGCCGGCCAGCACGAGCAGCAGTACCAGCAGCGTGGCCAGCGCCAGCCACTGCGGACGCGGTGGCGCCGCCGCGGGTGTGGCCTGCGGCGGCGGCAAGGTCGTGGCGGGTGCGGATTCGCGTGCCGCTGCGGGTGCACTGGGCGCGGCCTCATCGGTGCTGGCGTCCGTCTCGCGGGCTGGTTCTGCAGCGTCGGCACCGACGGTGCTCGCCGGCACGCCAGCGGCGTGTCCGGCCGCGCCTGCGTCGCAGGCTTGGACCGCTCCGATCCAGTGGTAGCCGAAGCCGGGCACCGTGCGCACCAGTTGCTGCTGCGTGCCATCGTCGTCCACGAGCCGGCGCACGGCCGCGACGACTTGCGCGAGCTGGTTGTCCGAAACGCTGTCGTGCTTCCACAGCGCGCGGGCCAGCTCATCACGTCCGAGCGCACGATCGCGGTGTTCGATGAGGTAGACCAGGCAGTCGAACACCTTGCGCGAGACGTTCAGCTGGACCGACTCCCGTTGCAGCAGGCGCGCACCCGGGTTCACCTGGAAACTGCCGAATCGGTATTGCATGCCTCAACCCTGACCTGGCGACCGCACCTGCCGCGAGCCGCTTGCAATCCATCCCTCGCTCCGGCGGCGACATGCGGTGTTGGCTGGTTCAAGGAGCACGAAGCCTGGCTCTCATCGGTGCCGGTGGCGACCAGCGTGCACTGCCGTGACCTGCTCTTCCGTGACCCGTGCCCAAGTATCGTGATCCCGGGCGCGCCTGCAACCAAGCCGATGTACGGCGGCGTGGGTTCGTGGCGTCAGCGCACGCGCCGCGCGTAGCCACCGACCGCGGCCACCACTTCGCCTTCCAGTTCGAGCAAGAGCAGCATCGAGGCCAGCGCCGCCACGCCCAGGCCGCTGCGCGCGGCGAGCGTGTCGATGTCGAGCGGATCAGGTTCCAGCACGGCGTACAGGCGCGCGTAGTCGGGATCGCCATCGCGCGCGCTCGCGGGCCGTGCCGGTGGTGCCGCTGGCGCGTCCTTGGCCGCGGGGGCGAGGCGCTCGCGCAGGCTCGCGCCGAGCCGGCGCGCGAGTGGCGCGAGTTCGTCGATGATCTCGGCCGTGGTCTCGACCAGCTTGGCGCCCTCGCGGATCAGCTGGTGGCAACCGCGCGCGAGCGGGTTGTGAATCGAGCCCGGCAACGCGAACACCTCGCGCCCGGCCTCGCTGGCGTGGCGCGCGCTGATGAGCGCGCCCGAGCGCACGCCGGCCTCGACCACGAGCGTGCCCAGCGACAGCCCCGCGATCACGCGGTTGCGCTGCGGAAAATGCGCCTGCTGCGCGCCGGTGCCCGGCGGGAACTGGCTCACCAGTGCGCCTCCGGCGGCGATGCGCGCGGCCAGCTGCGCCTGCTGCGCGGGATACACGCGGTCGGCGCCGGTGCCGAGCACCGCGAGCGTGCTCGCGCCGACCGCGAGCGCGCCGACATGGGCCGCGGTGTCGATGCCCTCGGCCAAGCCGCTGGTGATCGCAAAGCCGGCCGCGCCGAGCGCACGCGCGAAAGCCTCGGCGTTGGCGGCGCCACCGGGCGTGGCGTTGCGGCTGCCCACGATCGCGACCTGCGGTTGCCACAGCGCGCCGGCATCACCGGCCACGAACAGCGCGGCCGGCGCGCCCGGCATCTCGTCGAGCAGCGCGGGAAACCCGGCGCCGTCGCAGGTGAGCAGCGCATGGCCATCCTGCGCGAGCCAGGCCAGGTCCTCGTCGATGCGGCGCCGGTCGGGTGCGCGCAGCCAGTCGCGGCAGGCCGCGCTGCGCGTGCGCTCGTGCGCGCCGCCACGCGCGGCGGCCAGCGCGGCGACGCTGCCGCCATGCACGGCCAGCAGTTCGCGCAACGTGACCGGCCCCAGTCCCGGCGCGCGCAGCAGGATGAGCCAGGCTTCGAGCCAGGCGGTGGCCGCAGTGTCCATGCGTGCAGTCTAGCCGGCCGCACAACGCGACACGGCGCGAAGTTGCCTTCGCGCCGTGTAGGAAATCAGCCGCCGCCGCTGGCCGGGCGCGTGCCCGCGAGCCGCGGGCCTCAGGGCGTGCTGTCGGGATCGTGCAGGAAGTTGCCGATGTGCACCGGCTTGATCGCGTCCATGACCAGGCCGTAGCTCACGCGCTGGAAGGTGCGGAACACCATCACGTGGCCAACGAACTCGGGCGGCAGCTTGGCCTTGGCATCCTTGGGATGGAAGAACTTGCGCATGCTGGAGTCGGGATAGTCGGTGCGGTCCTTCACGGTCGCGCCGTCCTGGTAGATGGCGAAGGTCTGGCCGTTGCCGATGCCGTCCTCGCTGCCGCGCGACAGCGCCACCACCTGCAGCGGGCCCACCGCGTTGAACGCATCGCTGAACGCGATCACGCGCATGTTGGCCGGCACCGCATCGGGCGCATGCGGCAGGTAATGGTCGTCGTAGGGCTTGTCATCCAGCGGCAGCAGGTAGTCGCCCTCGCGCACCTCGAAGTCCGACGAGGTCACCAGCGCCGAGGACACGTCCGCGGCACTGCGCGTGACCTGGGCCACGCCGAAGTCGACCATCTCGTAGCCGAGGAAGCGCGTGTTGCCGCGGAAAGTGAATTCGTTGGGACCATGCCGCCACAGGATCTGGCCACGCGAATCGTGCCATGCGTCCTTTTCCTGGCGATGCACCTCGCGCGGCGCACCCGCGGACTCGGGCGGATAGTCGTAGTAGCGGCCGAGCGGGCGCACCAGCGCCAGCCGCGTCCCCGGCTGCGCGCTCAGGCCGCGCACGTAGATGAGCTGCCCCGGCGAGCTGCGCAGGCGGTTTTCCTCCAGCCCGACCACATGCGGCGCATCGCGCAGCGTGTCCTCGCCGACGATGCGCGTGTTCTTGAGCCACTGCTTGAGCGCCGACAGCGGGATCGGCGCAATCGCCGCCTCGCCGCCGCTCGCGCGCACGTGCGGACCCGAGTCGCCCACGCCGACATGGCCATCGCGCAGCACCAGTTCATCACCCGGGTAGATCAGGTGCGGATTGGCGATCCTGGGGTTGTCCTGCCAGATCTCGGGCCAATGCCATGGTTGCTTGAGGAAGCGCGCGGAAATGCTCCACAAGGTGTCGCCCTTCTTGACCGTGTAGCGGTCGGGCGCATGGTCATTCCATTCGACCGTCGCCGCGTACACGGTCAGCGTGAACAACGTTGCGGCACAGACTGCAAGCAGTTTTTTAAGCATGACCGCCAATTCCCCGATTCCCCGAAGATTTTGCCCAGTGTAGAGGAAAAACCCGGCGCAGGAAAACGAACTGCGTCGCAGGCCCGCGATCGCGTGGCCGGGCCGGCCGGGGCCGGGGCGGCCAGTGCCGCGCCGAGCCGCGCCGGGCG
>QUBV01000003.1 GCA_014338185.1 Lysobacterales bacterium | reverse complement strand
GCCGTCCACGCCGTCGATGACCAGATAGCCCCGGTCGCGCAGCTCGTCGGCCAGCCCCTTCGCGGCCACGCGGCCGAGGATGGTTCGGCCATCATCGCCTGGCTCGAACACCGCCAGCTCGCGCGGCTCGCCGCGCATGGCCCGCTGCATGGTGCGGATGATGTCGCCACGCTCGCCCAAGGCGCGCAGGGTCTTTTCCGCGTCGGCGTGGACAGCCCAGGTGCCGGGCTGCATTTCGTCGGCCAGGCCCAGGCGCTGCAAGCGTTGCAGGCGGCCGATCAGCAGCAGGCGCTGGCGTTGAAGCCGCGGCTCGTTGAAGCGTTCGATCTGCACCCGGCCGTCCTCGCCGGCCTCGCGTTGCAGGGGGCGATCCAGGCTCGTCCACCGCTCTTGCTCCACCTCGCGCTGCAAGGTCTGCTGGATCTCCAGCTCGGTGCGCGGCCCCAGCCATTCGGTCGCCAGTTCGGCGGCGCGATGGCGGAAGCCATCGGCGATGTAGTCGCCAGCGATGATGAGGTCTTTGCCGGTGTCGTCGCGCCCGCGCACGACGATGTGCGTGTGCGGGTTGTCGGTGTTCCAGTGGTTGACGGCCACCCAATCGAGACCCGTGCCCAGGTCGGCCTCCATGCGGCCCATCAGGTGCCGCGTGTAGGTGCGCAGGTCTTCTAGCTCCGCGCCATCCTCGGGCGAGAGGATGAAGCGGAAATGGTGCCGGTCGTCGGCGCAGCGTTCCTTGAAGGCGTCGAGGTCGGCGGCATCGGTCTGCGGGCCGTAGGCTTGGCCCGGCTCGCCGTCGCGGCCCACGCCGTCGCGCTCGATGTAGCGCAGGTGCTTGGCGAGCGACTGCGGGCTGGCCTGGCGCTGGTTGAACAGCAGCGTCTTGATGGTCACGCGCCGCGACATGGGCGTCAGCTTCGCGCCCGCGAAGCGCGCCGCCGTGTGGCCGCGTCCCAGGCGCGAACCGGGCCGCTGGCCGGTGCCACGCGCCGATGTCGGATGGCGCACCGAGGACTTGCCGCCGCTGGCCTTGCCTGCCTGCTTGAGCACCTTGGAGACGAAGCCCTGGCCCCGGTTCTTCGGGGCGCTGGGGCGGATGCGGAAATCGTCGTCGCGGTGATCGGTCATGGTTATGCCCTCTGCAAGCTCTGGCGTGTCCGGTCGTGCGAAGCACGCGGACATGCCCGTATCGGCGCGGGCCTCGCGCCACAAGCGGCACGGCGGCGAAGCCGCTGCGTGCCGCGCAACCCCCATGTGCAGACGGGCTTTCGACGCGGCCCGGTGCCGCGTCCTTTTGTCTTGCCTTCCGCCTTTGCCCCTCGCTGGCGCTCCGGGCAGCGGCGGCCCGGCGGCGCTGCTGCGTGAGCAGCCAGCGGGTCGGCGAACGCGAACACGGCCACAGGCCGGGCGCGTTCGAGGCAAGACGCCTGCACGTTGGACGGCTGCGCCGAAGGCAGCGCGAAGTGCAGCGCGGATGCGCTCGCACTGCACGCGCGACGACACGGCGACGGCCAGCAGCACGACACACCCGATGACACGATGAGATGCACGGCAGCGTGCAGCGAGTCGGCGGCCATCATGGGCGGGATTCCAGCCAGACCGGATGCGCGACGCCGATCACGGCGGACGTGCTGACCGGCCCGAAATACCGGCTGTCGAACGATGCCGGGTTGGTCACACTCAAGAGGAACAGTTCGGCGGGTTCAAGGTGACGGCACTGCTGCCAGGATGGCAGCGGCCGGGCCCAGCGGTCGGCGGGTAGCACGGCGGCCGAAGGCACGCCGTCGATGCGGACGATGCGACCGGTGATGCACACCTCCTGCGGTGCAACGGCGCCCACGCGCTTGAGCAGCGGCACGCGCGCCGGCAGGTAGCCGCGCTGCGCGGCCAGCGTGGCAGCGTCTGGCGGCAGCGTGGTCAGAACGATGCTGCCCACGGACAGAGGACGTGGCAGCGAGCCGGTATCGTGGCCCAGCGGATCGACGCGATACCAGCCGACCGCCACACTGTCGGACGGGTTGTAGATCAAGCGCGGCAGCGGATGCACGAAGGACGCCCAGGCCAGCGCAGCCAGGCCGCAGGCGGACAGGCCCGCCAGCACGAGGCGAGCGCGCAGGCGCGAGCGAGGACGCGGCGCGGTGCCGGCAGTGGAAACGGCGGTCATGGCAGTGCCCTCGCAGTCAGCCAGGCGGCGTGCCGCTCGGCGGTGTATTCGGGCAGCGGCAGGCGGGCAGCGAGCCGGTTGGCGAGCGTGCGCCAGTACGCCGGCGAGACGCTGACGGGCGCGATGCCCAGCGCCTCGATGGCGTCGATGCGCTCCAGCACGGCGCGCACCTGCATCTCGCCTTCGGCGTGCAGCAGCAGGCGTGCGCCGGGCTGCACGCCGGGGATGCGTTGTGCCGCATCGAGCGGCGTGCAAGCCTGCATGACCATGAGCTGCCAGCGAACGGTGCCGTAGTCATTGGCCTGCCAGCGGATGCGGCACAACATGGCGCCCGGCAGGAACACCGCGCAGCGTCGCCAACGGTCGAGCTGGTGCGTGCGCGCAGGTTCGCCGAAGCGCAAATAGAGCTTGAAGCGCGGTTCGATGTAGGCCAGCGCCACGCGCGTCAGCGGCGCGCTGGCAGGCTGGCCGGAAGGTGCTGCGAGCGCAGCCGTGGCCGCGCCAGCGGCAGGCGAAGCGAATGCGGTCATGGGGCGTTCTCCCTGCGGTGTTCTGGAAACTCGCGCTCCAGCAGGCCGCGTAGCAGGTCGGCCACGGTCACGCCTTGCGTGAAGGCCGATACCTTGATGCGCGCCCGCATCGCGGGCGTGATGTCGAGGGTCAGGCGAGCCGTGTAGAGGTCGCCCTTGCCAAGTGCATCGGCATCGCCCTGGCGAATCCACGCCTCGGCGTGCGGATTCGCCGGTGGACGCGCGCCGATGCCGACGCGCTTTGCGCGAGGTGGCGGCTTCGCTGTCATGTCGGCCACCGCAGCAGTTCGTCCACCAGCGCGGTGATTTCGCGCGCGGCGGCGCTGTCCGGCGCCGTCTCGCGTGCAAGCCGGCCAGCGGCCACGCTGTCGGCGAACACGATGCGCTGATGCACTTCCGAGCGCAGCGCAGGAAGCGGCTGGTCTGCGAGCGCCTGGCGCGCTTCGCGCCCGATCACGGTGGTACTGACACGCCGGTTGATGACGAAGGCGGCGCGCAGCGCAGGCCGGAACACCTGCGCCTCGCGGATCAGCGCCACCATCTCGGCGCTGGCCCACAGGTCGTAGGGACTAGGCTGCACCGGGATCAGCACGCGCTCGGCCGCCAGCAGCGCGGAGCGCGCCAAGGCGGCGATGCGCGGCGGGCCGTCGATGACGACGTGATCTGCTCGCCTGGCGAGTTCTGGTGCCTCTTGGTGCAGCGTTTCGCGTGCGAGGCCCACGGCGCTGAACAGCCGTGGCAAGCCTTGCTGGCTTCTGCGCTGCGTCCAGTCCAGCGATGAACCCTGCGGGTCGGCGTCCAGCAGCACGACGTGCTGGCCGCGCATCGCCAGCTCGCCGGCGATGTGCGTGGCGAGCGTGGTCTTGCCCACGCCGCCTTTCTGGTTGAGCAGAGCGACGATCATGGCCTGGCCCTCCATGCTGGAAAGCCCGGCTGTTGCTGCTGCGCTTCGTGCCGTTTGGTGGTTGTCCACCGCAGCGGCGTTTCCCTACCAAAAGTTAGAGAAATTAAGTTAGGGAAGTTAGAGGACGCGCAAACCCAATGCTGGCGCGGGTTTGCGGCCGATCGGCACGCCTGATAGCACGATAGTCCCACGCCTGATAGCACGATACCCCGCACGCCTGATAGCACGACTCCATCCACAGGCTCTCCCGGAGTTATCCCCGTGCCGTCTGCGGCACGGGCCGGAACGTCAGCAATTCCATGCCGTTGTCCGGCATCCGCTCGATGCCCAGGACGTAGCCTGGCAGCGACTGCCGCGCGACGAGCGCGCGCAGGTCGCAGGCGAAGTCGTAGGGCTTCGCGGTGCTGCCCGATTTCTGGTGCAGGTAACGAAAGTCGAACTGCCAGCCGTATTCCTGCTTCCCGCCGTGCTTGCGCACCAGGCGGTACAACCACCGCTCGATGCCGCCGGTCAGCCGGAAATACGCCGGGTCGATGGTCAGCACCAGGGCGGCGTCCAGCACGCCGGCATAGAACCAGTCCGGCAGGATCAGCTCGATGCCCAGCGGCGTGCCGCTGGCATCGGCCAGTTCCTTCCATTCGTTGATCCACGAGAAACGGTGCAGGCGCCGCCCGGTCGTCTCGCGGATGGACGTGGCCACCGTGGTCGATTGCAGCCGGTCGAGCGCGGCCTTGAGGCGCTGGTAGTCGCGCAGCGACTTGCCGCGCCCGATGAAGCGCAGGATCTCGTAGGGCGTGGCGTGCATCAGCCGCGACGGCCGCAGGCCCGCGTCCTTCGCCTCCACGATCTGCGAGGCCGCCCAGATCAGCACGTCCGCATCCCAAATCGTGGCGATGCCGTGCTCCTGCGTGCCTTCCACGCGGATCGTCACGTTGCCCGCGCGGAAGTCGATGGGCTTGACCCGCTTGGACTTGCCAAGCGAGAAGAACGGATAGGCCATCAAGTCCTGGCTGTCGCGCGGCGCCATGTCGCCGGGCAAGGCGCGGAACAGGTCGAGCTGTTCGCGCTCTTGCAACGGCCGCTGCAGGGACGGCAGCGCGGTGCTGGACATGGCGATGGCCTGCCGCGCGCCGCCGATCAGCGCGCACGGCTGTCGGCCAAGTGGTGCTCGGCGTATTCGGGATCGGAAGTCGTCTCGAAACTGCGGTCGGCGGCCCAGGCATCGAGGTCGGCCACGGCGTACATGACGCGGCGGCCGAACTTGCGAAAGCGCGGGCCGCCGCCGATCACGCGCTGCTTTTCCAGCGTGCGCGGCGACAGGCGCAGGTATTCGGCGGCTTCGTCGTTGGTGAGATAGCGTTGGGGCTGCGCGGCAGCGGTCGAGACAGTGGCGGCAGGCCGCAAGGGAGCGGGACGCATGGTGTGAACCTCCATCGGTTGAAAGCGCCCGGCCACACAGCGCGACCGGATGGAGGCAGTCTCAGAGAACGCGGCCCTTCTACTCAGGGTCGTTTTGCGTCCACATCAAAACGACCCTTCTCAAGCGGCGGAAGCTGTGCTAGGTGGCGATAGCCGCCGCGCATCAGCGCATTGCCGCGCCGCACCAGGCGGCGCACCTTCGAGCGCAGGCCGCCGTCGCTGTACCAGTCGGCCATAGCGTCGGCACCGAACAGTCCTTCGCCCACATCGTGCAAGGACGCGCCCGCGAGGGTCGCGTCGAGCGCCTGCAAGGTGTGCAGCTCCAACAGCGTGGAAGGTGTTGGCCGCGGCTTGGTGGCGGCGAAGGTCGCGCCGGGCGCATGACCGCGCGCAGGCGCGGCAGTGCTGCCCCGCTGGGCATAGCCGACGGCCATGCCGTCTTCCAAGCCGGGCGCCAGCGCAAAGCGCAGGCAATGGCCTGGGCTGCTCGCGATCAGCGCCAGCTTCTTGCCATCGTGGAACAGTTGCTTGTGACCGGGGATGCGCCAGAACGCGAAGGCGGTTGCATCCTGCGGTGGATCAGCATCGGGGTAGAGCTGCACTACGGCGGCATGACCAGGTAGCCAAGCTGGATGCGCGTCACGCGCATCCAGCATCGGGTCTTCCAGCAGGCGCAAACCCCAGCGATGCGCTGCTTCAGGCCGGCGATGACGGCGCAGCCAGTCGAGCCGGTAGTCGGGATACCTGCGCAGGTACTCCCAGGCGAGCGCAAGGCCATCCAGATGCAGCACGTACAGATACGCGGCAGTCGGATACCAGTGCTCGGCGCTGCGATCGACCATGACGCCACCTCCCTGCGAACAGGACTGGCCGCCACGGCAGGGCTACGCGCTACATCGCCATCGTCAGAAAGTCATGAGTTAAAGAAGCGGATGGGGCTGTCAAGACCGATTGGCTCCGATGCGTTGCGGTATTCGTCTCAATGCTGCGGCGGCAGTGCCCCGATGTGGGGCGCTGTACAGGCCAGCCTGCCGCAGCCCGCGCCAAACATCATGTCTATTTGGGTCAGACTGGTGGGGCTACGCCGCAAGAATCTCGATTGAGACTTACCCGGTATGACACCAGACTGAAAAAGTCACAGTAGCCGTAGTCAGTCCGGGGGGGATTGCTCCGTCTCGCTCGGCCAGCCGGGTGTATTCCGACAGCGTGCGCGTGGGGCGGAAATAGAGGTCGCGCATCACGGGCTGCTGGCGCGGCCCGACGATGCCGGCCAGCTCGGACAGCTTGACGGTTCCCTGCGCCGGCATCCCGATTCCCAAGTCGATGAGTCCCCAGGCGGTGTCGCCATCGGCGGGATCGAGCGCGGCCAGCAGCCAGGTCACATGCGCGTCCGGCGTGAACAGCCGCACCACGGGCACCGGGTCGATGGCCCGGCCAGCGGCGCGGGCCTCGCCGTTGGCGAGCAGTTGCGCGCGCTCCGGGACGGTGGCGAGTGGCTGGGGCATGGTCGGCAATCCCACAAATCCAATGATGCACGGATGCGGTTTCACGCCCAAGCGCAGAACCGCCAAACTGGATTTACGCCTTCGTGCGCAAGCACGGATGCGCTTGCGTGGCTTTGATGGAACCCGCCGATGCGGATTTCCGTAAAGGCACAAAAACGTAGAACATCAAACGAACACTATAGATTGTAGTCCTATAGGGCGCAATGGGTTGTCATCTTGGTTTTTCGAGGGAAACCATAGGTGGCGGCTGGGAACTCATTGGCGAAGGCGTTGAAGATAGTTAGAAAGGCGCGTGGCTTGAGCCAGGAAGCCTTTTCTGACGTGTCCAGCCGCACCTATATGAGCACCCTCGAACGCGACCTGAAAAGCCCGACCCTGCATAAACTGGCCGAGCTGTGCGAGGTGATGGAGATCCACCCGCTCACGCTGCTGACGCTGGCCTACGCGGGCGACAGCCCGCACAAGGCCGACGAGCTGCTGGCGCAGGTGCGCCGGGAGCTGGAGGCGGTGTTGAAGGAACGCGACGCGGCGAAGCCGCGCGCGTGACGCAGTGATGTGCTGCGAACAGCAGCACAGCGCCCCGCCGCGATGGGCGGAGCGCTGCGGCGGTCACGCCGCCTGGGGCTTGCTGCGCGACCAGATCAGGTCGTGCGTGCCGTCCTCGCCTTCGATCAGGCGGGCATAGACCGGAGCCGGGAACGAAGGATCGTCGAGGGTCACGGACTTGTATTCCCGCCCGGCCTCGCTGGTCTTGTTCCACGCCGCGCCGATGTCGTGGCCTGCGGCCTGGAGGCGGAAGTCGGGGGCGTTCTCGCTGCTGCCCTTGTCGTTGGGAACCAGCTTGACCTTGACGTTGAGCGTCAGGGTGCGCAGCGTGCCGGTGAAGCCGTCTTTGTCGGTGGTGAAGGTGCCGATGTTGGCCATGATGATTTCTCCTTTCGGTTGAACAAGGTTCGCGCCCATCGCGTCCTTGTTGTGATCCGGCCGGCGGGGGACGGGCTGGCTGCACCGCTTGCGGTCGAAACGCAGTGGAGAACCGGAAGGCGAAAAGAATTTGTTGCGCGAGGAAGCCGCGCAGCGGCGGGGAAATTGTTTTCGCCGGACGGTTGCAGCCATGAAGCCCGAGGCGCAGCCGCGCCCCGCCAGGATTCACAACGAGACAAGGACGCCTTGGGCCGAACCGCTCCGAAAGGAGATAGGGCCGGCTCGGCACCCCCGCCCGAAGGCATCTCCGGCACGCCCCCTGACGCGGGCCAGGTCAACCACCCAACGACAAGCGAGAACGCCCTTGCCGCACCTTGCGGCGCAGGTCTTGAGGCGTGGCGTGGAAGCTCCATAGCGATGCCGGGCGGGTTGTCCGTGAACCGTCCTTCGTGACGTGATGGGCAGGAACCGCCAGCGTTGAGGACGGCACGCATCCGCACAACCTGCCGCAGCAAGCGCCAGCGTGTTTGCCAGCGTTGCGACCATCGCGGCGGGGCGCTGGCCAGGCCGATCCAGCGCAGCCGGTTCGGCCGCATCGAAGAGCACCAAGCATCGCGCGGCGGGGATAGCCTGCAAGGCTTTCCCCTGGAGGCAAGCGAAGCGCAGCGCCGCAGGCGCGCAGGCGCGAAGGCGTGAGGGATTGAAGCCGAATGGCCGTGACGGCAAAGACGGCACGGGGCGCAGCCCGAAAGCCCGGCGGCGCATAAGTGCCGCCACGCCCTGTTCTCGCCTCACGAACTGGCTCGAACGCTCTACAGGATGAAGCTGCCCTGGTCGGCGTAACCGTGCGGCTCAATCACCACCGCGGCCACTCGCGCCTGCACAGCACGCTTGCACGAGAATTCCTCTCCGCCATCCTGTATCCAAGCGCCGAGCCGACGTTCCAGCCAGCCGTGCGCGCACGCCGCGCCGTCATCCAGGCCGTCGTTGAAGTCGGCTTCGACCTGCTCATTGCGCGGGTCAAGCAGTACGTGGATCGCCAACTCGTCGCCGCTAATCGCGGCGACAGCCGCAGTTGCCGGCAGGCCGTCGAAGGTGAAGCGGTACAACCCGCGCACGCCGCCTCCGTTCGTCGGGTCGGCGCCGGCCCACCAGTCCTCGCCCGGGGACAACCCGAACAGGCGCTGTTCCAAGCCGGCGTTGATCGCCGCGACCATCAGGTTGCGCCATGCGTTCCAGCGCACGCCGCGCTGCTTGCGCAGCGGATAGGTCTTGAACGGCGAGTAGGAACGGTCCAGCTCTGGTAGCAAATGCATGTCATCTGGTGCGTTGTAGCCCAACTGCCGCAACCGCTGGATCGCGCGTGCATTGCTCGGTTTGCTAGCCTCGGCAGTGGCGCGACCGCCGAGTGCGGCGCGCAGCGCCGCATGGGTTCTGAACCCGAGCGCGGCGGCTACGACCTCGCTCATATGCGCGGAACGGACGCCGCTCACGCGGCGCTCCGCCCGCTGTTTGAGATTGCGGACGGCGGCCTCGGAAACAAAATAGGTAGATGCAGACATGCCAAATTCCTCTGTACATGGCCGATGTCTGCCGATTACGCATCGACCGAAGGAATGGGCACGGTCAACGTAACGAATGAAGCGGTATAGAACGTCGTTTAACCCGGCAGCAGGTTCAGCTAGACGCGGCTGTGCGCTCATCATAGCGACCGACTGCCGTGAAGCAAGTGCGCGGGAGGAATCCCGCGCCGCCCTGTCCCCGCCTGGCTGAAGGCGGCGACGGGGCGATTTTGTTTTGGACGTTGGAACCGGGCGCGGCCACCGCCGCGCCCGGATTTTGGAACAGCCCCCGGCTCAATGTGCCGGGGGCTGCCGCTGCTATTCCTTCGTCTCGATGAGCCACCACACGGCACGCGGCAAGGCGCGGCCCGTGATGGGATGAATGTCGGTGAGGTCGGCGCAGGCCATCCAGCCCGAGGGCGGGCGATAGCCGCGCACGTCGCCTTCACCATGCCAGCGGCGAGCGCGTACCGTGCCGGGGGCATAGGTCGCCGCCATGCGCGGGCGGCTGTTTGTGGTGCGGGTCATGTGGCTTCTCCTTCCAGCGAAGCGCCCCGGTCGAGGCCGGGGCGCTTGCCTTCGGCGCGGGTCAAGCGGCCAGCGCCTCGGCGGGTTCATCCGCCATTGCTTCGGCATCCTCCGGGGCGCCCTGCTCCGGGCCTGCCTCCTGCGCGGCGTCCGGCGGGCCTGCAGCCTCGAAGATCGCAGGCATCCAGCCCGTACCATCGGCCAGCCGCTCGGCCTCGCTGGCAATGTCGGCCTTCTTCAACTTCGCCAGTCGGGTGACGGATTCCGGTGCGAACGCGCCCACGGCATCCAGAATCACGGCCTTCGGAACGTGCTTGAAGTAGCCTTCTGCGGTCGGCTTCCACCATGCGGCCATGTCGAGGCCCACGGCCTGCGCCAGTTCCTCGCCGGGCTGGTGCGGCGTGGCGCGGGGCGTCACCACGTCCACCGTGGACGCCACGCACACGGCCAACAGTCGCACCAGTTCGTCTTGCGACTTCGCCAGCAGCGCGGCGAACAGTTCGGCGCTGTCCTCCGGCAAGGCTTCACCGGCTACCTGTTGCAGTTCGCGCAGCGCCACGGCGGCGGGCGCTTCCGGCCAGTCCGGGGCCATGCCTTCCAGCCGGTCTTGCGCCGTGAGGCGCACGCCGAGCGGCAGGCCGTCGCCGTAGGCATCGGGCTGCAGGACGGTCTGCACCATGCCATGCACCAGCGCGGCCAGCGCGACGTGCGGATGCCGGGCGACTTCGACTTGCAGCGCCGCCGTGCGGTGGGCGCTCAACCGCTGCGCCAGCCGGTCGGACAGGCTCGCGGCCTTGGGTGCGTCGTCGGCGTCCTCGTGCTCGTCGTTGGCGGCTTCGCCTTCGGTGTTGCCGAAACCACGCCGCAGCCTTTCCAGCGTGCGCAGCGCCTTTGCCTCGGCTTCGCGCAGCAGGCCGCGATGAATGACGGCCTCGCCGTTGCGGTCGATGGTGACGATGGCACCGGCGACTTCGCGCACCTCGGGGGCATAGCCTTGTAAGGCGTCCTCCGCGTCTTGCAGTTCGCCGACCACCTGATCGCGCCGCTGTTCCAGTTTCTCGGCCTTGGCCTCGTCCTCGGTGTCGCAGGCTTCTTCCAATTCGGCGTCGATCTTTTCGAGGCGGGTTTCCAGCGAGGCGATGCGGCGAGCCTCGCGGGTGGTCGGCTCGCGGCGATGGCGCGGGGCGTTCTGGAAAGCCTGCCGTTCCTCGTAGGCCAGATGCGGCACGGCCTCCACCCATGCCCAGCCCTCGGCGCGCACGTCCTCGGCCAGCGTTGCCAACTTGTCGCGCACTAGTGTTTCCAGCACTGCGGTATCGGTGAGGTAGGTTCCGGCATCGCCTTCCGCGAACAAGTCGCGGCGGATGCCGCCGCCTGCCTGCCGGTAGGTGTCCAGCCCGACGAAGCGCACCAGCGCATGCGTGGCGTCGATTTCGCGCTCGGTCAGGCGCTCGCGCAGCTTGGACGGGCTGCGCTGCCATTCCGGCGCACCATAGAACGCGGCTTCCTGCGCGGCGTGGTCGTCGGTGATGGTCAAGGCCATCAACTGTTCCAACGTGACGCCTCCGGCCCGGTAGTCGGCCATCAGGCGCGGCGAGACGTTCGCCAGCTTCAAGCGCCGCTGCACCACCAGCGGGGACACGCCGAAGTCGGCGGCAATGTCCTCGATGGGCCGGCCTTCCTTGACCAGTGCGGCGAAGGCTGCGAACTGGTCGGCGGGGTGCATGTTCTCGCGCTGCACGTTCTCCGCAAGGCTGACGGTGCGGGCGGACGCATCGGCCACCAGCAGGCATGGCACTTCGTATTCGGTGGGGATGCGCTTCTTCTTCGCCAGCAGCTTCAAAGCGGTCAGGCGGCGGTCGCCTGCCACCACCTCGTAAGCCTCGCCATCTGCGGAAAGGATGACGATCAGGTTTTGCAGCAGGCCGATGCGGGCAATGCTCGCGGCCAGTTCTGGGATGGACTGGCGCGGGGTCGTGCGGACGTTGCGCTTGGAGCGGCGTGGCAACAGTTGCGACAGCGGAACCAAGATCAGATTCTTGGTCGGGTCGGCCACTTCCAGCGGTGCGGCGGCTTCGGTTTTGAGTACGGCGTTCATGGTGATAACTCCTTGCGGTTGGGATGCAGCAGCGAGAGAAGCGGCAAGGGCTGCTGCCTGCCCCTGCCGCGTGGGGATTCAGGCTTTCAACTGGCGCAGGCCATCGGCCAGCAGCCACAGGGCGCGATTCAGGCGCACGCTTTGGTCGATGCCCTGCACGGGCCGGGTGGTCTGCCGGCGGCCATTCGCGGCGCGGGCGGACAAGCCGCCTTTGGTCAAGTTCTCCTGCGTGCGGTTGAACACGCTCCACAGGTCGCGGCGGTCGTCGTCATGGCGGCGCGGCATCAGGATTTGCGATTCCGTGATGGGCGCGGGCTTATCCTCGTCGTACTTCAGCGCCAGCGCAGCACGGGCGAACACTTCCGATTCCCCGGCGTCGAGCGTGATGGCGCGCATGGCATCGCGGGATTCCTGCGCACGGTCGAAGCCATGCAGGACTTCGTAAGCGCCTTCGATGACGTGCCCGGCTACGTCGCCCTTGTGGGGCACGCGCACGTCGGCCACGGTGTCGCCGCAGACAAGGCCATTGCTGCAAACGAAGCGGAACATCCCGGCCAGCATCTGATAGCTGCTGGTGCCGTCATGGGAGTTCAGCAGGATGATTTCGTTGGCCTCGCGGCCGTTGATCTGGCTGGCGTGGCGCAGCCGGATCATGTGCTTGGTGTAGTCGCGGCGGTCGTCGTGGCGCACGCGGGTTTGCGTCACCATGAAAGGCTCGAAGCCTTCCCCGCGCAGTTCTTGCAACACCGTGGCGGTGGGGATGTAGCTATACCGCTGCGAGCGGCTTTCGTGCGGGGCGTCCGCGAAGATGGACGGGGCCACGGCCCGGATTTGGTCGTCGGACAAGGGACGTTCCGAACGCAGCACCGGGGAACGGGAAGCGAAGCGGGATGCGAGTTGCATGGTCTTTCTCCTGACAAAGAAGGGTTTGCTGTTCACACCGCACACCGGATTCCTAGATTCGGAGCCCAGCCTTTCGGCTGTTTGGTGCGGTCGGCACGAGGAACCCGGTTGGCCCTGTTGCCACCGTCTTTCCTGAGTTCATCGCCCGCGACGGTCAGGAGCGCGCGAACGGGTGCCGTCAAGGAGGCAAGCGCAGGGTTGGTGCGGCCCGCAGCGCAGCGAGGACACGGCCCTGCGCGCCTTGACGGCACATGGGCGCGGGCTACAGTCGCGGTGAAGGTGATGAAGTCAGGGGAGACGGCTGAACAAGGCAACGGCCATCCCACACGCCGACCGCACGGCAAGCGAAGCGCGCAGGCCCGGATCTGGAAGCCGGGCCGGAGGCGTCAGCCGAGCGGAGCGAGGGAACGATGGAGGCCCGAAGGGGCGAGACTCGCGCAGCGAGGCTCGATGCGCAGCACGACAGCGCGACCGGCCGTTTCCTGGCCGGGGACGCCCGGATCGCAGGAGGTACCTGAAAGCCAGTCGGTCGACGAAGACTCGGGTACCGACAAGCCCGCCTTGGTTAAATATGCTGCAAAGCGTCTTCAACAACAGGGACGGAGCATGAGTTCACCCCAGACGACAAACCCGCAGCAAGCCTGCGAGGCCATCCTCATCGAAGGAAAGCGCTACAACATCGAGCACGGCATCCTGCCCAGCGAGAACGTCGTCGCCGACCGCCTGCTCGCCCGTGGCATCGAGCTGAGGGACGCCTACGGCGAGCTGTACGAAAAGCTTCACCCTCGCCCGCCAGCACTCAAGGCCTTCCTGGACCTTCTGCTGAGCACGGCAGCGTTCTGGAGTCCGGAGAAGATAGCCCAGGCGCGCGTCGCCCGGGACGAACTGGCCGACGTCAACCGACAGATTGCGCGAAAGGCCGAGGAACTGGCGGAGCTGCTGGAGCGCCGTACCGATCTGAACAACACTTCCGGCTTCAGCAGCGAAACGCATTACCACGTCTGCGACGTGATCGAAGCGGCATCCGAGCATAACTACCTGTTCAACGCCTGGGTCAAGGATCGGCTGGATGCCCTTCGCGGCCAGTTCGACCTGAAATACTGGCCATCGTTGGACCAGGTCCTTCGGCAACTGGCCGCCGATGCGGAGAGGTCAGGCATGGAGGCCACAGACCCTTTGACCGCGGCGGCCACTGCAGCCTCGCGTCCGTCACGGGCCGACTTCTTCAAGGCGCTGTTCGCCGCCATCGAGGAAAACAGCGCGCGCAACTACGGACTGCTACCCAGGGGCTTCAAGCTAACCGACGGCACGTTGGCCTCGTTGGCAAACTGCGCATTGGACCTTGGGCCGGACGAACTGGCGGATAGCACCTATGTAAAGCGGCTTCGCCAGCGCGAACGCAACGGCGGCAATTGACGGCATGCCAGCCGCCGGCAAAGTGCAATCTCCCCAGCGGCACAGAAAAAAAGGGGCCGAAGCCCCCTTCTTCACAGCCAGCCGCGTTCGGCGAAAGCCGCCGTCTGGTCGCCTGCAACGATGATGTGATCCAGCGTGCGCACCTCGACCAGCGCCAGCGCCTGCTTGAGCCGCTGGGTCAGGGCTCGATCGGCCGCACTCGGCTCAGGATTTCCGCTCGGATGGTTGTGCGCGAAGATCACCGCCGCCGCGTTGTACTGCAGGGCCGCCTTGACCACCTCGCGCGGATGAACTTCGGCGCCGTCGATCGTTCCGCGGAACATCTCGACGTACTCGATCAGCCGATGGCGCGTGTCGAGGAACAGGACGGCGAAGACCTCGTGCTCAAAGCCCGCGAGCTTGGTGCGCAGGTACTCCTTGACCGTCGCCGGCGAACTGAACTCGGTACCGCGCTGCATCTTCTGGTCGATGACCCGACGCGCGGCGTCCAGGATCTGTTCGGCCGACGCCGGCAGATAGCGGCCACGGCCGTCATGCACCAGCAGCGAGGCATCGGAAGAGAGGGAAAGCTGCGACATGATCGTGCTCCGGTTGCTCGGGCGGAATTGCCCGGAACCGGCGCCAGCACGGCGCAGCGCAAGCAGTCAGGGGGCGAAGCCGGCCGCCAGGACGCCAGCGCGCATCGCGCGCGCCGCCCTTGACGGCGAGAACGCCGTGGTACGGTGAAGGGAAACAGCAAGACCGCCCCACTCCCTCGCACCCCGGCCCTTGGCAAGCGGAGCGCGCAGGCCCGCTACGGCCGTAGGCGTCAAGGGTCAAAGCCGGATGGCCGCGACTCGGCACGAAGCAGGGGCACAGCCTGCGAGCCCGTCGGCGCGGGGCCGGAACGACTGCAACAAGCAAATGACACCGAAGCACAAATGGAGCACAATGTAGCTACAACAAGGCTTGAGGCATGTAATGACGAGCAGTAGCGATGTCGTTCGCGCCCGGATTGACGGGCACATCAAGGAGGAAGCCACGAACGTGTTGGCAGGTATGGGCTTGTCCGTGTCGGACGCCATTCGGATGCTGCTCACGCGCATTGCAGCCGATAAGGCACTTCCCTTCGATATCAATCGCGTGCAGGCCCAGCCCGATACCAAGAAGAAGCCATGAGCTTCTGCCTGAAAAATTCCAAGAACATTGAGGCCAGGGCCTGACCGCATGGATCGCATACAGCAGCTCAACTACGAAAAGGACTTTCGCATTGCCTTCTTGGAATCCAAAGGGGATGGATTTCAACGTCTGTTTGAAAGGCTGATGTCGAAGGCACATCCCAACGACTTCATGGCTTGCCGGCCGTGGGGCAATGTGGGAGACCGGAAGAACGACGGGTATCTACCTTCCGCGCGAATCCTGTTCCAGAGCTACGCGCCGAATGAAATGAGCGCTGCCGAAGCCACCAAGAAGATCAACGAGGACTTCGAGGGGGCCAAAGAACACTGGGAAAAATATTTTGATGAGTGGACCTTTGTCCACAACGCACCCGATGGGCGTCTAGGCCCCCACATCATCGAAGCCCTGGCCAAACTCAGGCAAGACAATCCGAAGATCAGAATCGGACATTGTGGATACGAGGAAATGCTGGCGAAGTTCCGTCAGTTGAGCCTTCAGGATCTTGAATCCTGGTTTGGCCCCTCGCTGACTATGGAAGCGAACGTCAACCTGGGCTTCAGCGACCTGGCCGCTGTACTCACCCATATCAGCATCACGGCCGTACCCACGACGAGCGAGGTGAGGGACGTGTCGCGCGGAAAGATCGAGGCCAACCTCCTGTCTCAGGCTGTTGCCGACTTCCTGAAGATCGGCATGCAGAAGTCGCCGCTCGTTGCACAGTTCTTCAATAGCTGGAAGAACCCTACCTACGGCGAGCAGATCGCACAGGCGTTCAAGAGCGAATACGTGGGGCTGCGAGATGGTATTCCTCAGCTCCATCCTGATGAAATATTCGGACGCCTCGAAATATGGGCCGGAGGCACGGCGAACACCACGCCCGCGCACAAGGCCGCCGTGTTAGCCGTGATGGCCTATCTGTTCGACAAGTGCGAGATCTTTGAAGACGCTCAAGCGATGGTGACGGCATGATCCTGCCATCGAAGCATCTGCCGCAGGATCGAGCGCTACTGACCGTCGGCGCGCATGTTTTGACGTTCCTCGCGCACCCCAAGACTGTCTCCGCGCTCTGGGAAGAATTGAACAGGCATGACGCCGGCCTGGCGGCGACGCCCCGGCGCATTACCTATGACTGGTTCCTGCTCGCCCTCGACCTCCTGTACGCCCTTGGAACTATCGAACTCGAAAGCGGCCTTGTTGCACGGAGGGCAGCGTGATTCATCACATCTTCAGCACGCTGCCTAGCTTCAAGAATCTTGGAGATCTGAAGCCCGGCCTGAATGTGCTACTCGCCCAAAAAACCGAAGGGGCAACCACCAAGCAAACACGCAATCGCGCCGGCAAGACCAGTTTCGTTGAGCTGGTGCATTTTCTGCTTGGTGCCGACGCTGGGCCGGACTCGATTTTCCGCACCTCGGAGCTGGCCGAATATACGTTCGGCCTGGACTTCGATCTGAAGTCGGAACGGACGGTGGTCGAGCGCAGCGGTAGTTCCAAAGCCAAAATCTTCGTGACCGTCCCGCCGGCCGCGAAGGTCAAGTTCTCGGCCACCGAGTGGTGTACGTTCCTCGGCGAACAAATGTTCGGCCTGAGCAGCCTTGAAGCCGCAGGCAGCAAGCCGCCTTCGTTCCGGTCACTGTTCGCCTACTTTGTGCGCCGACAGGCGAGTGGCGCTTTCATGACGCCGGAAAAGCAGGCCACGATGCAGGGCACCGGCGACACGCAAATGGCGCTGATGTTCCTGCTTGGATTGGACTGGCAGATTGCGCGGGATTGGCAAGCTGTGCGCGATCGGGAGAAAACCCTCGAGGAACTCAGGAAGGCGGCTGGCAATGGTGCATTCGGTTCAATCATCGGCAAGGCCGCCGACTTGCGCACAGAGCTAACCATCCAGGAGGCTCGTCTCAAGAAGCTTCACGCCGAAGTCGAGACTTTCCAGGTCTTGCCGGAATACCGGGAATTGGAAGTCGAGAGCGCCAGCCTGACCCGCCAGCTCAACGACTTGGCCAACGCCAATACCATCGACTTCTCGGCTATTCGTGATCTTGAAAGCGCGCTCGCCTCCGAGGTTCCTCCAGACCATGAAGACCTTCAGGCGGTCTATCAAGAAGCAGGCGTCGTGCTACCTGGCTTGGTCAAACGCCGCTATGAGGACGTGAAGAGCTTTCATGAATCCGTGGTGCGCAATCGCAAGGACTATCTGTCCAGCGAACTCGAAGCGGCGAAGCTGCGTATCGAACTGCGCGATAGCAAGAAGGCGCAGTTCGACCAGAGGCGCGGCGAAATCCTAGGCATTCTCAGAAGCCATGGCGCGCTCGAACAGTTCCTCAAGCTGCAAGGCGAACTGGGGCGACTAGAGTCCGAAGTGGAATCGTTGCGGCAACGCTTCGAAGCCGCAGAGCAGCTCGAAGGCACCAAGAATGAGTTGGAGATCGAACGCAATCGCCTCACGATCCGTCTACGGCGTGACTTTGCTGAGCAGAAGGACCGACTGGCGGAAGCCATCGTTGCATTCGAGGAAACCTCGCAACGCCTGTATGAATCGGCCGGCAGCATGACGGTCGATGAAACCTCCAACGGTCCGGTGTTCAAGTTCCCTATGCAAGGGGAACGCAGCAAGGGCATCAAGAACATGCAGATCTTCTGCTTCGACATGATGCTGATGCGCTTGTGCGCCAAGCGGCAGATGGGACCGGGATTCCTGATCCATGACAGCCACCTATTCGACGGTGTCGACGGCCGCCAGGTCATCAGTGCTTTGCGTCTTGGCTCAGAGATCGCGCAGGAGCTTGGCTTTCAATACATCGTGACAATGAACGAGGACGATGCCTTCAAGGAGACCGTCGATGGATTCGATCTCAACGAGTATGTACTTCCCACGCGCTTGACCGATGCCACCGAGGATGGCGGATTATTTGGCATAAGGTTTGGGTAAATATATTGGTAGCCGTTGGGGTTTAAGCAGCGGTCCATCGCGACCCTTAAGGAAGAAAAATGGATAAGAAGACCAAGGGATCGTGGTTGATCCATCACACAAACAAGCTGCAAGGGGTCACCAATCAATCTGGGTATGAAAAAACCTACTTGGCGGGAAAGGCCGGCATATTGCTTTCGGCTATTTCCGCCAACAAGGACACCACTGTCAGCAATGACAGGCTGGCAGTTTTGGCGAAGGCCGCCAACATCAATGCAACATTTGAGCTCCCAAAGCTTATTGAAGTATTGCAGCAGCAGAAGCTCATCGACAAATCATCAGGTGGAGTTGCTGTGCTTGGCGTAACAACCACCACGGCATTGCAGCACACCTCTGACCTCTTCGACTCGCTCGCCCCCGGCGCCAACGAAATTGCTTCAATCGCACTTGCAGAGCGCGCCTCAGTAGCGCCGATTCTCGCGAATGATGTCGCCAGTGATCTGGCTGATACGTACAAGCTGGCAGCCGCCGATCTAGGCCAGCTATTCTCAGAGGCAGAGCAGATTGGTTTTGTCGACGCTGAGAAACTTGGTGGTAACCAGACGCTATTGTTCAACGGCAACCTTTTTCGCCGCGATACCACTCAAAAGATCAAAGCCGTCCTGGATTCGTTGAGCGCGGCAGAGCAGGCGAAGCTCAATGAGCTTACCGAAACATTGCGGAAGCGAGCATGTGTTAGCACCGACCATGCAAAGCAGTTTCTGGGTGAGGCTCTCTTCCAGAAAGTGACGGCGATTGGCCTATTCGACATCAGTGTCGTCAGTAACTCAACAGAAGATGTTGGTTTCCTGACCTTGCCGTCGGCATTCTCCAAGTACAGCAATTCGATGATTGATGATGCCTTCGACCTTGCGAAAGCCTTTGTCAGTTCTGTCACCTACGGCATGACAAAGAGCTACTACGAGCGCGGGCAAATTCAGATGGTCGATGCTTTGTTGGGTGCTTTGGTGCGGGGCGAAAGCGTTGGCCCGGTCCGGGCGATCGCTGAAGATTACAAAGTGCTCGAATTGAAGGGAGTAGTCGAAGTAAAACAAGGGACCAAGAAAGGGCGTACCGGCCCGATGCTTCGCCTTCTGAAGACAGAGGTTGGCGAACTGGCTCTTCAAGCGATTCGACAAGGGGATGTCAGCGAGCATTCTCTGAACGCTCTACCAGCGGCGGCAGTTACCACATTCAACGGCCCTGAGCACAATCGTGAGAAGGTTCGGAGGACACAAACCAAGATGAGTCCGAAAGCAACGAACGATATGCTCTCCATCCTCCGGACAGGAGGTGGGCTGTGAGCAAGAGTCAACAAGCCTTATCCAAGGGGCCGAAGATGGAAGAGCTGCTACGCAGCTATTTCCTTAAGGCCGGGTATTACGTTGTTCGCGGCGTTCCGTTTGTGTACGAGGGTTTTGATGTCACTGATATTGATCTGTGGCTCTACAGCCGAACGTCTTCCGTATCGCGCGAAGTTGCCTTGGTTGATGCCAAGAACAAGAGAACCCCCCAGGCCATAGAACGCATCTTCTGGGTGCAGGGATTGCGGATCGCCACGAAAGCGACAAACGCGATCATTGCGACGACGGAGAAGCGTCAAGAAGTCAAAGATTTTGGCCGAGATCTTGGTGTGCTCGTTCTCGATGGCAGCTTCCTCGGAAAGCTCGCCAATTCGGATGACCCAAATGCAACGAGACTCTCGGACGAAGAGTTTTTTGCCGGGATAAACGAATACTCCCTGAGTAAATTGGACGGTGACTGGCGAGGACGAATAGTTCTGTCCAAGAGCCTACTGGCCAAATCGCTTTCGTTCGACAGTTGCAACGAATGGCTTGGCCAGGGGAGATTCTTTGCCGAGCAATCCATCACCAAGGGAACCCAGCGTGAAACAGCTCTCAGGTGTCTTTACCTGGTGTGCTCGTTCATTGCCATTGCAGTTGACTACTGTATGAAGGAGCTTTCGTTCCACGAGCAATCCGAGCGCAGCGCGCTAATTAAAGATGGATTCACATATGGTTCCAGAGGCAGCTCGGGCTTGAAGAAAGTATTGAATGTCGCAATGGGGCTGGTCGAAGAACATGCGAACGATGGGCCAGCCATTTCCCGGCAAGTGAGAGCAAGCGTTGAGAAGCAATTGTCCCAACTGAATACGTCTATCCTGGGGGACTTCTTCTCGAAGAACGATGTTGCTCGGACGTTATTCACTGTCGCCAAGGAGTTCGAGCAACTGGCTATGGCAAGGGAGTTCACCTCTCATGGTTCCGCGAGCATCGAGCTTCGAAGTACGCTTTTCTGCTTGCTCGACTTCTGGGGGATCGACAGGGTGATGTTTTCGGAAGCTCTCGGAGCAAAGAGCTGAGCGTCTGCAATCTGATTGTCGTATCAGCGATGCGTCAATCCAGCGGACTGAGCATTGATGCTTGGCTTGACCAGTGCGTGGACGATTGGAGTGCCACCGAACTCGCACATATGCGAGTCATCATGCACGAAGATCGCATCGAATACCGAGAAGGCGCCCATGTCCGTCAGGAGCGGCATTAAGTGCGATGCCGCCTTGGTGTAGTCGATGGCTGGCAGCGGCCAGTTGTCATAGACGATCAGCCAGTTAGCTTGGTGGCGGGCGAAACCTTCTGCCATCGCCTTCGGCATTTTTTCCTTGACGTAGTGCGCCATCGCCATGGCCCATTCGCGCTCCGGCGAGTCACCACACCAGCCTGAGCCTGGCTCATCGGCCGCGATCTCGCAGCGAAGTTCATCGGCCGTCTTCCTAGGCTCCCCAGGTAACGCATGGGGTGTGAAGTAGACATCCGGCCCTAAGCCTTCCCTCTGACGGAGGAAATCGGCGCGGGCGATGTTCTCCGGAACAGCTTCGGTATGTTCGATCCCCACGTCCGCACCGGGCATTGCCAAGAGGAAGTCCGGCTTGTCGGAATGGGTCAAGGTCAACGGAAACGAGAGCCGATCAAACGGCAGCGTTGCGAGCACATGCGCGATGCAATAGCGTTCTGCATGGTGGTTCCGGCGTCCCTCCGATCGCGGGGGGACGTCGATATCGAGTTTGGCGAGCCCGACCCTTAGCTCCGCTGGGGTGTCTGCGCGCAGGATGATTTCGGACATGGGACGGTCACGCCTCTTGGCTGGCAGCCGCGTGATTGCGATGCAGGTCCGAAACCACCGCGATCAACCTGTTGATCGGTTCTGCCAGCCGCTTCGGCAATACGCGGTGCTGGGTATGGGTTTTCAGGTCGGCGATCCAGCGATGCGCAACCCACACGTCTTCTTCGGGATGGTTGTTGTCGACGCCGTTGCAATACTTGTAGCCAACAAGCGCATCAGTGTGCGACAGCAGGATGCGCGCCATCGTCATGTGGAAGCGATGGGCTTGCAGATCCGCCGGGCCTTTGGGACGCGGTACGGTCAGCCGCAGGCATCGCTGGCTATTGAACTCACTCCAGTCGGGGCCAACGACCTGTCCCGCGCGTTCGAGCATCTTGCGCGACTGTTCGTTCTTGCCATTGACCAGGGCAACAGCGACCGTACCCTTCGGATACTCCAGCTTTTCGGCGAGCAGGTTCATCCAGCGCACCAACTTGTTCAGGGTCTCATCGTCGGCAAACACAAGGAACTGATGGCGCTGCTCGTCGTCCAGAAACGCCGGCAATTGCGCGTAAAGGGGGTACAGCAGGTCGTGGAGATAGATGTAGGTCTGCCGGCGTCCTTGCTCGTGGCTCCGCGTGGTTGCGGTCAGTACCCGCTGTGCCCACTCGGGCGTAAGTTCGTCCAGCGTCATCTCGGTGATGTCGATGGATATCAGCGGAAATCCGAGCGATTTCCCGATCAGCGCCTTGCGCCCATCGAAGGCGTGGCCGAGTTCGATTTCAACGCCGCCCAGCACCATCGGCTCGGCTTGGACCGGCGGCCCTAGCACGGCAACGTCGAGCCGGAATTTGCTGCCGAATGGTGTTTCCAGAGAATGCTCGGTTGCCACCTGGTCGGCGCCGAGCAACAAATTGCCTTCCAGCGGATAGTCCGACGCATCCGCATCCTTGAACGCCCATGGCATCGCGAGCCCGGCATTCAAGCGTCGGGAGAGTTCGGCCGCGACAAGTTCTTTCGCCCGCCGGTGTTCGGGACTTTCCTGCACGGCGCGCCACCGACTGGCTTCTTCATGGTCGAAGTGCGCTTTGGGGTTGAAGGTGTGCTGGGTAGGAAGCACCCGGAAATGAGAGCGCCGACGCAGCTTTCCACTTTCAAAGGAGGGGCTGACCCATGTCACCATCTGCCGTGATGCGCCGGGAGATACAAGGGGCCACAGCTTTCGCGCATGTTCCCGGCTGCGAACATCGCGTGCGGCGATCGTGGCCTGAAAAATCCCTTTCCGAGAGAAGACAACGATCGCCTCGTCCATTCTTGTCTTTCCCTTATGGCGATACGTCAGCGATTTTCGTGGCGCTATCCAGCTTGCGGTGAATCAGCGACACCAGCGTCAGGATGTCCAGTGCGTCCTGCTCTGACATGGGCCAGTTCGTCTTGGGTGCATGGGCAAGCGGATTGCGGACGGCTCCAAACAGGCCGATCAGCAAGTTGGCAAAGCCTTTCTGCTCGCTCTTCTCGGACTCTGTGGTGAGCGGCCTCAAGGCCAGAACGGGCTGCTGGCCTGCGAATGCCTTGCTCACCAGCTCAGCGCCATCGCCGTTCAGACCTGACAGCAGGCGAATCCGCTCCGCAACGCCCTTCGTTGCCTCGAACACAGCATGGAAATAGTTTTCGTCCAGCAGCTCGGCGCGGCAGTAGTTCAGCACTTCCGCATGCACGCCCCGACTTTCCAAGGCGGCCTTGAGTCGTCCCGCGCGGGCGCGCGCGGCATCGAGCGTTGTGGCCTTGTCGGAGTGCGCGACCTTGCCATCTTCGCGCACATAAAAGCCGGAGAAGGCTAGCACGACGTTGAGTTCGTCGCGCCGCCATGCGAACGCCGCAGCGTCGCGGGCGTAGTTCACCGGGTTCATCGCCCGATTGATGATCATGATGAGATGGTTGCCGAGCTGATGCTGGTTCTGCGCACCAGCCAGCGCATTGAACAGCCGCTTCCACTTGGTCATGCCGGGCGAGGTGTCCGCGACCTCGATCTCTTGCAGCAAGCGCTCGATTTGCGTACCGCTCAAGCCTCGCTCGGTGTCGGCGAGGACACGGCAGGCGGCTTCAAGGTGCTGTGAGCTGAACGGTGGCATACGTGTCATGAGTTTTTCTCTACCGCCTCTCAGGCCCATTCAAGCACGGTGATGATCGCCTGCCCCTCGGTGCCAATCTCCACAAACAGGGCGTGCTCGTAGCCAAGCTGTTGCTTGTAGCCCCGAAGTTTCCGTAGGTCGATCTGTCGGTCAACGCGGCTCGTTGATTTCTTGAACTCCAAGACCAGATGGTTCTTTCTCGTGCCTCGCTGATGAACGATCACATCTGGAAATACGGTCTTCGCCTCATCATCCTCGCTGTCCGGGTAAAGCTCTAGATGTCCAAGCCTCTTCGGCTCTATGCCATCCCGGTTGTATTCGCAATCTACGGTCCAATCAGGAAAATGCTGCTGGAGATACATCGCGAATCGAAAGGTGATGGATCGTTCGTTGACGTCGATACCGAGCAAGTCCTTGTCATTGTCCAGCAGTTCGGACAACGCGCGCGCTACAGCCTCGCCCGGAGGATGATTGTTAAGGTACTGAATTTGATCTTCGGACAACGCCATTGCCATGCTCGCCTATTGAAGACTCACATTGAAGGACACATACACCGATCGAAAAGTCGTCAGAATTTTCCGTCTGGCTTCGTCCAGTTCGTTGGCAACGCGATGCGAGAGCATGTACGTGGGGCAATTCGGCTGACCGCATCCGCAGTGCCTGATCTCCCCTTCCTTGAGACGGATCACAAAGATACGGCGCAACTCATCGACTTGACGAACCACCTTTGCAAGCACTGCCTGGATGCGCTGATCTCGCAAATGATGGATCGAGGGGATACGCCTGATCTCGTCTCCCTCGCGCGTCCGCCAAACGCCGGTGTTGAGTGCGCCAATGGTGCCTTCGATCGCCTGCTGAAAGGCAGGCAAGGAGCTTTCCTGTTGAAATGGCGTACGAAAAGCCGGTCGATCGAACACGGCCGCCATCAACTGCAGCACGTCGGCATCCGAGAGGTCGGGGAAGTCATCCACGAACTTTCGTATCTCCGCTTCGATGTCTGGAAACTCAATGCCTAGGACGAAGCGGTGCAGCAGGTACTCGGCACGAAGCCGCAGGTTTTCCTCGAACTCCACACCCGACCATATCGTTACATGAGGAATCCCCAGGGAAGCTGCGGCCTGCTCGATCCGAGTGCGGTTGGCGTCCGAAACAGCGCCACGAGAGACGAACTTGAAGGCATCTGGCGTTCCGCCTATAGCCTTGACGGCCTTGGTCATGTCGCCCTTGGCTTTCGCCAACGTGAGCGTGTTCCGGTTCGCGCACTGGATGATGGTCTTGCGTGCAGGTTGGCCATCAAACAGTTCGATGCCCGAGACGTCCCGCCCTTGATCGCCTCCAGATTGGCCGTGCCAAATCAAGTCACGCCAGCCGGCGCGCACGTGATATGCAAAGACAAGGCGCTCGAACTGAACACCACTGTAGTCCTCGAAGTGGATCGGAGAAACCGTCACCGTTGCCATGCCCCTGCCCTTTTCACGTAACTACCGTTCTTGAATACGCTTCTCTACGCTCCAACGAGTTTCCACGATAGTCAATGAAAGCCACCATTACTTCGTGCGGCAGTGAACCTTGCAGCGCCGAACGCTCACGGAGTGCGATATGGAGAATAACCCGACACAGCTCAACAGCCGAGACACCGGCGCCAAGGATCCTTCGCGCCCGGTATCTGTTCCCCTGCCCGGCTCGGACGCGTACGACGATCTCCCACAGTTCCCAAACCGCAGTGTCTTGCCCTTCCGCCGCACCATTCGCCGCCAGGAACTGCGGCAAATCGTCCCCTTGGCCGAAACGACAATTTACGAAATGGAGCGCCGCGGCGAGTTCCCGCGTCGCTTCAACCTGACGCCGCGCTGCGTCGTGTGGGACTTGGCCGAAGTGGAAGCGTGGATCGAGGAACGTAAGCAAGCCCCTCGCCTCGGCCTCTCGAAGCCGGATGTCCACTTACGAAAAACCCGCCCTGTCCGGGCGGGTTCGAGTGAGGAATGAAACCGAGCTACGACGCCTATCCCACCAGGGCTTCCAATTCCTTGGAAGCCGAGCACGGCAATCGTCGTCCCTCCTTCACCACGTTGACCTGCAAGGCCACCCGCGCCACGTCAAACACATCCTTGACCAGTGAGTAGTTGCCCTTGGCCTGCAACCAGGCCAACACGTCCGCCAAATGCCAGATCGACGCACTACCCTCATGCACCGGTGCCGGAAAACTGCCCGGATGCGCCAGCATCAGCTTGCGCATGTTCTGCCGCGACACTCCCACGATGTCGGCCACGTCGGTCAGCCCAACCAGATCCGGCGCCACTTCGATCAGCCGAGCCGAAGGCACGGTGCGGCGCACGTCGGCCAGCGCGCTGCGCACGGCCTCGTCTGCATCCGCTGCCTCGCGCGTGAACTCCAGCGCCAGCCGCCCCGGTTGCCCGATGCCAACCAAGGCATCGTCGCAGCCCGCTTCGCCCAGGCGCTCCACCAGCGCATCCGGGTCGCAGTCATCATCGGCAAGCTGGTATTTCAAAGTGAAGGTGTATTCCATCTCGCTACTCCTTGGCACCGTCGTCAGCCTTGCGCTGCTGGCGGTGCGTGGTGCAGTTGTCTACCACGCGCCGCAAGGCACGTGCGTGGTTGCCGGGGTTCTTCGGCGTGCTCCATACGCTGGTAATGCAGAACTCGCCGCAGCGGCATTCCTCATCGTTGTACGGGCAATACATTCGCCCCCAGGCGTGGCTGCCGCCGACTTCTACGCGCCAGCCCTGCCCTTCGGCGTGCCTGAGAGCTTCCTCGACCTCTTTCTTCGGATGAGGGGAACGAGCCATCAGTGATCTCCAGTATGGGGATGATTGGCCGGGTTGTCAAGTGACAACCCGGCCGCTGTTTCAAGCCGTCGCGCTCAACGTCGGCACCACCACGTTCTCCGGCATCAGCTTCGGCACGTAGGTCTGACCGTCGATCCAGGCATCGACCACGTTGGCCCACTCTTGCAGCATGTGGCGCCGCTGCTCGGCGTACTCGGCCTTGTTGTAGATCGAGCGCGAGGAACGCCCGTCCTCGTGTGCCAGGCACTTCTCGATCCAGTCGCGGTTGAAGCCGATTTCGTTCAGCAGCGTCGAGCCGGTGCGGCGCAGATCGTGGACGGTGAATGGTTCCAAGGGCAGGCCCGCAGCTTTCGCCCGCTCCGCGACGATCTGCGTGACCCGATTCAAGGTCGCGTTCGACATGCAGCGGTCGGCGTCGTAGCGCGATGGCAGCACGAACTTGGAGCCGGCAGCGCACGTATGCAGCGCCACGAAGATGTCGAGCGCCTGGCGCGAGAGATAGACCACGTGCGGGTTGCGCCCCTTCATCCGCGGCTTGGGGATCGTCCAGGTCGCGTTCTCGAAATCGACCTCCTCCCAGGTGGCCTGGATCAGCTCGCTCTTGCGCACCAGCGTCAGCAGGATCATGCGCAGCGCCAGCCTGATCGTCGGATAGGTCGCCACCGATTCCATCTGCCGCGCCATCAAGCGAATCTCCAGCGGCGACAAGGCGCGATCCTTCGGCACGAAGGTCGCAATTGACGCAGCGCCCACATCCTCGGCCGGGTTGTCCACCTTCTCTCCATGCAGGATGGCGAAGGCATAGACCTGCTTCACGATGTCGCGGACGTGTACCGCAGTCGCAGGCGCACCGCGCGCCTTCACTTTGTTGCAGAGGGCGCGCAGATCATCGGCGGTGATTTCGTTGAGCTGCCGGTTCTGAAAGGCCGGCAGGATGTCCCGATCGACGATGCTCTTGCGCATCGCCTTGGTGCTGTCGGCCATCCGGGCGCCGGCCAGCCATTTCTCGGTCACTTCGCCAAAGGTCTTGGCTGCGGTCAACCGGCGCTTCTCGCGCTGCTTTTCCAGCGCGGGGGACTTGCCCTGGGCGACCGCCTTCTTGGCGTCGATCAGCTTTTCGCGGGCCAAGGCCAGCGAGACGCCGGCTGGCCCATAGCGGCCGATGGTCAACGTCTCCCGGCGTCCGTTGAGACGGTAATCGTAGCGGAAGGTGACGGTACCGACAGGCGATACCGTCACGTACATTCCGTCGCGGTCAAAAGCCTTGTAAGTCTTGGACTTAGGCTTGAGATTGCGCAGTGCAGTGTCAGTAAGCATCGAGGTTATTCCTCCTGTTCGTGACGGCTTTTACCGTCAGGGGCCAGGAGACCTGCTGATGCTCGGAAAGCCGCATAAAACCAGCTTTCCCGAGAAGACTTTTACCGTCAAAGACGGTTTGGGTCTGAATAGTGAACGGGAGGGTCTTAATCCGGCCTCCGGTTCTTACCGCCACTTTCACCGCCAACCTGTTCCGCTAGTTGGCGATAGCCACCGATAGATACTGCGACGTATTTCTTTCTAAATCAATACGTTAGGGCGTATTTTCGATAGCTGGCGATAGTCCCCGAAGGACGTCAATTCACTCCCACTCGATTGTCGCGGGCGGTTTGCCGGAGATGTCGTAGACCACGCGCGATACGCCACGCAGTTCGTTGATGATGCGGTTGGAGACGGTGCCGAGGAAATCCCATGGCAGTTGCGCCCAGCGCGCGGTCATGAAGTCGATGGTCTCGACCGCGCGCAGCGCGATCACCCACTCGTAGGCGCGGGCGTCGCCGACCACGCCGACCGACTTCACGGGCAGAAACACCGCGAAGGCCTGGCTGACCTGGTCGTACAGGCCGGCCTTGCGCAGTTCGTCGATGAAGATCGCGTCGGCGCGCGCGAGCAGTTCGGCGTGTTCGGGCCTGACCTCGCCGAGGATGCGCACGCCCAGTCCGGGCCCGGGAAATGGATGGCGGTGGACCATCGTGGGCGGCAGGCCCAGTTCGATGCCGAGCCGGCGCACCTCGTCCTTGAACAGCTCGCGCAGCGGCTCGACCAGGCCGAGCTTCATGTGTTCGGGCAGGCCGCCGACGTTGTGGTGGCTCTTGATCACGTGGGCCTTGCCGGTGCGGCTTCCGGCCGACTCGATCACGTCGGGATAGATCGTGCCCTGCGCCAGCCATTTCGCATTGGTGAGCTTTGCCGATTCCTCGTCGAAGATTTCCACGAACAGGCGGCCGATGATTTTGCGCTTGGCCTCCGGGTCGCTCACACCGGCGAGCGCGGCAAAATAGCGCGCCGCCGCGTTGACGCGGATGACCTTGACGCCCATGTGCTGCGCCATCGTCGCCATCACCTGGTCGCCTTCGCCCCAGCGCAGCAGGCCGGTGTCGACGAACACACAGGTGAGCTGATCGCCGATGGCCCGATGCAGCAGCGCCGCGACGACCGATGAGTCCACGCCGCCCGACAGGCCCAGAATCACCTGATCGGTGCCCACCTGGGCGCGCACGCGCGCGACCTGGTCCTCGATGATCTGGGCGGGCGTCCACAGCGTGGCGCAGCCGCAGATGTCGACCACGAAGCGGCGCAACAGCGCGTTGCCCTGGCGCGTGTGGGTGACCTCGGGATGGAACTGTACGCCGTACCAACGGCGTGTCGGGTCGGCCATCGCCGCGATCGGGATGCGCTCGGTGCGCGCGGTCACCGCGAAGCCGGGCGGCACGCGCGAGACGTGGTCGCCATGGCTCATCCACACGTCCAGCGCCGCGGCGGGCGCGTGGTCGGTGAGGCCGCCGAGCAGGTCGTCGCTGCCGATCAGCTCGACCCGTGCGTGGCCGAACTCGCGCTGGTCGGCGGCTTCGGTGGCACCGCCGAGCTGGGCGGCCAGCGTCTGCATGCCATAGCAGATGCCCAGGATCGGTACGCCGGCGTCGAACACCTGTTGCGGTGCGCGCGGCGCCTGCGCCTGGGTGGTTGATTCGGGCCCGCCCGAGAGCACGATGCCCTTGGCGCCGAATGCGGCGATCTCGGCCGGGTCGTGGTCCCAGGCCCAGATCTCGCAGTACACGCCGATCTCGCGGATGCGCCGCGCGATGAGCTGGGTGTACTGCGCACCGAAATCGAGGATGAGGATGCGGTCGCGGTGGATGCGGTCCAAGGACTCAGAACTCCAGGGTATCGGCCAGGCGCTCGCGCATGGCGCGGAATTCGGCGCTGTGCGCGCCGTGGTCGTCGAGCGTGCCCTGCAGCACCAGCAGCCACGCAGCATCGTCCTTGCCGACCGCGTAGTACTCGTAGCCGAGCGCGGTGGTCGCGAGCTTGATCGTGATCGCCACGCCGCGCAGGGTGCCGGTCTTGGCCGTGCGCAGCCTGGCCGGGGTGGTGCCGGCCTCAGGCATCCGGAAGTGGCGCGCGAGTTCGCTGGCGGCCTGCGCGGGTGTGGCGGCCTGGCCCGCGTTGTCGAACACCGACAGCACCGCGTCGTTGCCGTCGAGCACCCAGCTGCGCGGCGGGCTCGCATCGAACTCCCAGCCCATGTGGCGCGGGTAGTCGAAGCGCAGGTTGCCCTCGTGGAACTGGCGCCACGGCAACTCCTCGACCCGCAGCCTGAGCGTGCGCCCGTCGACCACCACCGAGTGGGTCGCGCCGGCGGCCAGCACGTGGCTGGTGCCGTCGATCTCGACGCGCAACCGGGTCGGCGGCTCGTCGCTGGCGAGCGCAACCGACCCCACCCAGATCATGGCCAACAACGGCAGGCAGGCGCGCATGCTCATTCCATCCGGTAGTTGGGGGCTTCCTTGGTGATGGCCACGTCATGCACGTGCGATTCGCGCATGCCCGCGCTGGTCACCTTGACGAACTGCGGCTTGCTGCGCATCTCGTCGATCGTGGCGCAGCCGACGTAGCCCATCGAGGCGCGCAGGCCGCCGGCCAGCTGGTGCACGATGTTGCGCAGCGGCCCGCGGTACGGCACACGGCCCTCGATGCCTTCGGGCACGAGCTTGTCGGTGTCGGCCTCGTCCTGGAAGTAGCGGTCCTTGGAGCCGCGCTCCATCGCGCCGAGCGAGCCCATGCCGCGATAGCTCTTGTAGCTGCGTCCCTGGTACAGCTCGACTTCGCCGGGCGATTCCTCGGTGCCCGCGAACATGCCGCCGATCATCACGCAGTCGGCACCGGCCGCGATCGCCTTGGCCACGTCGCCCGAATAGCGGATGCCGCCATCGGCGATCAGGCCCACGTCGCTGCCATGCAGCGCCTCGCCCACCATGTCGATCGCGGAGATCTGCGGCACGCCCACGCCGGCGACGATGCGCGTGGTGCAGATCGAGCCGGGCCCGACGCCGACCTTGACCGCGTCCACGCCCGCATCGACCAGCGCGCGCGCGGCGTCGCCGGTGACGATGTTGCCGGCGATGAGCGACAGCGCGGGAAAGTTCTTGCGCACCCAGCGCACGCGCTCGAGCACGCCCTGGGAATGGCCATGCGCGGTGTCGACCACGATCGCATCGACGCCGGCCTCGACCAGCGCGGCCACGCGCGCCTCGGTGTCGCCGGCCACGCCCACCGCGGCGCCCACGCGCAGGCGCTCGTGTTCGTCCTTGCACGAATTGGGGTTGTCGCGCGCCTTCTGGATGTCCTTGACCGTGATGAGCCCGCGCAGGCGGAAGGCCTCGTCCACCACCAGCACCTTCTCGATGCGGTACTTGTGCAGCAGCGCGAGCACTTCCTCGTCGCTGGCGCCTTCGCGCACGGTCACGAGCCGGTCCTTGCGCGTCATGATGTTGCGCACGGGGTCGTCGGGCCTGGTCTCGAAGCGCAGGTCACGGTTGGTGACGATGCCGACCAGCTGCTCGCCCTCGACCACCGGCACGCCGGAAATGTTGTGGTGGCGCGTGAGCTGGCTGACCTGGCCGATCGAGGTGTAGGGGTCGACTGTGATCGGATCGCGGATCACGCCCGCCTCGTACTTCTTGACCAGCCGCACCTCGGCCGCCTGGCGCTCCAGCGGCATGTTCTTGTGGATGATGCCCATGCCGCCGCATTGCGCCATGGTGATGGCCAGGCGCGCCTCGGTCACCGTATCCATCGCCGCCGAGATGATCGGCAGGTTGAGGCGGATCGTGCGGGTGAGGCGGGTGCCGAGGGAAACGTCGCGTGGCAGTACGGTCGATTGGGCCGGAACCAGCAGGACGTCGTCAAAAGTGAGGGCGTTGGTGAGGATGCGCATGCCCTATTCTACGGAAACTGTGCGCCCGCACAAAGCATCGTCGCCGGACCCTGTCGCCGCGGCCGGATCCGGCGCCAGCGCCGCGTGCCAGCCGAAGGCATCGAGCAGGTGCTGCCACTGCGCATCCAGCGGCGCCTGCAGGCGCAACTCGCCGCCGCCGTGCGGATGCCACAGGCACACGCGCCAAGCGTGCAGGAACAAGCGCTGCAGGCCCAGGTGGATGCGGATCAGCCGGTTGTGGTCGCCGCGGCCGTGGCTGGTGTCGCCGAGGATGTGGTGCGAGACGTGGTGGAAGTGGCGGCGGATCTGCCGATAGCGGCCGGTCAGCGGCTCGACCTCGAGCAGCGCGTAGCGTTGCTGCGGGTAGCGTCCCATCGCTATCGGCAGTTCGGTGGTGGCGAGCCGGCGCCAGCGCGTGAGCGCGGGCTTGGGCTCGCCGCGCAGGCTCGCGCCGGTGAGCGGGTAGTCGATCGCGCCCTGCTCCGCCGGCCAGCCGCGCACCACCGCGAGGTAGCTCTTGGCCAGGCTGCGCGCCATGAGCTGGCGGCCGAGTTCGGCCGCCACCGGCTGCGAGCGCGCCACCAGCAGCACCCCGCTGGTGGCGCGGTCGAGCCGGTGCGCCAGGTACAGCTCGCCGCCGACCTGCGCGCGCAGCCGGTCGATCAGGTAATCCTCGTCGCTGCCTACCAGGCGGCTGCGGTGCACCGCGAGCCCGGGCGGCTTGTCCACCGCGATGAGGTGCTCGTCGTGGAACAGCAGCTGGAGTGGTGCGGGCGTTGGCATCGGCGCAGTGTAGCCGTGCGCGTGCAAGCGCCGGCGCGCTGCTGCGACAATGGCGCGCCTGCCCGGACCGTGACGCTGCATGCGCGTGCTCATCGTCGAGGATTCCCAACCGCTCGCCGCCGCGCTCATGCGCGGGCTCGGCGCCGAGGGCTATGCCTGCGACCATGCCGCCGACGGCGAGCGTGCGCTCGCATTTCTCGACACCACCGGCTACGCGCTCGTCGTGCTCGATCTCATGCTGCCGGGCATCGACGGGCTCGAGGTGCTGCGCGGCCTGCGCCGCCGCAACGACGCCGCGCGCGTGCTGGTGCTGTCGGCGCGCGACCAGGTGGCCGATCGCGTGACCGCGCTCGATGCCGGCGCCGATGACTATCTGGTCAAGCCGTTCGCGTTCGACGAACTGCTCGCGCGGCTGCGCGTGCTCAAGCGCCGCCCGCCCACGGGCGCCGCGCCGACCCTGCACCACGGCCGGCTCGTGCTCGATCCGCGCGCGCGCAGCGTGCGCCATGGCGATACACCTCTCGAGCTCACGCCCAAGGAGTTCGCGCTGCTGGAGCTGCTGCTGCGCGAGCGCGGCCACGTGCTCTCGCGCAGCCAGATCTTCGAGCGCCTGTACGACGGCGCCAGCGAGACCTCCGACAAGGTGGTCGAGGTGATCGTGTCCACACTGCGCGGCAAGCTCGCGCGTTGCGGCGCCGCCGACCTCATCGGGACGCGCCGCGGCTTTGGCTATGTCATCGCCTGAGCCCCCGGCCGGTTCGCTGCAGCGGCGCCTCGCGCTGGAGTTCTCGCTGGCGCTGGGCGCGCTGCTGGTGGTGCTGTTCCTCGTGCTCGACGCCCGGGTCGGCCGCGAGCTGCATGCGCGCATGGACGATGACCTGCTGCAACGCGCGCATACGATTGCGGCGTTCCTGCGTGCGCATCCCGATCCGGTGGACCTGGCCGAACTGGGCCGGCTCATGCCCGAGTACGAACTGCCCGCCCACACCGACTTCTTCGAACTGTCGGAACTGGACGGCGCCAGCCGCGTGCGCTCGGCCAGCAGCGCCGGGCACGGGCTGGCCCGTCCCGAGCGCGCGGTTGCTGCGCACGCGCCGGTCCACTACGACACGCGCCTGCCCGACGGCCACGCCGGGCGCGCGGTCGCGATCCAGCTCGCCGACACGCCGCGGCCGGGCGATCCGCCGCGCCTGCTCGTGGTCGCGCGCGAGCGCGCGCCGCATGACGCACTCGAGCGCGCGATCCACCGCACCCTGCTCGCCGGCATCGTGCTGGCGATCGCGCTCAGCGTGCTCATCGCCCACCTCGCGGTGCACCGCGGACTGGCTCCATTGCGTCGCTTCGGCCGGCGCATCGCCGCGCTGGACGCGCGCACGCCGCCGCGCGAGCCGCTGCGGGCGCAGCCATTGCCGCGCGAACTGCAGCCATTTGCGCATGCGCTCGATGGCGCGTTCGCGCGGCTGTACGCCACCATCGACAGCGAGCGGCGTTTCTCGCGCGACGTCGCCCACGAACTGCGCACGCCGCTGGCCGAGATCCGCGCCTCGATCGAGGCCGCCAGCCGCGCGCCGGCCGATGCGGCCGCCACCCGTGTCGCGTTCGAGGCCTCGATCGAGGCGGTGCAGCGCATGCAGCGCGCGATCGACACCCTGCTCATGCTCGCGCAGCAGGAGGCCGGACTGGCCGCCGCGGCGCTCGATCCGCTCGACCTGGCGCCACTGCTCGACGGTCTGCTCGCAACCTGGCTGCCGGGCGCGCAGGCGCGCGCGATCCACATCCACCGCGAGTTGCCCGAGCACCTGTGGCTGCGCTCGGACGTGGGCGCGCTCGAACGCATCCTGTCCAACCTGCTGCGCAATGCGATCGAGTATGCACCGCCGCGGAGCACGCTCACGCTCGCACTCGATGGTGATGGCGCGGGTGCGTACCTGTGCATCGCCAACCCCGCACCCGACCTGCACGAGGACGATCTGCCGCGGCTGGGCCAGCGGTTCTGGCGCAAGGCCCGCAGCGGCGGCACCGCCGCGCACGCGGGGTTGGGCCTGGCGCTCAGCCATGCGCTGGCGCACAGCCTCGGCCTGCAACTCGACTTTCGCCTGCGCGCGGGCACGCTGCAGGCGCGCCTGGGGCCGCTGCCGCTGTTGTAGGTCCTTGCCGGCACGGTCGCTGTCGCAGGCGCGGGCGGCGTTTCTTAAGCAGGGCCAAAGCCGCGTCGGCGAGCATGTACAGCCTCTCCGCCAGCGCCCGTTGCCGTGCCCATCCGATCGCCCCGTTCCCTCGCGCTGTCCGGTCTCGTGCTGCTTGCCGGCCTTGCCGCTGCCGCACGCGGCGCCGACAGCCTCGATCTCACGCCGGCCCAGGTGCAGTCGCTGCAGCTGGTGCTGGCGCCGGCCGCGCCGGCCCGGGCCATCGCGCTCACGCGCCTGCCCGCGGTGGTCGAGGCGCCGCTCGCCGACAGCCGCACCGTGAGCGCACCTTTCGCCGGCGTGGTCACGCGCATCCTCGTCGACGAAGGCGCGAGCGTGCGCGCGGGCCAGGCGCTCGCACGCATCCAGAGCCACGAGTATCTGGCCGCGCGCGCCGAACTCGCGCGCAGCCGCAGCGAGGCCGAACTCGCGCGTAGCCAGCAGCGCCGCGACGACGCCCTGTTGGCCGAAGGCATCATCGCCCAGTCGCGGGCCGAGCACAGCCGCGCGCGCGCGAGCGATGCGCAGGCGCGCGCGCAGCAGGCGCAGGCCGCACTGGCCGGCGTGTTCGCGCCCGCACAGGCCGGCGCGGGCGAGTACGAACTGCGCGCGCCGCAGGCTGCGCGCGTCTTGCATCGGGACATCGCACCGGGTCAGGTGGTGGGCGCGTTTGCGCCGGCGTTCATGCTCGCCGCCGACGAGGGCGTGGACGTGCTGATCCAGGCTCCGCTCGACCAGGCCGCGCAGTACGCGCCGGGTCAGGCCGTGGTGATGGACGATGGCAGCCGCGGCGAACTGGTCGCGGTGGGCCTGGCCAGCGAGGCCGGCAGCCAGAGCCTGCGCCTGCGCGCGCACCTGCCGCAGGCGGGCCGCTGGGTGGTCGGCCAGCGCGCCAGCGTGCGGCTGGAGCTGCCAGCGCCCGCGCACGCGCTGCGCGTGCCCGCAAGCGCAGTGCTTGCCGACGGCGTGAGCGCGCATGTGTTCGTGGGCAGTGGCCAGCGCTTTCGCGCGGTCGCGGTGGAGGTGCTGGGCAGCGACGGCGAGGCAAGCATCGTGCGCGGCGCGCTGCAGGCCGGCGAGCAGGTCGTGGTGCGTGGCGCGAGTGCGCTGCAAGCCATGCACGGCGGGTAGGTCCGATGCTCGCACGCCTCATCGACGCCGCGTTGCGCCAGCGCGTGCTGGTGTTCGCCGCCGCCGCGGCGCTGGTGGTCGCCGGCGCGCTGGCCTGGCGCGCCTTGCCCATCGACGCCTTCCCCGACATCGCGCCGGTCCAGGTCAAGCTCGTGCTCAAGGCGCCGGGCATGACGCCCGAGGAAGTGGAAACCCGCGTGGTCGCGCCGCTGGAACTGGAGCTGCTCGGCCTGCCCAAGGCCAGCGTGCTGCGCTCGGTGGCCAAGTACGCGCTTGCCGACATCAGCATCGATTTCGAGGAAGGCACCGACATCTACTGGGCGCGCCAGCAGGTCAGCGAACGCTTCGCGGCCGCGCAGGACGAGTTGCCCGCGGGCGTGGGCGGCGGGCTGGCGCCGATCTCCACGCCACTGTCGGACATGCTCATGTTCACGGTCGAAGGTGGCGACCTCAGCCTCGGCGAGCGCCGCGCGCTGCTCGACTGGACGCTGCGGCCGGCACTGCGCACGATTCCCGGCGTGGCCGATGTCAACGCGCTCGGCGGCGAGGTCGAGAGCTGGGTGGTGGTGCCCGACCGCAACCGCCTCGCGGCCGCCGGGCTGGGCTTTCGCGAACTGGCCGAGGCACTCGCGCGCAACAACGACAACGACGGCGCGGGCCGGCTCGAAGCCGGCGACCTGAGCCTCATCGTGCGCGCCGAGGGCGCGCTGCAGACGCCTGCGCAGCTGGGCGAGATCGTGGTCGCGCGCAGCGCCGCGGGCGTGGTGCGCGTGCGCGACGTGGCCGAGGTGCGGGTGGAGGCGCTCACGCGCTATGGCGCGGTGACGCGCGACGGTCGCGGCGAAGCCGTGCAGGGCATCGTGGTCGGCCTGCGCGGCGCCGACGCGGGCCGGCTCGTGCACGCGGTGCGCGAGCGCCTGGCCGAGCTCGCGCCGAGCCTGCCCGCGGGCGTGCGCATCGACACCTTCTACGACCGCAGCAGCCTCATCGAGCGCGCGGTCGGCACGGTGCGCAATGCGCTGCTGGAAGCCACCCTGTTCGTGGTGCTGCTGCTGTTCGTGTTCCTCGGCCAGGTGCGCGCGGCGCTGGTGGTCGCGCTGATCCTGCCGCTCGCGGCGCTGGCCACGTTCGTGCTCATGCGTGTGGCCGGCATGAGCGCCAACCTCATGAGCCTGGGCGGGCTCGCGGTCGCGGTGGGCCTGCTGGTCGATGCCGCGGTGGTGGTGGTCGAGAACAGCGTGCGCCGGCTGCAGCCGCACGCGGACGACGCACACCGGCCGCGCCTCGCGCGCATCGGCGCGGCCGTGCGCGAGGTCGCGCCGCCGGTGGTCGCGGGCATCCTCATCATCGGCCTCGTGTTCCTGCCACTGCTCACGCTGCAGGACCTGGAGGGACGCCTGTTTGCGCCGGTCGCACTCACCATCGTGTTCGCGCTCGGCGCCTCGCTGCTGCTGTCGCTCACGCTGGTGCCTGCGCTGGCCTCGCTGCTGCTGCGCGAGCGCGTGCACGCCGAGCCGTGGCTGATGCGCCGGATCGAGCGCATGTACCGGCCCCTGCTCGAACGCGCGCTCGCGCGTCCGCGCCGCGTCTACGCCGCGGCCGCGGCCTCGCTGGTGCTCGGGCTGGGTGCCTACCTCGCGATCGGCAAGAGCTTCATGCCGACCATGGACGAGGGCGACGTGATGATGCAGGTGGTCAAGCTGCCTTCGGTCAGCCTCGCCCATTCGCGCGACATGGACCTCGCGGTCGAGCGCGCGATCCTCCAACGCGTACCCGAGGTGGCGCATGTGGTGGCGCGGGTCGGCACCGACGAACTCGGCCTCGACCCGATGGGGCCCAATGAGACCGACATGTTCCTGCAGCTCAAGCCCAAGGCGCAGTGGCGCCGCCGCGACAAGGACTGGCTGGTGGGCGAGCTGCGCCGCATCGCCGGGGATTTCCCCGGCCTCGAACTGGGACTGACCCAGCCCATCGAGATGCGCACCGCGGAAATGCTCACGGGCAGCCGCGGCGATGTCGCGATCAAGATCTTCGGCCCCGACCTCGCCACGCTGGCCAGGCTCGGTGCGCAGGTGGCCGCGAGCGTGGCCCGGCTGCGCGGCGCGCAGGACGTGATCGCGCAAAGCGAGGAAGGTGTGCAGTTCCTGCGCGTGGCGATCGATGCGCAGGCCGCGGGCCGCAGCGGCCTCGATGTGGCCGCGGTCCAGCACGAACTGCGCGCCCAGCTCGAAGGCCTGCCGGCCGGACAGGTGATCCTGCCGGGACGGCGCATTCCGGTGCTGGTGCGCGGCGATGGCGGCCTGCGCGGTGATGTGGCGGCATTCGCGCGCCTGCCGCTGGTCGGCGCCGACGGCAGCGTGCTGCCGCTGAACCGGATCGCCGAGGTCGGCACCGCCACCGGACCGGTGCGCGTGGACCACGAGAACGGCTCGCGCTTCGTACTCGTGCAGAGCGCGGTCGATGGCCGCGATCTGGTCGGCTTCGTGGGCGAGGCGCGCGCGCGTGTGGCGCGCGAGGTCGAGCTGCCCGCGGGCTACCGCATCGAGTGGGGCGGCCAGTTCGAGAACCAGCAACGCGCGGCGGCGCGCCTCGGCCTCGTGGTGCCGGCCGCGCTCGGCCTCATCTTCCTCGTGCTGTTCATGACCTTCGGCTCGCTGCGGCAGTCGCTGCTGGTCCTCGCCAACATCCCGTTCGCGCTGGTCGGCGGCATCGTCGCGCTGTGGCTGAGCGGGCAATACCTGTCGGTGCCGGCGGCGGTGGGCTTCATCGCGCTGCTCGGCATCGCGGTGCTCAATGCACTGGTGCTGATCGCCTGCTTCAACCAGTTGCGCGACGAGGGCATGGCGCTGGAACAGGTGGTGCGCGAGGGCGCGCGCCGACGCCTGCGTCCGGTGCTCATGACCGCGAGCATCACCGCGCTCGGCCTCGTGCCGCTGCTGTTCGCGAGCGGACCGGGTTCGGAGATCCAGCGCCCGCTCGCGGTGGTGGTGGTCGGCGGCCTCGTCAGCTCGACCGTGCTCACCCTGCTGCTGCTGCCGCTGGTGTACCGCCGCTGGGGCTGCGTGGAGACCGCACCATGATCGCGTTGCACCGCACCCTGTTCGCGCTGCTGGCGCTGGCGCCCGCAGCGCTGTCCGCGCAGGCGTTCCTGCCGCCGCTCGAACTCGCGCGGCAGGCGATCGCGGCCCAGCCGGAGGTACGCGCCGCCGACGCGCGCGTGAGCGAGGCGCGTGAGCGCGCGCTCGCGCTCGCCGCGGGACCGCACGATACCGTGCTCAGCCTCGCGCCCACGCGCCGCAGCGTGCACGATGCGCCCACGCCTGGCGGCCGCGCCGGCTACCGCGAGTGGGAGATGCAGCTGTCGCGCGCGATCCGCCTGCCCGGCAAGGCGGCCCTGGATCGCGAAAGCGGCGCCCATGCGGTGGCCGCCGCCGCGCTGCTGCACGGCGACGCCGAGCACCAGGCCGCGCGCCTGTTGCTGCGGCAGTGGATGGCGTGGCTGCAGGCGCAGGCGGCGAGCGACCTGGCCCAGGCGCGCGCGCAGGCGATCGCGGGCGAACGCGCGGCGCTTGCGCGCCGGGTCGAGCTGGGGGATGCCGCGCGGCGCGAACTGGACCAGCTCGATGCCGAACTCGCCCTGGCCGGCGCCGCGCTGCGCGAGGCGCAGGCCGAGCTCGAGGCCGCGCAGCTCACGCTCGCGGCCGACTTCACCACACTGCCGCTTCCGCCACGCGCACCTGCCCTGCCCGCGCCCGTGGCGCTGGCCGAAACCGGCGCGCAGTGGACGCACCGCATCATCGAGCGCAGCCACGAGATTCGCGCCGCCGGCGAACTCGCCGCGCAGCGCGACGCACTGGCCGCGCGTGCCCGGCGCGAGCGCCTGCCCGATCCGAGCATCGACCTGCGCAGCTTCGCCGAGCGCGACGGCATGGAACGCGGCATCGGCATCACGCTCAGCATTCCGCTCGGCAACCGGCGCCGCGCCGCCGAGGCGCGGGCCGAGAGCGCCGCCGCCGCGGCCGCGCACAGCGAGCTGGCGGCGATGCGGCGCGACATCGAACGTGAGGCGCGGCTCGACGTGGCCCACGCGCTGGCCGCGTTCGACCTGTGGCAGGCCGCCGCTGCCGCGCGCACCGCCACCGCGGCGAGCGTGGCGCGCCAGCGGCGCGCGTGGGAGCTGGGCGAAATCGGCCTGGCCGAACGCCTGCAGGCCGAACGCCTCGATGCCGAGGCCGCGCTGGCCGAGCTGCGCGCGCGGGTCGCGGCCCATGCCTCGCAGCTGCGCGTGCAGGTCGACGCGCACGAGCTGTGGCACACCGGCGACGACACCGCCGGCCATGCACCGCACGATCCGTCCTGAACCGGGTCAGCGCACCAGCGCGAGCGACAACTGCGGCCAGTAGGTGATCACGAGTACCGCGAGCAGCAGGATCAGGAAGAACGGCGCACTCGCGCGCACCAGCGTGAGGATGGGCTTGCCAAAGCGCATGCTCGCGATGAACAGGTTCATGCCCACGGGCGGCAGGAAGATGCCCAGCTGCAGGTTGGCTAGGAACAGGATGCCCAGGTGCACCGGATCGATGCCGTAGCGCAGTGCCACCGGCAGCACCAGCGGCACCAGGATGATGATGGCCGGGAAGCCTTCCAGCAGCATCCCGAACACGAGCAGGAACAGGTTGAGGATGAGCAGGAACGCACCCCGGCTGGAGATGTGCGCCTGGATCGCGCCGAACAGCCGCTCGGGCACCTCGGCGTCGATGAGCCAGTTGGTGAGCGCGAGCGAGAAGCCGAGGATGATGAGCAGCGCGCCCACCAGCAGCATCGCCTCGCGCGCCACGCGCGGCAGCTTGCGCCACGGGATCTCGCGCCGCACCAGCACGGTCACCACGAACACGTACAGCGCGGTGGCGGCGGCCGCTTCCGAGGCCGCGAGCCTGCCCGAGTAGATGCCGCCGAGGATCACGAACGGCAACGGCAGGTCCCACAGCGCATCGCGCAGCGCGGCGCGCAGCTCCTTGCCGTCGACGAGCGTGCGCGGCACGCCGGCGCGGCGCGCGTGCCACATGCTGTAGGCCGACAGCAGCGCCACCATGAGCAGGCAGGGCAGCACGCCGGCGAGGAACAGCGCATCGATGGTCACGGGCGGCGTGGTGTGGAACTGCTGCGCGACCACGCCGTACAGGATCAGCGGCATCGACGGCACGAGGATGAGGCCGAGGCTGCCGGCCGAGGTCAAAAGGCCCAGCGAGAAGCGCTCGCCGTAGTTCTGCTGCAGCAGCGCGGGATACAGCACCGCGCCCAGCGCCACGATGGTGACGCCGGTGGCGCCGGTGAACGCGGTGAACATCGCGCAGGCGAGCACCGCGACCACCGCGAGGCCACCCGGCAGCCAGCCCAGCAGCGCATTGCTCAGGCGCACGAGGCGCTGTGGCGCGCGGCTCTCGGCCAACAGGTAGCCGGCCAGCGTGAACAGCGGGATCGCGATGAGCGCGGGCATGTCGGCCAGGCGGTAGAACTCGACCGCGACCGCGACCCCTTCCTGCCCTGCGGCGTGGAAACCGAGCAGCGCGACCGCGGCCAGCAACGCCCACAGCGGCGCGCCGAGCGCGGCCAGCAGCAGCAGGCCCGCGGCGGCGAGCGCGATCACGGCAGCTCCGGGGCGAGCACGGGCATGTCCTCGTTGCGCGGCGGCAGGAACACGTGCACGAGCAGGCGCAGCGCGATCAGGCCGAAGCCGACCGGCACGATGAGTTCGACCAGCCAGGTCGGGATGCCGGCGATGCGCGCGCCGCTGCCGTAGTCGAGCAGCACCAGGGCGTAGCCGTGCCAGGCCATGAGCCCGGCCATGCCCGCGCTGAAGGCGAGCGTCAGCGCGTGGATCACGCGTCGCACGCGCCCGTGCACGAAGTGGGCGAGGATGTCGAGGCCGATGTGCTTGTCGTCACGCACCGCGGCCAGCGCGCCGAGCATCGCCGCCCACAGCACCATCGCGCGCAGCAGCGGATCGGCCCATTCCAGTCCGGTGTCGAACAGGTTGCGCAGCAGGATCTGCGCGCCGGCCAGCAGCACCATCGCGAGCACGAGCAGCGCGATGAGGCCGGTCTCGACCCGGTCGAGCCAGCGCAGCAGGCTGCGCGCGCGCTGCCTCACTGCGCGTTGCCGTGCAACTGGCCCAGTACCTCGCCCAGCGCCTGCAGCATCGGCGGCGACAGGTCGCCCTGGGCCTTGACCTTGGCGTACACCTCGCCACCGATCGCCTGCCAGCTCTTGCGCTCGGCCTCGTTGGGCGCATCGATCGCGATGCCCTGCGCCTTGAGCGCCTCGCGCGCCGACTCGTTGTCCTTGCGGTTGATCGCCTCGAGCCGGGTGAAGGTCGCGTGGAACTCATCCTCGACCAGCTTGCGATCCTCCGGCGTGAGCGCCTCGAACGACTTGCGCGTGACCACCACTTCGCCGACCACGAAACTCAGCGGCAGGTCGACGATGTACTTGATCTTGGTGTGCCACTGGAACGCGAGCGCACCCGACAGCGTGTTGGCCGCGGTGTCGATGAGCCCGGTCTGCAGGCTGGTGTAGACGTCGGCCAGCGGCAGCGGGATCGGCGCCACGCCCGCGGCCGAGAACGCCATCTCGGCGACCTTGTCGCCGAGCGGCACCCACACCTTGGCGGTCTTGAGGTCCTCGCGCGAATGGATCGGCCGCGTGCTCATGAGGTAGGCGAAACCACCACCGCTGATGCCCAGCAGCGTGTAGCCGTCGTTGGCGAAGGACTGCTTGAGCAGCGGATCGAGCCGCGCACGCGCGGTGGCGATTTCGTCGAAACTGCGGAACGTGAACGGCAGGCTGTAGACCTGCGCATCCTTGGTCAGGATCGAAGCCTCGCCACCGGTGAACGCACCACCCTGCAGCTGGCCGATCTTCATCTTGCGCAGCACGGTGGCGTCGTCGCCCATCACGCCGCCCGGATAGAACTTGAACTCGACGCGGCCTTCGCTCTTGGCTTTGATCGCCTCGCCCGCCGCGCGCATCTCGCGCATCCATGCGGTGCCGTCGGGCGCGATCGTGGCGATCTTGAAGGTGGCGGCATCGGCGCCGGTCGCGGCGAGGCCGCAGGCGAGCGTGAACAGGGTCTTGCCGAAGGTGTGCATGTGCTTCATCCCATGGTGACTGTGGCGGCACCCGCGGGCGCGGACGCGCCGCGATGGCCTCAGAAAAAATCCTTGCTGCCGTCGAGCAGCTTGCGGGCGCGCGCCTGCGCGAGCACGTTGACCAGCGTGAGCCCGGGCACGTGCGGGTCGGCGGCGAGCGCCTCCTGCAGCAGGCGATCGTGCAGCGCCTGGTCGAACACCAGCCGAGCGTACTTCTCCGCGTAGAGCACGCGCACCATCTGGTTGTGGCCATGCGACAAGGCGAGGGCCTTGTCGAAATCGGCCTTGCCCTGCTCGGGCTGGCCGCCGAGCGAGGCCGGTCGCAGGGTCGCGAGCACGCCCAGGTACATCCACGGCTCGCCTTGGCCGAAGTCGGGATCGAGCGCCACCACGCGTTCGAGCAGCGCCTGCACCCTGGGAATGTCGGCGATCGCCTGCCAGTCGTCGCTGTTGGCCTGGATGCGGCCGGCCCAGGCCGCGGCCAGCGCCTGGGCCACGGCCACGTCGCCGCGCTGCAGCTGCGCGACCTGCGCCGCGAACGCCTCGAAAGGCGCCGTCAGCTGCTCGCACAGCGCCGCGCGCCGCACGCAGCTCGCGCGGCGGGCGTAGTCGAAGCTGCGCGCGGACAGCCGCCGCGCGCGCTGGGCGTCGTCGACGAGGCCGCCCGCATAGGCACCGTAGAGCCGGCTGCCGGCCAGCAGCAGGTCGACGTTGCGCGGATCGTCGTGGATGAGGCCATCGACCAGCAGCAGCCACGCGGGGATGCCCTCGCGCGCGGTGGCGATGTCGTCCTGGTCGAGGATGCCCGCGGACAGGCTCGCCGACAGCCGCGCACCGGCCTTGCTGGCGATGCCGGCGCAGCCGGCGAGCGCGAACGCAAGCAGCGTGAGTGCGAGCACGCGCCATGCCGCGATCGTGCACACGCGCCGCGTGTTCATGCCTCCACCCCGAACTCCTCGGCCGCCTCGAGCGTGTTCTCGATCAGCGTGGCCACGGTCATCGGGCCGACCCCGCCGGGCACCGGCGTGATCCACGAGGCGCGCTCGGCCGCGGGCGCGTACTCGACATCGCCGACGAGGCGGCCATCGTCGAGCCGGTTGATGCCGACATCGATCACCACCGCGCCTGGCTTGATCCAGTGGCCCTTGATGATGCCGGGCCGGCCCACCGCCACCACCACGATGTCGGCCGCCCGCACCTCGGCCTCGAGGTCGGCAGTGAACTTGTGGCACCCGGTGGTGGTGCAGCCGGCCAGCAGCAGTTCGAGGATCAGCGGTCGTCCGACGTGGTTGGACACGCCGATCACCACGGCCTTGCGCCCGCGCACCGGCTGGTCGGTGTGGGCGAGCAGCGTCATCACGCCCTTGGGCGTGCATGGCCGCAGGCCGCGCTGACGCAAGGCGAGACGGCCGACGTTGGCGGCCTGGAAGCCGTCGACGTCCTTGTGCACATCGATGCGATCGATCAGCGCGGTGGCGTTGATGCCGGCCGGCAGCGGCAACTGCAGCAGGATGCCGTGCACCTGCGCATCGGCGTTGAGACGGTCGATCAGCGCCACCAGCTCGGCCTGCGCGGTGTCCGCGGGCAGGTCGAAGTCGAACGAGCGAAACCCCACCTGCCGACAGGCGCGGCGCTTGTTGCGCACGTACACCGCCGAGGCCGCATCCTCGCCGACCATGACCACGGCCAGTCCCGGCGCCGGCAGCCCGCGCGCCACGCGCGCACGCACCCGCACCGCGACGCGCTCGAGCACGTCTTCCGCGATGCGGCGGCCATCGAGCAGTCGTGCGGCCATCGATGCTCCAGTGAAAAGCGGGCATTATCCACCGCGCCGCCACGCCGCTCAAACCGGCAGCGCAGCGCGCGCGGGCATCATTCAGCCGGCATCCGGCCGGCGGCGGGATTCAGCCGCCGCGCCGCGCGTTGCGGATCATGCGCGTGCGCCGGCGCTGCTGGCCCTCGGTGAGCTCGTTGCGCTTGCCCGCGAACGGGTTGTCGCCGTCACGGAACTCGATGCGGATCGGCGTGCCTTCGAGACGGTAGCGCTTGCGCAGGAAGTTCTCCAGGTAACGCCGGTAGCCATCGGCGATGTGGCGCGTGCGCGCGCCATGGATGAGGATCGAGGGCGGATTGGTGCCGGTTGGATGGGCGAACTTCAGGCGTGGGCTGTGGCCGCGCACGAGCGGTGGCTGGTAGGCCGCGGTGGCGGCCGCGATCGCGCGCGTGAGCTCGGACGAGGTGAACTTGTGGTGGGAGGCGGCGTGCGCGCGGTTGATCGCCTTCATGAGCTCACCGATGCCGCTGCCGTGCAGCGCCGAGATGAACACCTGGCGTGCCCACGCGACGAAATCGAGCCGACGCGACAGCGAGGCCGCGCACTGCTCGCGCTGGTACTTGTCCATGCCGTCCCACTTGTTGACCGCGATCACCAGCGCGCGGCCGGCTTCGAGCACGTGCCCGAGCAAGGTGGTGTCCTGCTCCGACACGCCTTCGCGTGCGTCGAGCATGAACACGGTCACGTGCGCGGCCTCGACCGACTGCAGCGCCTTGATCACGCTGAACTTCTCCAGCGCATCGTCGATGCGCGCGCGGCGCCGTACGCCCGCGGTGTCGATCAGCGTGTAGCGCCGGCCATCGCGTTCGAGCGGCACGCGGATCGCATCGCGCGTGGTGCCGGCGACGTCGGAGGTGATCACGCGCTCCTCGCCGAGCAGGCGGTTGACCAGCGTCGACTTGCCCGCGTTGGGGCGGCCGATGATCGCGACGCGGATGCCGTCGTCGGGCTGCTCGGCGAGCGCATCGGCGGCGAGCGCCGGCAGGTGCGTGCCGATCACATCCAGCAACGGCGCCATGCCACGGCCGTGAGCGGCGGCCACGCCGAACACCTGGGCCACTCCGAGCGCGGCGAAGTCGGCCAGCGCGGCGTGTTCATCGAGGCCGTCGATCTTGTTGACCACGAGCAGCGTCGGCTTGCCGGCACGCCGCAGCCGGTCGAGGATCGAGCGATCGGTCGGCAGCAGCCCGTCGCGCGCATCGACGATGAGCAGCACGAGATCGGCTTCGGCCATCGCCAGCTGCGCCTGGTGGGCGGTGTGCGCGTCCAGGCCCACCGCGTCGTCGACGAAGCCACCGGTATCGACCAGCGCGAACGGACGTTCGGGCAGCAGCCGGCACACGCCGTAGTGGCGATCGCGGGTGACACCCGGCAGGTCGTGCACCAGCGCATCGCGCGTGCGCGTGAGCACGTTGAACAAGGTGGACTTGCCCACGTTGGGGCGCCCGACGAGCGCGACTACGGGAAGCATCACTGGCTCCGCAAATGGGACACGCGGCCACGCCGCGCACGCGGCATTGCCGCACGATGGTGCTGCTCGCGCAAGCACCCGTGGCGGCGATCACCGATCGCCGCGCGGTTCAGGGCCGGATGCGGTATGCGCCCAGTCGCCCGCCGATGTCCTGGACGTAGGCAACATCGCCCGCCACCACCGGCGCAGCCTCGATCGGCTGCTTGCCCAGGCGCTCGCGCGCCACGAACTTGCCTTCGGCGAGGCTGAGCCAGTGCACGTAGCCTTCGCTGTCGCCCACCACGACCTGGTTGCCCTGGATCGCCGGTGCGCTGAGCCAGCGGTACTTGAGCTGGTCCTGCTTCCACAGGTTGGCGCCGGTGTCGCGGTCGAACGCCCACACGTTGCCGTCGCTGTCGATCGCCACCGCGGTGGTGCCCGCGAGCGCGACGCTCGCATAACTGGACAGGTCGCGTTGCCACAGCGGGCGACCGCTGTCGAGCGCCAGCGCGGCGATCTGGCCGCGATAGCCGACCGCGAACAGGGCGCTGCCGTCGCTGCTGATGTTGCCGTCGACGTCGGCCAGGCGCTCGACCTCGGTGCGGCCCTCGCCGGTGGACAGGGTTTGCGTCCACAGCTCGTTGCCGTCATCCAGGCGTACCGCGCTCACGCGTCCACCGTCGGTGCCGTCATAGACCACGCCGTTGGCGATGAGGGGCGCCGAATTGCCGCGCAGACTCAATGCGGGCACGCTCTGGTCGAACACCCACTTGCGGCTGCCGTCATTGGCATCCAGCGCCTGCAGCCGGCCATCGTTGCCGCGCACCACCACGAGGCCGCCGCCGATCGCGGGCGTCGAGATCACTTCCGACTCGATGCGCGTCTGCCAGCGTTCGCCGCCATCGGCCGCCGACAGTGCGATGACCTGGCCGTCGAGCCCGCCCACCACCAGCAGGTCGCCGTCGATCGCGGGACCGCCTGACCAGCGCATGGAGTGTTCGCCGCGCTTCCACAGGAAACCCCGGCTGCCGCCCAGACGCTTGCGCCAGGCGCTGCGGCCGCTGGCGCCATCGAATGCTTCGATGCTGCCGTCGATGGAGACGGCATACACGCGACCATCGGCACCGACCGCAGGCGTCATGCGTGCGCCCGACAGGCCGGCGCCGTCCCCCACGCTGGCACTCCACAGGCGTTCGACCTGCAGCGTGGGCGCAAACTCGAGCAATGGTGTCGGCGGCTCGACGTTGTCCTTCCTGCCCATGCTCTTGAACCAGTTGCAACCGCTGCCGGCCAGTGCCAGCGCTGCGATCGCGACGACAGCCAGTGCGCGCTTCATGTGGTCGGCTGCTCCGTCGCCGCGGCGCTGCCACCGAGGTCGTCGAGCTTCATTTGCACGGTGGTGCGATCGAAGCCCTGGCTGCCGTCGCTGGCCAGCACTGCGGCGTAGGCCTTGCGCGCCTCCTCGATGCGGCCGAGCTTGACCAGCGCATCTCCGCGCAATTCGCCGGCCAACGCGGCATAGTCATCGGCCGCGCTGCCCTCGGCCAGCTTGAGCGCACCCTCGGCATCGCCGCTGGCGAGCTTGACCCGGCCGATGCGCAGGTCCACCAGCTGGCGCAGGCTCGGCAGCTTGACATGGCCGCGTGCCCAGTCCAGATGCTGTGCCGCACTCGCCAGGTCGTTCTTGGCGGCGGCGATCTCGGCCTGCTGCAGGGCTGCGAGCACCGCGTAGGTCGAATCGGGATATTCCTTGCGGATCGCCTCGGCGACCTTGCTCGCATCGTCGGGCTTCTGCGCGCTGAGCGCGTCGGCCAGCGCCTGGTATTGCGCCGCCGCCGCCGCGGCCTGGCTCGCGCCATGGGCCTTCCACTGCTGCCAGCCGAAGATGAGCCCGAGACCGATGACGATGCCCATGACGATCGCCATGGCGTTCTCGCGCAGCCACTTCTGGACCAGTTCACCTTGTTCGTGTTCGTCGAGGAGGTCGAAAGCCATGCAGGTACCCGTTGGAAATGCGTGACGGCGAGGCGCGGCCGCGCCGCGCGCCAAAGACGGCAAGATTAACAGGAAACCACGGGGCGGCGCTGCGCCGCGCGCGGGTCGCGGCCGGTGTTCAGCGGCAGTGCACGCGGCGCCGGGGCCGATGGGTGCGCGGTCGGGATCGCGTCCGCATCGCCGGCGGACCGCCAGCCCGGATCGACGCCGGCCGCATCAGGGCTGGGCGCGCTCCGCGAGCGCGGCTGCGCTGCCGAACAGCTTCAGGTGCGCGACGTTGCCGCGCCGGAACTGGGCCAAGTCGATCTCGTTGCCGTCGGCATGCACCTGCACGCCGCCGCTGTTGCCCAGGCTCAGGCTGAGGACGCCGTCGCTGCGGTACTCATGCACCGAGCCGGCCGGCAGCATCGCGTACTCGAGCTTGCGACCATCGGCCGCGGACACTTCGACCCAGCTCGGTTCGGCCAGGCGCAGCACGAGCACATGCGCGCCTACGCTGGCGGCCGCGGGTGCCACGGCTGGTGGTTCGGGCAGGCGCGGCGCTTCGACCAGCTGGAACGGCGTCATCGACGCCACGATGGGCTCCTGCAGCACGGCCGCCGCGGCGCTGCCCTCAGCGTCCGTGGCGGAGGTCGCAGGCGCGCTGTCCTGGTTGCCGTGGCCATGCGTGCTGTCGGCCACGAATGCGCCGGCCGTGGCGGGAGCCGCCAGCGGCGCCGGGGGATCCAGCGGCGTGATGCGCGTGAAATCCTGGCGCAGGCCGCCATGGGTGGCCAGCCACACCGCCGGAACGACGATCAAGGCGGTCAGCGTGAGGTAGGTTGCGCTGGCGGAATAGCGCTCGAACAGGTAGCGCGAGCGCGAGATCGTGCCCGTTGCGACCAGTGGCGCAACCTGCGAGTTGGCGTCGGCCACGCGCAGCGCCTCCTCGACCGGCACGCCCACCAGTGCCGCGTAGCTGCGCAAGTAGCCGCGCAGGAATACCGCATCGTTGATGCCGGCATAGTCGTCGCGCTCGAGGCGTTCGACCAGCTGCTGCGGCAGGCGCAGCTGGCCGGCGACTTCGGCCGCGCCCCAGTCGCGTGCCTCGCGCGCCGCGCGCAGGCGCTCGCCCAACGAGGACTGCCCGGTAGCGGGCATCCTGAACTCGGTCACGGCTGCATCGTCGTGGATTGGTTGCACGGTCGTCACGTCAACTTCCTCGCGCCGCGGCGACGCCACCCGGTCGCTCGCTGCCTGGATTCGGTAGTCGATCCGCTGTATCCCGACAGCGGACCCGCTGTGGCCTTCCCTTGCCGTGCCGGACTGCGCCCTTCGTGGCGGTCCATGGATCGGAACGGTTCACTCCAAGCCGCCGCACACCCGCAGCGACCCTTGCCTCCGCCGCGTGCCGCCCGTGCCTGGGCGATCGCACGAGGCGCCCCGCCATCACCTGTCAGCCCTGCGCGCCGAGCGACAACGCCTCGCGCGACTTCGGGAACTCGCGCAGCAGCCTGCGTGAGTACTCGCTGGCACCCTTGGCATTGCCCAGGCGCAACTCGATGTTGCGGCCAAGCAGCAACGCCCCCGGCTGCGTACGTCCCACCGCCTCGTAACGTTGCAGGAACGCGCGCGCATTGAGGTATTCACCCTTGTCGTAGAGCACGCTGCTCAGCGCCAGCAGCGCGGCATCCTCGTTGGGGGTCAACGCCAGCGCGCGCCGCAACATCGTTTCGGCCTCGTCGCGCTTGCCCGCTTGCAGCAGGCAGGTGCCGGCGTTGCTCATCGCCAGCGCGGGCGTGTCGTAGAACGGATCGGCCAGCGCCTTCTTGAAATGCTCCTGCGCCTGCGCGTAATGGCCCTGCGAGCACAGGAAGCGACCGTAGTTGTTGTTCTCGGCGCCACCCTTGGGTTTGAGCTGGGCCGCGCGGCGGTAATGCTCCTCGGCCTTGGGCAGGTCGTTGATGCTTTCGTACAGCACCGCGATCACGGTGTGCGCGTCCACGTAGTCGGGATCGAACTGCAGCGCCTTGTTGAGCTTCTCCAACGCCACCTCGGTCTTGCCCTGCTGCAGGTACTTCTGCCCGAGCTCGGTATGGATGCGCGCGGCCTCGGTGCGTTCGCTGTTCACGTCGCGCTTCTTCACCGGCGCCGACGCGGACGGGCCGCAAGCGCCGAGCGAAAGGCTCGACAGCGCGATCGCGATGGCCCACAACACTGCCTCAAGCCGCATCGACCGCACCTCCTTCGAGCCGGCGCCGGAACTCCTGCTGGCGCCGCGTGCGGTCCACCACCTGGCCCTTGAGCTGGCCACAGGCCGCGTCGATGTCGTCGCCGCGCGTGCGTCGCACCATGGTGAGCACGCCGGCATCGAGCAAGAGCTTCTGGAACGCACGGATGACCGTCTCGTCGGAACGCTCGAACTGCGTGCCATGGAAGCTGTTGAACGGGATCAGGTTGACCTTGGACGGCACCTTGCGCATGAGCTTGATGAGCTGGCGCGCGTGCGCCGGCTGGTCGTTGACGCCCTTGAGCATCGTGTATTCGAACGTGATCGTGGTGCGCGGCCGGCGCTGGGTGTAGCGCACGCAGGCATCGAGCAGTGCCTGGATCGGGTATTTGCGGTTGATCGGCATGAGCTCGCTGCGCAGTTCGTCGTTGGGCGCGTGCAGCGACACCGCCAGCGACACGTCGGCGACCTCGCCGAGGCGGTCGATCATCGGCACCAGGCCCGCGGTCGACAGCGTGACGCGCTTGTTGGCCAGGCCGAAACCGAGGTCGTCGCGCATCACGCTCATCGCGGTCACGACGTTGTCGAAGTTGAGCAGCGGCTCACCCATGCCCATCATGACCACGTTGGTGAGCTTGCGCTGGTGGTGCGGCACGTTGCCGAGGTGGCGCGCGGCGATCCACACCTGGCCGGTGATCTCGGCCGCGGACAGGTTGCGGTTGAAACCCTGCGCACCGGTCGAGCAGAACTGGCAGGCAAGCGCGCAGCCGACCTGCGAGGACACGCACAAGGTCCCGCGCGAGGTCTCCGGGATGAACACCGCCTCGATTGCATTGCCGCCGTCCATGCCCAGCAGCCACTTGTGGGTGCCGTCGCTGGCCTGCTTCTCGAAGATCGTGTTGGGCGGCACGATGTCGATCGACTGCGCGAGCTTGTGCTGCAGCGCCTTGCCGATGTCGCTCATCTGCGCGAAGTCGGTGACGTGGCGGTGGTACACCCACTTCATGACCTGGTCGGCGCGCCATGGCTGCTCGCCCAGTTGCACGAACAGCGCACGCAGGCCGTTGCGGTCGTGGTCGAACAGGTTCGGCCGTGCCGGTGCCGCGGCCGCCGCCGCGCGCGCCGCGGCGGCGGCGGACACTCGGGCGGCAGGGGCTGGCACGGGTGCGGTCATGGTCCCGAACTTAGCGCGAACAGAGCTCGGCGTCGGTGAAGAAGTACGCGATTTCGGTCCTGGCCGTATCGGCGCCGTCGGAGCCATGCACCGCATTGGCGTCGATGGACTGGGCGAAATCGGCGCGGATCGTGCCGGGTGCCGCGTCCTTGGGATTGGTCGCGCCCATGAGCTCGCGGTTCCTGGCGATGGCGTTTTCGCCTTCCAGCGCCTGGATCATCACCGGGCCCGAGATCATGAACTCGACCAGCGGCTTGAAGAACGGCCGTTCGCGATGCACCGCGTAGAAGCCTTCGGCGTCGGCGCGCGAGAGCTGCTTCATCTTGGCGGCGACGATGCGCAGCCCGGCCTTTTCGAAGCGTGAATAGATTTCGCCGATCACGTTCTTGGCGACCGCGTCGGGTTTGATGATGGAAAGGGTGCGCTCCAGCGCCATGAGCCGGTGTCTCCACAGTGGATTGTCAGGGGTGCGCCCGCAGGGCGCGCGATGGGCCAAAACCGCGCCAATCCGCAGACTTGGACCACATTATCAGTGCGGATTCTAGCGAAAGCGCGCGCGCTTGTGCACTCCGTCGCGCGAGTTTTCCCGCAGGCGTTTGACCGCCACCACGAGCGGCGCCTACCATTCAAACGATCGTTTGATCCGCGGCGACGCCCTTGCCCCCATGACCCAACCCGGTTTCTCGACCCGCGAGCGCATCCTCGGCGCGGCCGAAGTCCTGTTCGCGCGCCATGGATTCGCCGGCGCCTCGCTGCGCCAGGTCACGGCGGGTGCGCGCGTCAACCTCGCCGCGGTGCACTACCACTTCGGCTCCAAGGAAGGGCTGATAGAAGAGGTGTTCCGGCGCCGCCTCGACCAGCTCAACCGCGAGCGCCTGGCCGCGCTGGCGCGCGTCGCCGAGCGTGGCAATGCCAGCCTCGAAGACGTGCTCGATGCCTTCATCCGCCCTGCCCTCGAACAGTCGCTGGAGGCCCACGGCGGCGGCGCGTTCGTGCGCGTGCTGGCGCGCGCCTACGCCGAGCACGACGAGCGCCTGCGCCGCTTCCTGTCCGAGAACTATGGCCATGTGCTGCGTGAATTTGCCAGTGTTTTCATGCGTTTGTTGCCACATCTGGACAAGGAACGGCTGTACTGGCGGCTCGACATCATCGCCGGCGCGGTGACCTATGCGATGGCCGATTTCGGCATCGTCAAACGCCGCAGCACCACCAGCGAGGAGACCCATCGCCGCCAGGCCGTGACCCACCTCATCGCCTTCGCCGCTGCCGGCCTGCGCGCATGAGCGCGCGCGCCGCACGCAGCTTCACTCATCCCCCGATCCATCCTTGCATTCCACACCGGAGCCAGCCATGAACCATCCGCCCCTTCGCATCCGCCAAGCCGCGGTCCTCGGCGCCGGCGTGATGGGCGCGCAGATCGCCGCCCATCTCGCCAACGCCGGAGTCGCCACCTTGCTGTTCGACCTGCCGGCCAAGGAAGGCGACAAGAGCGGCATCGTGCACAAGGCGCTGGCCAACCTTGGCAAGCTCTCGCCGGCGCCGCTGGCCAGCAAGGCGGTGGCGGCGACGATCCGCGCGGCCAACTACGACGAGCACCTGGACGCGCTGCACGATTGCGACCTCATCATCGAGGCGATCGCCGAGCGGCTCGACTGGAAGCTCGATCTTTACAAGAAGATTGCTCCGCATGTATCTGATTCTGCAATAGTTGCAAGCAATACTTCCGGCCTGCCCATCAATACCTTGGCCAGCGCGCTGCCGAGTGCGATGCGGCCGCGCTTCACCGGCATCCATTTCTTCAACCCGCCACGCTACATGCACCTGGTCGAGCTCACGCCCGACAGCCAGACCGATCCGGCCGTGCTCGCGGGCCTGGAAGCGTTCCTCACCACCACGCTGGGCAAGGGCGTGGTGTATGCCAAGGACACGCCCAACTTCATCGGCAACCGCATCGGCGTGTTCTCGATCCTCGCCACCATCCACCACACCGCACAGTTCGGCCTCCCCTTCGACCTCGTCGATGCACTCACCGGTCCCGCGATCGGCCGGCCCAAGTCGGCCACCTACCGCACCGCCGACGTAGTCGGGCTGGACACGATGGCGCACGTGATCAAGACCATGGCCGATACGCTCGCCGACGATCCCTGGCATGCCCATTTCGCCACTCCGGCATGGCTGGGCGCACTGGTGGACAAGGGGGCGCTGGGCCAGAAGAGTGGTGCAGGCATCTACACCAAGCGGGGCAAGGACATCCTCGTGCTCGATCTCGCGCGCCAGGACTACGTGGCCAGCGGCGCGCAGCCATCGGCCGAGGTCGCCGCGATCCTTGCGATCAAGGACCCGACCGAGCAGTTCGCGCGGTTGCGTGCGTCGGCCGACCCGCAGGCGCAGTTCCTGTGGGCGATGTTCCGCGACCTGTTCCACTACAGCGCGTTCCACCTGCAGTCGATCGCACAAACCGCGCGCGACGTCGACCTGGCGATCCGCTGGGGCTATGGCTGGAAGCTCGGCCCGTTCGAGACCTGGCAGGCGGCCGGCTGGCGCCAGGTCGCGCAGTGGATCAGCGAGGACATCGCCGCGGGCAAGGCCATGAGCAAGGCGCCGCTGCCGGCCTGGGTCGCTGCGGTCGACGGCGTGCATCATGCCGAAGGTTCGTGGGCCCCGACCGGCGCCCGCTATGAGCCACGCTCGAACCACCCGGTGTATGCGCGGCAGTTGTTCCCCGATCCACTGCTGGGCGAGCGTCCGGCCAGCGGTACCACGCTGTGGGAGAACGATGGCGTGCGGCTGTGGACGCTCGGCGATGACGGAGTCGGCATCCTCTCGTTCAAGACCAAGATGAACACGGTCAACGATGCGGTGCTCGACGGCATCCAGCATGCGCTCGACCACGCCGAGCGTGCGCTCAAGGCGGTGGTGGTCTGGCAGGCTTCGGACAAGGCGTTCTCGGCCGGCGCCGACCTCAAGGGCATGCTCGGCTTCGTGCAGGGCGGGCAGATCGCGCGCCTGGAGTCGATGATCGCCAACTTCCAGTTCACCAGCCAGCGCATCAAGTACGCGCTGGTGCCGGTGGTGGCGGCCGTGCGCGGCCTCGCGCTCGGCGGCGGCTGCGAGTTCCAGATGCACTGCGCACGCACGGTGGCGGCGCTGGAAAGCTACATCGGCCTGGTCGAGGCGGGCGTGGGCCTGCTGCCCGCGGGCGGCGGCCTCAAGGAAATCGCGGTGCGCGCCGCGCAACGCGCCCACGACGGCGATGTGTTCCCCGAGATCAAGCGCATGTTCGAGACCGTGGCGCAGGCCAAGACCTCGGGCAGCGCGCTGGAAGCCAAGGAACTGGGCCTGCTGCGCCCCGACGACGTGGTCGTGTTCAACAGCTTCGAGCTGCTGTACGTGGCCAAGCGCGTGGCCGCGGCGATGGCCGATGCGGGCTACCGTCCGCCGCCACCTGCACAACAGGTCGGCGTGGCCGGCGATGTGGGCCTGGCCACGCTGCGCATGATGCTGGTCAACATGCTCGAGGGCCGCTTCATCTCGGCCCACGACGATGTGATCGCCACGCGCATCGGCGACGTGCTGTGTGGTGGCCGCATCGAGCGCGGCAGCCAGGTCGACGAGCAGTGGCTGCTCGACCTGGAACGACGCCATTTCTTCGAACTGGCGCAGATGCCCAAGACCCAGGAGCGCATCGCGCACACGCTCGCCACCGGCAAGCCGCTGCGCAACTAGTCCGCCTCCCCCACTCATCCAGCATTCCCGCCGCGCGGGAGTGCGCCACCGGGAATCCCCATGAGCAAGCAAATCCAGGACGCCTACATCGTTTCCACCGTGCGCACGCCCGTCGGCAAGGCGCCGCGCGGCGTGTTCCGCAACACCCGCCCCGACGACCTGCTCGCGCATGTGCTGCGCGCGGCGCTGGCCCAGGCGCCGGGTGTGGACCCGGCCCGCATCGGCGATGCGATCATCGGTTGCGCGATGCCCGAGGCCGAGCAAGGCATGAACGTCGCGCGCATCGGCGTGCTGCTGGCCGGCCTGCCCGACAGCCTGCCCGCGGTCACCATCAACCGGTTCTGTTCCTCGGGCCTGCAGGCGATTGCGATGGCCGCCGACCGCATCCGGCTCGGCGAGGCCGACCTCATGCTCGCGGGCGGCACCGAATCGATGAGCATGGTGCCGATGATGGGCCACAAGATCGCCTTCAACCCGGCCGCGTTCGACAACGAGCATGTCGCGATCGCCTACGGCATGGGCATCACCGCCGAGAAGGTGGCCGAGCGCTGGCAGGTCGGGCGCGAGGCCCAGGACGAGTTCGCCTACGCCAGCCACCAGAAGGCCCTGGCAGCGATCGCGGCTGGCGAGTTCAACGACGAGATCGTGCCCTTCACGCTCGCCGACCACTATCCCGACCTGGCCGCGCGCACGGTCCGCGACGACGCGCGCGAGATCGTGCAGGACGAAGGTCCGCGCCACGACACCAGCCCAGCGCTGCTGGCCAAGCTCAAGCCGGTGTTTCGACTTGGCGGCAGTGTCACTGCGGGCAACTCCTCGCAGATGTCCGACGGGGCGGGCGCGGTGCTGCTGGCCAGCGAGCAGGCGCTCAAGGACTACCAGCTCACCCCGCTGGCGCGCTTCGTCGGCTTCGCGGTCGCCGGCGTACCGCCCGAAATCATGGGCATCGGCCCGATCGCGGCGATTCCCAAGGCGCTCGCGGGCAGCGGCATCGGCAAGGACCAGCTCGACTGGATCGAACTCAACGAGGCCTTCGCCGCGCAGTCGCTCGCGGTGATCCACGACCTCGGCCTCGACCCGGCCAAGGTCAATCCGCTCGGTGGCGCGATCGCGCTGGGCCATCCGCTCGGCGCGACCGGCGCGGTCCGCACCGCGACGCTGGTGCACGGCATGCGCCGGCGCGGGCACAGGTACGGCATGGTCACGATGTGCATCGGCACCGGCATGGGCGCGGCCGGGATCTTCGAGGCGCTGTAGGCGCGCCATGGCCGGACACGGCATCCACTGCATCGACACCGGCTTCCATCGTCCGCGCTTCGATGCGAGCTATCTCGTGGTCGAGGGCGGCCGCGCCGCCTTCATCGACTGCGGCACCAACCATTCGCAACCGCGCCTCATGCATGCACTGGCTGCGGCCGGGCTGGCGCCGGCGGCGGTGGACTGGCTCATCCTCACCCACGTCCACCTCGACCATGCCGGCGGCGCCGGCGAACTCATGGCGCGCCTGCCCAATGCGCGCCTGGTGGTGCATCCACGCGGTGCGCGTCACATGATCGACCCGGGCCAACTGGTTGCCGGTGCCACCGCGGTGTATGGCGAGGCGGAAATGCAGCGCAGCTACGGCAGTCTGCGTCCGGTTCCTGTCGAACGCGTGGTCGAGGCGCGCGATGGCCATGTGGTCGAACTCGCCGGCCGCGCGCTCGTCTGCATCGACACGCCCGGCCATGCCCGCCACCACAACGCAATCCTCGACGAGCGCAGCGGCGGGGTGTTCACGGGCGACTGCTTCGGCCTGTCCTACCGCGAATTCGACAGCGCCGACGGTGCCTTCATCCTGCCCACCAGCTCGCCCGTGCAGTTCGATCCGGAGGCGATGCACGCTTCGATCGAGCGCGTGCTCGCGCACGCCCCCACGGCGCTGTACCTCACCCACTTCGGCCGCGTCGAGCAGCCACGTCGCCGCGGCGATGAGCTGCACCTGCAGGTCGATGCGATGGTCGCGATCGCGCAGCGGCATGCCCAGGCCACCGACCGCCATGCCGCGATCAAGGCCGGACTGGCGGGTCTGTACCTGGAACGGGCGCGCCTGCATGGCTGCACCGTCGATGCCGCGCAGGTCGACGCATGGCTCGATGTCGACATCGAGCTCAACGCCCAGGGCCTGGGCGTGTGGCTCGACCGCGTGCGCCAAGCCTGACGCGCGTGGGCGGGCCTCAAGGCGTCGCTTGCGCGCGCTCGAGCCCGACCTGCAGCCAACCGAGGTTGATGCCGATGCGGCTGGCTTCGGGATTGGCCCAGGCGTAGGCGAGCGTCTGCCCGCTGCTTTCCTCGATCACCGACAGCTTGAGCACGGGCACGTTGCCATCCTGGTAGGCGATGCGTTCGAGCTGCAGCGACCACGGCGCCGCGCTGCCATCGCGCCAGCGCAGGCGATGGCGCCCGCCCTCGTTCTCCAGGCGCAGCGCGCGGTCCATGTGCCAGTCCTGGTTGTCGGCGGCGGCCTTGGGGCCGCCACCGTTGACCGCCGCCCAGCCGCTGAACAGCTGCACCCGGCGCAGGTCCTCGCGCGCGTCCGCGCCGCGGGCCTGGTCGGCATACAGGCGCAGCCGCAACCATTCGCCCTCGCGCGTGAGGGCGAGCGGCAACAGGGCCATGCCCGGGCCGATGCCGGGCGCGAGCACGGTGCAGGTCGCCGCATCCCCCGTCCAGGTGCCGGCAGCGCCGCCGCGCAAGGCACAGGCATCGAGCGCGGCCCACTGCGCAGGATCGAATTGCGATCCCGACGCGGGGTCGGCCACCAGCGCGCGATACGGCACCAGCAACGGCACCTCGGCCGCGACCTCGTGCATCGCCCACAGCGCCTGCATCGGCTGCGCGCCATCGAGCTGCACGCGCCACAGCGTCCATTCGGGGCTTGCGGTCGCGCTGAGCGTGACGCGCAGGTGCGGCACCGCGACCGGCGTGGCCTGCGTGCGCGCCTGCCACACCTGTGCGTGGTTGTCGTACACGCCGGCGCTGCCGCGCACCGGCTCGGCCGCGGGTGCGCGCGGGCGCGATGCGAAGCCGTGGCAGCCTGCCAGCACCAGGGCCGCGAGCGTCAATGCAAGGGTCTTCATCGCGCAAGCATAGCAGCGGCGACGAGCGCAGCGATTGCACGACAAACGGCGCCGCGCGCGCGCGTCGCGCCGCCTATCATGCGCGCACTGCCATGGGGAGTCCGGCATGAATGACGACATCCAGCGCGCCGATCCGGCCTATCGTCGGCGCACCCTGCTGCTGCTCGTGCTCGCGGCCGTGGTCGCCGCGATCGCACTCGCCTTCACCCAGCGCTGGCTCTACGCGCAGGCGCTGGTGGCCGATCCTGCGGTGGCGGCGCGCCAGCTGCGCGCGTGGATCGGCATGAGCACGCTGCTGGCGGGTGCCTCGTTGCTCGTGCTCGCCGTGCATGCATGGCGGCAATCACGCCGTGCCCTGCGTGCCGCGCGCTGGCCGGTGCCCGGGGTACGGGTGATCCGCGACACGCGCGTGCGGCGTGGCGCGGCAGTGGCGCCGATCGTGCGCTGGCTGCGCGTGTGCGCGATGTTGTGCGTGGTGCTCGCGATCGCGGCGATCGCTATCGGCTGGCGCATTCGCACGCTGCCGTACTGAGGTCACAGGCGCGCGAGCGCCTGCTCCAGATCGGCGATGAGCACGTCGGCCTCCTCCAGGCCGATCGACAGCCGTACCAGCGCGAGGTTGGTACCGGTGGCGGTATGCAGCGCGGTGTCGCGCGGGAACACCGCGCACAGCGGGAAGGCCAGCGACTCGTAGCCGCCCCACGACACCGTCATGAGGAAGCGCGTGAGGGCGTCGCAGAAGCGCTCGACCGCTGCGACTCCGGTGACGTCGAGCTCGATCGTGAGCAGGCCGCTGGCGCCACGCAGCTGGCGCTGGCTGAGCGCGGACTGCGGATGGCTGGCCGAGTGCGGTGAATACACCCGGCGCACGCGCGGGTGGGCCTCGACGAAGGCGAGCACCTCGCGCGTGGTGCGCGCGATGCGCTCCATGCGGATCGGCAGCGTGCGCAGGCCGCGCAGCATGAGCCAGGCATCGTGCGGCGCGAGGATGGCGCCGAGGGTCATGTACGGCCCGCGAAACACCTGCCGCAGCAGCTCATGGCTGCCGCACAGCGCGCCGGCCACCACGTCGCTGTGGCCGTTGAGATACTTGGTGGCCGAGTGCACGACCAGGTCGATGCCCAGCGCGAGCGGCGACTGGTTGAGCGGGGTCGCATAACTGTTGTCGCAGATCGTGCGCAGGCCGCGCGCACGCGCCAGTGCCGCCACGGCAGCCAGGTCCTGCTGCTCGAAGGTGAGCGAATTGGGGCTTTCGAGCACGATCATGCGCGTGCGCTCGCCCAGCGCGGCCTCGAAATGGGCCGGGTCGGTGCCATCGACGAAGCTCGTGAGCACGCCGTAGCGGCCGAGCAGGTCGCGCAGCAGCGCGCGCGTCCAGCTGTAGGGCTTGGCCACGCACAGCACGTGGTCGCCGCCGGCGACGCAGGCCATCACCCCCGAGGCCATCGCAGCGGCGCCGCTGCCGAACATGAGGCAATCCTCGGCGCCTTCCAGCGCCGCCACCTTGCGCCGCAGGATCTCGACCGTGGGATTGTTGCCGCGCGTGTACAGGTGCTCGGCGAACTCGTCGCCAAACGCCTCGCGCATCGCCGCCACGGTCGGGAACGCGAAGATCGACGATTGCATGAGCGGCGGCGCCACCGCGCCGAAGTAGCGCTCGCGCTCTTCACCCAGGTGGTTGAGGATCCAGCTCAGGTCCATCACGTGTCCTCGACGCGGCGCGGACTGGTCACGCGGGCTCAGTCCGCGCCCAGCCCGGTGACGAATTCGCGGGTGGGGCCGGCCAGCGCCGGATCGGCCAGCGCCATCGCCAGGGTGGCCTTGACCAGGCCAAGCTTGTTGCCGCAGTCGAAGCGCGTGCCTTCGAAGCGATAGGCCAGCACCGAACGCTCGCCGAGCAGCGCCTCGATCGCGTCGGTGAGCTGGATCTCGCCGCCCGCGCCCGGCTTGGTGTTCTCGAGCAGTTCGAAGATGCGCCCGGGCAACACGTAGCGGCCCACGATCGCGAGGTTGGACGGCGCCGCGGCGGGCTTGGGCTTCTCGACCACGAGCTTGATCTTGGCCGCGCGCTCGGACAGCGGCGTCGCATCGACGATGCCGTACTTGTCGGTCTGTTCGCGTGCGACTTCCTCCACCGCGATCACGCCCGCGCCGTTCTCGCGCGCGGACAACTGCGCCATCTGGCGCAGCGCGCCGGCGCCGGTGCCGTTCCAGATCAGGTCGTCGGGCAGCACCACGCCAAAGGGCTCGTCGCCGACCACGGGCTTGGCGCACAGCACCGCATGGCCGAGCCCGAGCGCCTCGGGCTGGGTCACGAACACGCAACGCACATGGCGCGGCAAGGTGCCCTGCACCATCGCCAGCAACTCGGCCTTGCCCGACTGGGCGAGCTTGCTTTCCAGTTCGTAGGCCTTGTCGAAGTAGTCGGCGATCGCGTGCTTGTAGCGGTTGGTCACGAACACGAGCGTGTCGGCGCCCGCATCGACCGCCTCATCGACCGCATACTGGATCAGCGGCCGATCGAGCACGGGCAGCATTTCCTTGGCCACCACCTTGGTGGCCGGCAGGAAGCGGGTGCCGAGGCCGGCGACGGGAAACACGACTTTGCGCAAGGCTGGATTCATGGCAACGGTGCCGCTCAGGCGGGTCGGAGGTTGATGACAGTGCCGGCGGTGGCCTGGTTGCCGGCGAATTCGGGCAGCAGCTGCTCCAGGATGCGCTGCAGGCCCGGCTCGTCGAAGTCGCGCACCGCGCCTTCGGCCTGCGCGAGTTGCGCGGCCAGCAGCGCCCAGGCCATCGCGCGCGGTTGCGCGAGGAAGATCTTGGCATGCGCGGTCTTGACGTACTGCTCCTGCGGATGGAACAGCTCCTCGAACAGTTTCTCGCCGGGCCGCAGGCCGGTGTAGACGATCGCGATGTCACGCTCCACCTGGCGTCCCGCGAGGCGGATCATCTGCTCGGCCAGGTCGCGGATGCGCACGGGCTCGCCCATGTCGAGCGCGAAGATCTCACCGCCCTCACCCAGCACCGTGGCCTGCAGGATGAGCTGGCAGGCCTCGGGGATCGTCATGAAGTAGCGCGTGATCTCGGGATGGGTCACGGTCACCGGCCCGCCGCTGCGGATCTGCTCGCGGAACAGCGGCACCACCGAGCCGGCCGAATCGAGCACGTTGCCGAAGCGCACGGTCATGAAGCGCGTGCGCGACTGGCGCGCGAAGTTCTGGCAGTACAGTTCGGCGATGCGCTTGCAGGCGCCCATGATGCTGGTGGGATTGACCGCCTTGTCGGTGGAGATGAGCACGAAGCCGTCCACCCCGCAGCGGTCGGCCACCTGCGCCACCGTGCGCGTGCCGAGCACGTTGTTGCGGAACGCCTCGCGCAGTTGCCCTTGCAACAGCGGCACCTGCTTGTAGGCGGCGGCATGGAACACGATCTCGGGCCGCGCGTCGGCGAACACATGTTCGCAGGTGGCGAGGTCGCCGCAGTCGCCCAGCACCGCGCGCAGCAGCAGGTCCGGATAGTCCCGCCGCAGCTGCTGCTCGATCGCGTACAGGTTGAACTCGGACTGTTCGAGGATGGTGAGCGACTCCACGCCCAGCCGCGCCACCTGCCGGCACAGCTCCGAACCGATCGAGCCGCCGCCGCCGGTGACGAGCACGCGGCGCCCGCTCAGGCGGGTACGGATCGCGGTCCAGTCCAGTTGCACCTGCTCGCGGCCGAGCAGGTCGTCGATCGCCACTTCCTTGAGTTCGTTGAAGGCCGAGCGCCCGGCCACCACATCTTCGAGCCGCGGCACCGTGCGGAACGGCAGGCCACTCTCCTCGCACACGTCCACCGCATGGCGCATCTGCGCCTTGTTGGCCGACGGGATCGCGATCACCACCATCTGCGCGGCCGTTTCGCGCGCCACGTGCGGCAACTGGTCGAGCGGGCCGAGCACGGGCACGCCGTGCACGCGCGCACCGCGCAGGCCGCGGTCATCGTCGAGGAATCCGACCGGAATGTAGCGCCGCTCGCGGCGCAGGTCGCGTACCAGCGCCTCGCCGGCCTTGCCCGCGCCGAGCACGAGCACGCGCTCGCCCGCGCCGCCGCCGAGGTCGAGCCGGCTGTCCTTCCAGTAGCGGTAGGCCAGGCGCGGCACCCCGAGCAGGATCGCCAGCACGAACGGATAGATCGCGAGCACCGTGCGCGGCACCTGGTGCAGGCGGTTGTACAGGAACAGGGTGATCGCGACCGCGACCGCGCCGAAGATGCAGGCGCGCAGGATGTTCCACATGTCGGGCATGCTCGCGAAGCGCCACAGGCCGCGATACAACCCGGTCCACCAGAACACCAGGCCCTGCGCGGCCAGCACGAGCAGGTCGGGTACGCCGAACAGCGATACCGGCACCACGTCGCCTTCGAGCGACCAGCGCACCGCGTTGACCGCGGTCCAGGCCAGCCACACCATGAACAGGTCGTGCGCGACCACGGCCAGGCGCGGATGGATGCGCGCGATCGCCTTACGCGGCTGCATGGCCACCTCGCCGCGCGACCTGCCGCAGGCACCAGCGCTTGCCGGCCAGCCACACGCCGGTGCCGGCCGCATACACCGCCAGCAGCATGCCGCTGCCGGCGGCATGGGCTTGCGGTCGATTGATCCACAACAGGGCGGGCACCACGATCAGGAGATTCCAGGCCAGATACAGCGCAACCACGCGCGCATGGGACAGGCCCGTGCGCACGAGCCACTGGTACAGGTGCTCGCGGTGCGCACTATACCAACGCCGCCCGCGCAGCATGCGGCTGAGCAGCGTGCAGGTGGCATCGACCACGAAACCCGAGGCCGCGATCAGTCCGCTCGTGGCCGCCACGCCCGGGCGCATGGCCAGCATCACCACGAGCAGCGCGACCCACAGCCCGAGCACGCCGCTGCCCACATCACCCATGAACACACGCGCCCGCGGAAAATTGAACGGCAGGAAACCCAGGATCGCAGCCAGTGCGGCCGCGGCGCCCAGGGCATGCGGCGCGTCGCCGGCGTGGGCGAACGCGGCTGCGGCCACCGCACACACGAAAGCGGCCTGCATCGCGAGGATGCCGTCGATGCCGTCCATGAAGTTGTGCAGGTTGATCGACCACACCATCGCCACGCCCACCGCGAGCGTCGCCGCGGCCAGCAGCAGGCGCAGCTGGCTGCACCCGAGCGCAAGCGGCAGCACGCAGGCGCTGCGGGCCAGCGCCAGCGCGAGCGGCACCAGCCAGAGCGCCACTGCGACGAAGTGCAGCAGCAGGCGCCAGCGCACAGCCAGGCCGCGGTGGTCGTCGATCCAGCCGGCTGCGCCGACCAACGCGAGCGCACAGGCGATCGACCAGGCCTCGTGCCGTTGCGGCCACCACAGCAGCACAACGGCCAGCAGCGTGAGCACGATGCCGATGCCGCCGCCGCGCGGCGTGGCCTGCGCGTGCGAGCGGCGCCGGCCCGGCAGGTCGAGCAGCCGGCGCCGCTGCGCGTAGCCGATCGCGAGTGCGGTGAGCGCGGCCGACGCCAGCGCGCAGGCGAGCAGCAGTGCCGGCACCACGCCAGGGGTCACGGCCTCATTCGCCCGTCGCGCCGTGGACCGGCCGTACCGATCCCCAGCTCTTGCAGCTCGGGCACTGCCAGTGGTGGGCCTTGGCGCCGAAGCCGCAGCGGTTGCAGCGGTACAGCGCCTTGACTTCGATGAGCTGGGCGGTGAGTTCGCGCAGCGTCAGGAAGTTCTCGCGCGCCTCGCCCTGCACGTTGCGCAGGTTCATGTCCACCAGCGCCATCAGCGCGCGCAGCGACGGGCGCTGGCGCAGGCTGTGGGTGAGGAACTCGACCGCCTTGGCCTCGCCGCGCGTGCTCGCGTACAACCGCGCCAGCGCCAGCACCGGCGTCACCCCGCGATGGCGCTCGATGATTCGCAGCAGGAACTGCTCGGCGCGCTGCATCTGCTGCGCACGCGCGTAGCAATCCAGCAGCGGCGACAGGATCTCGGGCAGGTAGTCCGGGTCGAGGTCGGCCACGCGCTCGAACGCCTCGATCGCGGCGTCGAGCTGGCCTTCGGCGCTGTTGAGGTGGCCCAGGATCATGCATGCGCGCACGCACTCGGGCTGCACCGAGAACGCCTCGGCCACCTGCGCGCGCGCGCCGTCGCGATCGCCCTGCGCACGTGCCTGCTCGGCCAGCTCGCAGTGGAATTGCGCGATCATGGTGGCCTGGGACTCGCCGCTCACGTGTTCGAGCCGGCGCGCGTGGTCGATCGCCTTGTCCCAGTCGCGCTCGTGCTGGTAGATGCCGATGAGGTGGCGCAACGCCGACGGTGCGAGCGCGTCCATCGCCACGAGGTCGGCGAACAGGGTCTCGGCGCGGTCGAGCAGGCCTGCGCGCATGTAGTCCTCGCCCAGTTCGAGCAGTGCGACGGTCTTTTCCTCGTCGCTGAGGTTGTGCCGCGCGATGAGGCTCTGGTGCACGCGGATCGCGCGGTCGACCTCGCCGCGGCGCCGGAACAGGTTGCCCAGCGCCAGATGGGTCTCCACCGTGTCGCGATTGACTTCGGCGAGCTTGAGGAACACCTCGATCGCCTTGTCCTGCTGTTCGTTGAGCAGGTAGTTGAGGCCGCGGAAATAGCTGGACGAGAGCTCGTTCACGCGCGCGCCCGAAGTGCGCTCGCTGCGTCGCCGCCCGAGCACCCAGCCCGAGAACGCCGCGATCGGCAGCAGCAGGAACAACAGGGGCAACACGCCGTTCACGGGCCGCGCTCCGTGCTGCCACGCTGCCCGACCCGCTGGCCGGCCCAGGCCACGATGCCGCCGAGCAGCCAGCCCAGCGCGAGCGCGCCCAGCAGGGCCACACCCAGCGACACCTCGCAGCGCGCGAAGCGGAAGTCGATGGTCACCACGGCCGGGTTGATGGCGCCGAACAGGGCGCCGGCGACCACGACGGACAACAGCAGCAGGAGCGCGATCAGGCGCATGGCAGGGAACAGGCGACGGTGATGGCCGATGATAGCCGCAGCAGCGCACGGCGGGTGCTGCATGGTGCGCGGGTCGCGGTCGCGCGCGGTGGCGTCACTCGGCCTTGCGCTGGCCGTTGACGCGCTCGCGCAGCTCCTTGCCGGGTTTGAAATGTGGCACGTGCTTGCCCGGCAACGCCACCGAGTCGCCGGTCTTGGGGTTGCGCCCCATGCGTGGCGGGCGGTAATGCAGCGAAAAACTGCCAAACCCGCGGATCTCGATGCGCTCGCCGACCGACAGCGACTGACTCATCTGCTCCAGCACGCTCTTGACCGCGAGTTCCACATCGTTCGGGGCCAGGTGCTTCTGGCGGCGCGCCAGCGCTTCGATCAATTCGGATTTGGTCATCGCCATCGAGACGGTTCCGCATGTTCCCCTGGGATGCGCACGCTCGATGGTGCGCGTGGAAACGTGGCGCGTCGCATGGGCGCGCCACGTGGACCGCGTCAGCGGTTGAGCTGCTCCTTGAGCAGCGCGCCGAGCTTGGTGGTACCGCCAGCGGCGCTCTGGTATTCCTCGAGCGTGCTCTGCAGTTCATCCTCGTCCTTGGCGCGGATCGACAGCTGCAGGCTGCGGCCCTTGCGGTCCATGCCCACGAACTTGGCTTCCACGGCGTCACCCACCTTGAGATGCAGCGTGGCATCCTCGACGCGTTCCTTGGCGATGTCGTTGGCGCGCAGGTAGCCCTCCACGCCGTCGCCCAGGTCGATGGTGGCACCGCGGGCATCGACTTCGCGCACGGTGCCGTTGACGATGCTGCCGCGCGGGTGGTTGGCCATGTACTGGCCGAACGGGTCCTGCTCGAGCTGCTTGAGGCCGAGCGAGATGCGCTCGCGCTCGGGATCGACCGCGAGCACCACCGCCTCGATCTCGTCGCCCTTCTTGAAGTTGCGCACGAGGTCTTCGCCGGTCGCCTGCCACGAAATGTCGGACAGGTGCACGAGGCCGTCGATGCCACCGTCGAGGCCGACGAACACGCCGAAGTCGGTGATCGACTTGATCGTGCCGCTGACCTTGTCGCCCTTCTTGTGGATCGCGGCGAAGGCTTCCCACGGATTGGCGCGGGTCTGCTTCATGCCCAGCGAGATGCGGCGGCGCTCCTCGTCGACGTCGAGCACCATGACCTCGACCTCGTCGCCCACCTGCACCACCTTGGCCGGGTTGACATTCTTGTTGGTCCAGTCCATCTCCGACACGTGCACGAGGCCTTCGACGCCCGGCTCGAGCTCGACGAAGCAGCCGTAGTCGGTGACGTTGGAGACCTTGCCGAACAGACGGGTGTTGGCCGGATAGCGGCGCGCGATCGCGACCCACGGATCCTCGCCGAGCTGCTTGAGGCCGAGCGAGACGCGGTTGCGCTCGCGGTCGAACTTGAGCACGCGTACTTCCAGCTCGTCGCCGACGTTGACCACCTCGGACGGGTGGCGCACGCGCTTCCACGCCATGTCGGTGATGTGCAGCAGGCCGTCGATGCCGCCGAGGTCGACGAACGCGCCGTAATCGGTGAGGTTCTTGACCACGCCCTTGATCACCGCGCCCTCGACCAGCTTCTCGAGCAGCTGTTCGCGCTCCTCGGAATGCTCGCTCTCGACCACCGCGCGACGCGACACCACCACGTTGTTGCGCTTGCGGTCGAGCTTGATGATCTTGAATTCCAGTTCCTTGCCTTCGAGGTAGGACGGGTCGCGCACCGGGCGCACGTCGACCAGCGAGCCCGGCAGGAATGCGCGGACGTCCTTGATGTCGACCGTGAAGCCGCCCTTGACCTTGCCAGAGATGCGGCCGGTGACGGCGGCATTGGCGGTCTGCGCTTCCTCGAGCTCGTCCCACACCAGCGAACGCTTGGCCTTTTCGCGCGAGAGCATGGTCTCGCCAAAGCCGTTTTCGATCGCATCGAGCGCGACCTTGACGTCGTCGCCGACGTGGATCTCGAGTTCGCCCTTGTCGTTCCTGAACTGTTCGATCGGGATGATGCCTTCGGACTTCAGTCCGGCATTGACCACCACCACGTCGGAGCGGATCTCGACGATGGTGCCGGTGACGATGGCGCCGGAGCGCAGCTTGGAGAGCGCGGTTTGGCTCTGTTCGAACAGTTCGGCAAAACTTTCAGTCATGTTGGATTCCAGTGAATGAAACAGGCGCTCGGCACGATGCCGACGCCCACCCATCAACGATGCGAGATACGCCGCATCGACGCGTTGCCGGCACCCTGCCGGGCTTCCCTTGCGGGTCTTGCGGCCCACCCGCGCGCATACGGCGCCGGCAGCCTGGATCAGTTGCGGGTGGTGGCGTGCCGCGGCAGCGCCGCGCGCACGATCCCGAGCACGCGCTCCACCGCCTCGGCGATGGTCAGGGACGTGCTGTCGATGATGACCGCGTCGCGAGCTGGCTTGAGCGGTGCCACCTTGCGTGTCGCGTCACGCTCGTCGCGTGCCTCGATCTCCCGCAAAAGGGTGGCGAGCGTAACAGACAACCCCTTTTCCTTCAACTGTTTATAGCGCCTTTTCGCGCGTTCCTCGGCGCTGGCGGTCAAAAACACCTTGCACGGCGCGTCGCTGAACACCACCGTGCCCATGTCGCGGCCGTCGGCCACCAGGCCCGGCGCCTTGCGGAACGCACGCTGGCGCTCGAACAGCGCGCTGCGCACTGCGGGCATGGCCGCGATCGCCGAGGCGGCGGCGCCGCAGGTCTCGGTGCGGATCTCGTCGGTGGCGTCGAAGCCATTGATGAACACGCGCGCCGGTCCGCCTTCCTTGGGCGCGCGGAACGCGATGCGCGTGTTCTGCGCGCAGCGCGTGACCGCCTCGGGATCTGACAGGTCGAGCCCGGCCATGCCCGCGGCATAGCCGACCGCTCGGTAGATCGCGCCCGAATCGAGCAGGTGCCAGCCCAGCGCCGCGGCCACCGCGGCGCTGATCGTGCCCTTGCCCGAACCGGACGGGCCGTCGATCGTGAGCACGGGAACGGACGGGTCACTGCTGCTGGCGGACATGGGTGCATGCATCGCGGGGAACACACCATTCTAGCCGCGCCCGCGCCGCGGCGGGTCCGGGCATCAGTCTGCGTCTGGTGCAGGCGCCTGCTGCAGGGCAAAGCCTGCGGAGTTGGCCAGCGCGAGGAAGCCCGGGAACGAGGTCGCCACGTGGGTGCAGTCGTCGATCTCCACCGCGGCGGCGGCGACCAGACCGGCCACCGCGAAACTCATCGCGATGCGATGGTCGGTGGCGCTGGCGACGCTGCCGCCGCCGATGCGGCCGCCCTCGATGGTCGCGCCATCGGCGCACTCGGCCACGTCCACGCCCAGCCGTGCCAGGCCCTGGGCCATGAGCGCGATGCGGTCGGACTCCTTGACCCGCAGCTCGGCCGCGCCGCGGATGCGCGTGGTGCCACGCGCCGCGGCGGCGGCGACGAACAGGATCGGGAACTCGTCGATCATGTCCGGCACCAGTTCGACCGGCACGTCGATGCCGTGCAGCGGCGCATGGCGCACCTCGAGGTCGGCCACGCGTTCGCCGCCCTGCTCGCGCGGCGCATGTTCGCGGATGTCGGCGCCCATCAGGCGCAGCGCGGTGAGCAGGCCGGTGCGCCGCGCATTGAGGCCGACCGCGCGCAGCAGCAGGCGCGAGCCTGGCACGAGGCTCGCGGCGACGATGAAGAACGCGGCCGAGGAGAAGTCCGCGGGCACCTGCACCGCGCACCCACGCAGGCGATGGCCGCCGGTGAGCTGCGCCCGGCCCGGCGCGAACCGGATCGGCCAGCCGAACGCCGCGAGCATGCGCTCGCTGTAGTCGCGCGTGGGGTGCGGCTCGCGCACACAGGTCTCACCGCGCGCGTACAGGCCGGCCAGCAGCAGCGCCGACTTGACCTGGGCGCTGGCCACCGGCAGTGCATAGTCGATGCCCTGGAGCGTGGCGCCGCCACGGACGCGCAGCGGCGGCAGGTCGCCCGCGGCGGCCTCGATGCGCGCACCCATGCGCGCGAGCGGTTCGATCACACGCCGCATCGGACGCCGCTGCAGCGAGGCGTCACCGGTGAGCGTGCTGTCGAAGGCCTGTGCCGCCAGCAGGCCCGCGAGCAGGCGCATGCCCGTGCCCGCGTTGCCGCAGTCGAGGACGCTCGCCGGCGCACGCAGTCCGTGCAGCCCCACCCCATGCACGATGCGGCGCGAAGCCGATGGGGTGTCGATGCGCACGCCGAGCTGGCCGAAGATCGCCGCGGTCGCGCGCGTGTCCTCACCTTCGAGGAAGCCATCGACCTGCGAACTGCCCTCGGCCAGCGCCGCGAGCATGATCGCGCGATGCGAGATCGACTTGTCACCGGGAACCTCGATCTCGCCCGCCAGTGGCATCGCCACCGGTGTGCTGCGCCAGCGCAGGGGTGCCGCGGGCGCGCTCAAGGCGCCGCGTCCAGCGCGGCCAGCAGGCGCTCGTTCTCATCGCGCCGGCCGATGCTGATGCGCAGCGTGTCGGCGAGCCCGTAGCCGCCCATCGGCCGCACGATCACGCCCTGCGCCAACAGGTGCTGCTCCAGCGCAGCGGCATCGCGACCCAGGTCGAGCAGCACGAAGTTGGTCTGCGACGGCAGGCAGCGATAGCCGCGCTGCGCAAGTTCCTCCACCAGCCAGGCGCGCGCCGCGGTGTTGTAGCGCCGCACCGTGGCCAGGTGTGCCTCGTCGGCGAGCGCGGCGCTGGCGCCGGCCAGTGCCAGCGAGTTGACATTGAACGATTCGCGCATGCGCTCGAGCACGGCCACCACGCTCGCGTCGGCCACCACGTAGCCGACCCGCGCGCCGGCCAGGCCCCAGGCCTTGGAGAACGTGCGTGCGACCACCAGGTTGGGATGGCGCGCGCGCAGCGGCAACGCACCGTGCAGGTCGGCCACGTCGACGTACTCGTGGTAGGCCTCGTCGACCACCACCAGCACCTCGCGCGGCACGCGCGCGAGCAGGCGCGCCAGCGCCGCGTCGTCGAACCACGTGCCGGTCGGGTTGTTGGGATTGGCCAGGTAGACGATGCGGGTGTTGGCGCGCACCGCGGCGGCGATCGCGTCCAGGTCGTGGCCGAGCGGCGCGGTCGTATGGTCGCGCGGCAGGGCCGGCACGCAGATGCCCTGCGCGCCGGCTGCGGCGGCCGCGATCGGATACACCGCAAAGCCGTACTGCGCGTACACGATCGAGTGCGCGGCGTCGGCGAAACACTGCGCGAGCATCATGAGCAGTTCGTGCGAGCCGTTGCCGAGCGCGATCTGTGCCGCGTCCACGTCCAGCCGCTGCGCCAGTGCCGACTTGAGCGCGGCGCCGCGCGGATCGGGGTAGCGGTACACTTCGTCGAGCGCGCTGCGCATCGCCGCCAGCGCCAGCGGACTGGCGCCGAGCACGTTCTCGTTCGAGCCCAGTTCGGCGATCGCCGCGCCAAAACGCCCGCGCAATGCCGGCAGGTCATGGCCGGGGTCGTAGGCGCGCAGCGCCGCGCTGGCCGTGGTCGCCAGCCGCGTCGCGTCGAACGCGCCGCTCACGGCACCGCAACCGGGTAGGAGCCGAGCACCTTGATCTGCGCCGAATGCTCGCGCAGCTCGCCGAGCGCGCCCTGCATCGCCGCATCGTCGACATGGCCGGCCAGGTCGATGAAGAAGCCATACTCCCACTTGGCCTGGTGCGAGGGGCGCGATTCGATCCGGTTCATGCTGATGCCGTGGCGCGCGAACGGGCTGAGCACGTTGAACAGCGCGCCGGGCTGGTCCTTGATGAACACGAGCACCGAGGTGCGGTCGTGCCCGGAAGCCGGGAAGATCTGCCGCCCGATCACGAGGAAGCGCGTGGTGTTGTCGGCATGATCCTCGATCGAGGTCATGATGACCTTCTTGAGGCCGTACACGTGCGCGGCCGATTCGCTGCCGATCGAGGCGGCGTCGTCGGCGTTGCGCGCGCGGCGCGCGCCCTCGGCATTGCTCGCCACCGGCACCTTCTCGACCCTGGGCAGGTTCGAGCGCAGCCAGCCCGCGGTCTGCGCGAACGACTGCGGATGGGCGTAGATGCGCTCGATGTCCTCGATGTGGCCCGAGCGCGACAGCAGGTACTGGTGCACGCGCAGCTCGACCTCGCCGCAGATCTTGAGGTGGGAGGTGAGGAACATGTCGAGCGTGACCTGGATCGTGCCCTGCCCCGAGTTCTCCACCGGTACCACGCCGAAGTCGGCGTTGCCGGCCTCGACCTCGTTGAACACCTCCTCGATGCTCGACATCGGCAGGCCCAGCGCCGAGCGGCCGAAATGCTTGTGCACCGCCTGCTGGCTGAAGGTGCCTTCGGGACCGAGGTAGCCGATCTTGAGCGGCTCCTGCTGGGCCAGGCAGGCCGACATGATTTCGCGGAACAGGTGCACCAGCACCTCGTCGTTGAGCGGGCCGTCGTTGCGGTCGACCACCATGCGCAGCACCTGCGCCTCGCGCTCGGGCCGGTAATAGTCCACCGCCGCGGCGAGCTTGCCCTTGGCCTTGCCCACCTGGTGGGCGAAGCGCGCGCGCTCGGCGATCAACGCCTGGATCTGCTGGTCGATGCCGTCGATGCGCGCGCGCACCGCGGCCAGGTCGGGCTGGTCAGGCTGCTTGCCGCTGTCGCGCTTGCGCTGGCTCATCGCTTACTCCTCGATCACGCGAACCGACAGGATGCCATCGATCGCGGCGATCGCGCTCACCAGCGTGGCCGGAATCCTCGAGTCGACATCGATCAGGGTGTAGGCGAGGTCGCCACGCGAGGCGTTGAGCATCTGCGCGATGTTGACCCCGGCCTCGCCCAGCACGTGCGACAACTGGCCGATCATGTTGGGCCGGTTGCTGTTGGCGATGCAGATGCGGCCATTGCTCGCGCGCGCCATGCGCGCCTCGGGAAAGTTGACCGAATGGCGCACGTTGCCATGTTCGAGGAAGTCGCGCAGCTGGTCGACCACCATCATCGCGCAGTTCTCCTCGGCCTCGCCGGTGGATGCACCCAGGTGCGGCAGGGCGATCACGCGCGGATCGGCCAGCAGGTCGGCCTGCGGGAAGTCGCTCACGTAGCGCCCGATGCGGCCGTCGGCCAGCCCGGCGCGCAGCGCCTGCTCGTCGACGATGCCTTCGCGGGCGAAATTGAGCACCACCACGCCGCGCCGAGCCACCTCCAGGGCCGCCATCCCGAACACGCCACGCGTCTTGTCGTTGAGCGGCACATGGAAGGTCACGTAGTCGCTGGCCGCGTACAGCTCATTGAGCGAACTGGCGCGCGCCACCTGCGCCGACAGCTGCCAGGCGCCGTCGATGGTCATGTGCGGATCGAAGCCGACCACGCGCATGCCCAGCGCGTAGGCCGCATTGGCCACCTTGACGCCGATCGCGCCCAGGCCGACCACGCCGAGCGTCTTGCCGCTGAGCTCGCTGCCGACGAAGCGCTTCTTCTCCGCTTCCACCCGTTCATGCAGGTGCTCGCCCGGCGGCAGGTCGCGCACGAACGCGAGCGCCGCCGCGAGGTTGCGCGCCGCCAGCAGCATGCCTGCCACCACCAGCTCCTTGACCGCATTGGCGTTGGCACCGGGCGCGTTGAACACCGGCACGCCGCGTGCGGACAGCGCCGCCACCGGGATGTTGTTGGTGCCCGCGCCCGCACGCGCCACCGCCTTCACGCTCGCCGCGATCGGCGCCTGGTGCATGTCGGCCGAACGCACGAGGATCGCGTCGGGATCGGCCACTTCGTTGGCGGTGCTGTAGAGCGAACCCGGCAGGCGGTCGAGGCCGCTGCGCGAGATGTTGTTGAGAGTCTGGATCTTGAACATCGAAAGTGGCCGATCGGCAAGTGGGAGAATGCTGGGCGCGCCGCGGCTCAGCCGTGGCGCCGGGCGAAATCGCCCATGAATTCGACCAGGGCCTGCACCCCGGCCAGCGGCATCGCGTTGTACAGCGAGGCGCGCATGCCCCCGACCAGCCGATGGCCCTTGAGCGCGAGCAGGCCGGCCGCCTCGGCCTGCTTGAGGAAGCTCGCATCGAGTTCGTCGCTGGGCAGGGTGAAGGGCACGTTCATCCACGAACGCGCGGCTGGCTCGACCGGATTGCGGTAGTAGCCGGAGCCGTCGATGTAGCCGTACAGCAAGTCGGCCTTGGCGCGATTGCGCTGGGCCATCGCGGCCACGCCGCCCTCGGCCTTGATCCACTTGAAAACGAGCCCAGCCAGATACCAGCCCCAGGTGTTGGGCGTATTGAGCATCGAGCCCTGCGCCGCGTGCTCGGCGTAATTGAGGATCTTGGGGAGGTCCTTGGGGCAGCGTTCGAGCAGGTCCTCGCGCACGATCAGCACGACCAGCCCGGATGGCCCGATGTTCTTCTGCGCACCCGCATACAGCAGCGCGTAGCGCGACACGTCCAACGGCCGCGACAGGAGGGTCGAGGACACGTCACCCACGAGCGGCACCGCACCGGCGTCGGGTATGTCGTGGAACTCGACGCCGCGGATCGTCTCGTTGGGGGTGATGTGCAGGTAGGCCGCTCCCGGGTCGAGCTGCCAGGTCGCGCGCGGCGGGATGCGGTCGTGGTTGGTGGCGGCCGCGCTCGCGGCGATGCGCACTTGGGTGTAGGCGCGAGCTTCCTTGGCGGCCTTCTCGCTCCAGTCTCCAGTGAGCACGTAGTCGGCGCTCGCGCCGCGGGCGAAGTTGAGCGGAATCTGGGCGAAATGCTGGGTGGCACCCCCCTGCAGGAACAGCACCTTGTAGCTGGCGGGAATCGCGAGCAGCTCACGCAGGTCCTGCTCGGCCTGCTCGGCCAGCGCGATGAAGGCCTTGCCGCGGTGGCTCACCTCCATCACCGAGGCGCGCGCGCCGTCCCATTCCAACAGCTCGGCCTGCGCCTGGCGCAGCACTTCCTCGGGCAGCGCGGCAGGGCCGGCGCTGAAGTTGTAGGCACGACTCACGCGAGTTCCTCCACTGGGGATCGCCACTTTATGGCGCGTTGCAACATCCGCGCAAGGAGCAACATGGCGAGCGCCACATCCACCCGCATCGGCGATGGTGCAAGATGCGGTGCCCGGCACCGGTCTGGCCAGGCCGTGAAACGCCGCCTGCCCGCGCCACGCGCGGCGCAGCGCGCCCAACCTGCGGACCTATCGATATGCCAAACCCGAATCGGCCACTGCGCCACCGCCTGATCGGAGTCGCCGCCGCCCTCGGCGTGGGTACCGCGCTCGCGCTCGGCGTGGGCAGCACCCGCATCATGCGCTCGAGCGCGGTCACCGCGCTGGCCGCCGCGCCACTGGCCACGCCACTGCCGGTGCAGCGCAAGGCCCCGCCGCTCGACGGCGCGGTGGCCTGGCTCAATTCCGCTCCGCTGGACGCGGCCGCACTGCGCGGCAAGGTGGTGCTGGTCGACTTCTGGACCTACACCTGCATCAACTGCCTGCGCGCGCTGCCGTGGGTGCGGGCCTGGGCCGACAAGTACCGCGACTACGGCCTGGTGGTGGTCGGCGTGCACACGCCCGAGTTCGAGTTCGAACGTGACCTCGCCAACGTGCGCCGCGCGCTCGCCGAGTTCGACATCCGCTATCCGGTCGCGGTCGACAGCAAGTACCGCATCTGGCGCGCCTTCGACAACCACTACTGGCCCGCGCACTATTTCATCGATGCGCAGGGACGCATCCGTCACCAGCACTTCGGCGAAGGCGATTACGCGCAGTCGGAGCAGGTGATCCGCGAATTGCTCGCCGAAGCGGGCCATCCGCCACCCGAGTCACCCGCGGTGAGCGTGCGCGGCAGCGGCGCGCAACTTGCGCCCGATTTTGCCCAGATCGGCTCGCCGGAAACCTACCTGGGCTATGCGCGTGCCGAGCGCTTCGCATCCAGCGGCGGCCAACGCGCGGACCGCAGCCACGCCTACCTCGCGCCGAGCCGGCCTGCGCTCAACCGCTGGGGGCTGGGCGGGCGCTGGCTCGTCGGTGCCGAGCAGGCGACGCTGCTCGATGCGGGTGGACGCATCGTCTACCGCTTCCGCGCGCGCGACCTGCATCTCGTGCTCGGGCCGGGCAAGGACGGCAAGCCGGTGCGCTTCATCGTGCGCCTGGATGGCGCCGCGCCCGGCGCCAACCACGGGGTCGACAGCGATGCCCAGGGACTCGGCAGCGTGACCACCCAGCGCCTGTACCAGCTCATCCGCAGCAGCGGGCCAGTGGCCGAACACAGCTTCGAGATCGAATTCCTCGATCCGGGAGTGCAGGCGTTCGCGTTCACCTTCGGCTGAGCCGTGTGGGCGACAGCCGCCGGCGCTAGAGACCGTGCTCGAACAGCACGTACAACGCCAGCGCGATCAAGGCCGCGGTGCCGAGCAGCCAGCCCAGGGCACGCCCGCTCGCGGCGGACTCGGGCGCGGCCGGCTCGGCGCTGGGCAGCGGTTCGGCGTGCACCGCCGCGGGCAGCGATTCGGCCACGAGACCGGGCGCCTCGATGAGGAAATGCTGGCGCGCGAACACGACCTGATCGCCCGCCTGCAGGCGCGCGTCCAGTGCCACCACGCCGTTGACCAGCGCACCCTGCCCGGCCGCGAGGCTTCGCAGCCACACGCCGCCATCGATCAGCTCGATCGCGGCATGGCGCGGCGCCACGCGCACGTCATCGATCACCACGTCGGCCGCGGGATCGCTGCCCACGATCACGCGCTGCGCCACGCCGATCGCGCGCCCCGCATTGGCGCCGGTCAGGCCGCGCAGCGCCGCACGGGCCGCGACGGGGCTGGGCGTCGGACTCGGGCCGGCGCTGGGCACGCGCGTGTCGAGCGCGTCGCTGTCGGCGCGGACCGAAACCGCCTCGTAGCCCAGGTGCACGGTGTCTCCGCGCCGCAGCAGGGCCTTCTCCCGCACCGGCCGCGCGTTGACGTGGGTGGTCGCGTTGGGGTCGAGTACCTGCAGCACGAGTCCGCGCGCATCGGCGAGGATGCGCGCATGCCAAGGCGACACGTCCTTGCCGTCGAGCAGGATGTCGTTGCCTGGGGCGCTGCCGAGCGTGACTCCACCGGCATGCAGGACCACGTCCTGGTGGGTGCCATTGCTGAAACTGAGCCGCATCGCATCCGGTCGAGAGGGGTTGGCGCACTCTAGCACAGGCGTGCGCGCCGCCCCGGCACCTGCCCGGCCGGCCGCGGCTTGAGGCATCATCGGCATCCCGTTGCGATCCGGATTCCACATGGCGGTCATCGACATCACGCGCGCCCATGGCGGCACCATCAAGGCCACCAAGGCGGCCATCAACGAGGTGGCCAACTCGCTCGGCGCCGAGTACGGCGTGAGTCACGAGTGGGCCGGCAACACGCTGTACTTCGAGCGCAGCGGCATCAATGGCTCGATCGAGGTGAGCAAGGCGCAGTTGCACGTGTACGCCGAACTGGGCTTCCTCATGGGCGCGCTCAAGTACACGATCGAACGCGAGATCGAGCGCCTGCTGGACGAACACCTGGGCCCGTGAGCACGCCCCGCGCCTAGGGTGACTGCTCTAGTGGCGCGCGCGAGGATGGGCCATCGCGGCGACCGCCGCCACTACCGGAGAACGTGACCATGGCCAAGCCCAAGCTCAAGAATGCTGCGAAGAAGCCCGCCGCCGCCGGCGTCGATGCACGCCAGATTGGCAAGACCGTGATGGATTCGGCCCAGCAGATCTGGCTGGCCGGACTCGGCGCCTTCGCCAAGGCGCAGCAGGAAGGCGGCAAGTTGTTCGAGGCGCTGGTCAAGGAAGGCAGCGCGCTCGAAGCCCGCACGCGCAAGTTCACCCAGGCCAAGGTCGATGAGGCGCGCGGCAACGTCGAAAGCACGCTCGGCCAGGTGCGCGAGCGCAGCCAGGAAACCTGGGACAAGCTGGAAAAGGTGTTCGAGGATCGGGTGTCGCGTTCGCTCAAGCGCCTGGGCATTCCCGGCAACGCCGACATCAAGCGCCTGGAAGCGCGCATCGACCAGCTGTCGGCCGCCATCGGCAAGCGCGGCGGCAGCAAGCCGGCCGCGGCCAAGCGCGCACCGCGCAAGCGCGCCGCGGGCTGATCGGCGCAGCGCCCACCCGGCGGCAACGCCAACAGCAGGAGCGGGCCGATGGCCCGCTCTTGCGTTGGTGCGCGCGGCGCGGCGCGACCCGGCGCCGCGCTACCAGTGCACCCCGCGCATGAGCGAGGCGAACGCGATCTGCTCGCTGGTAGGCGCGACCGCGGACTTGTCGCCCTTGGCGGCGGCCGAGTCCGGGAACAGGCGGAACGCGGTGTTCATCATGATCTCGTACACGCGCGGCGCCAGCGCATACAACACCTGGCCGAACGTGCCCAGGCGCGTGGCGATGCGCACTGGCCGCTCGATGATCGCCTCCACCACGATGTCGGCGGCTTCCTCGGGCGACAGCGTCGGTACCGATTCGTACATCCGCGTCGGCGCGATCATCGGCGTCTTCACCAGCGGCATGTTGATCGTGGTGAAGTTGACCCCGTTGTCGGAGAACTCGGCCTGGGCGCAGCGCGAGAACGCATCCAGCGCGGCCTTGGAGGCGATGTAGGCGGAAAAGCGCGGCGAGTTGGTCAGTACGCCGATCGAGGAGATGTTGATGATGTGGCCGCGATGGCGCTCGCTCATGCCGGGCAGGAAGCCCATGATCAGGCGCAGCGAGCCGAAATAGTTGAGCTGCATGGTGCGCTCGAAATCGTGGAAGCGGTCGTAGCTGGCGCTGATCGCGCGCCGGATCGAGCGGCCTGCGTTGTTGACGAGGATGTCGACGGGACCGTGTTCGGCCAGCACGCGCGCGACGAAGTCGTCGCAGGACTTGAGGTCGGCCAGGTCGGCCACGTAGGTGTGGCAGATCCCGCCGGCCGCCTCGATCTCGGCCTTGGTCTGCGCCAGTTCCTCCTCGCCGCGCGCGCAGATCACCAGCCGCGCGCCGGCCGCGGCCACCTTCATCGCCACCGCGCGGCCAATGCCCGAGGACCCGCCGGTGACGACCACCACCCTGCCGCGCACCTTGCCGCCGAGTGAACGGTCCACGTACAGGTCGGGGTCGAGGTGACGTTCCCAGTAGTCCCACAGCTTCCAGGCGTAGTCGTCCAGCTTCGGCAGCGTGATGCGGCTGCCCTTGAGCGCGCGCTCGGTCTCGCGGCAGTCGAAGCGCGTGGGATAGTTGATGAACTTCAGCACCGCGGCTGGGATGCCCAAGTCGCGCAACATCACGTTGGCCATGCGCCGCACCGGCGGCAGGCTGCCCAGCGCGGCGCGGATGCTCGACGGGACGAAGCCGAACATGCGCGCATCCAGGCGCATCGTCATCTGCGGCGCGTGGCCTGCGCGCGCGAACAGGTTGAGTACCTCGCCGATGCGGCGTGGCGCCGGATCGGTCAGGTGGAAGGTGTGGCCATCGAGTCCCGGCTTGTGCGCGATGTGGTCGAGCGTGGCCGCGACCCAGTCGACCGGCACGATGTTGATGCGGCCACCCTCGAGCCCGATCGTCGGCATCCATGGCGGCAGGGCCTGGCGCATCTTCTTGATGAGGCGGAAGAAGTAGTACGGCCCGTCGATCTTGTCCATTTCGCCCGTGCGCGAGTCCCCCACCACGATGCCGGGCCGGTACACGCGCCACGGGCGCTTGCATTCCTTGCGCACGAGGCCTTCCGAATCGTGCTTGGTGCGGAAATACGGATGATCCAGGTCCTCGGCCTCGTCAAACATGTCCTCGCGGAACACGCCCGGATACAAGCCTGCCGCGGCGATCGAGCTGACATGGTGGAAACAGCCCGCGCGCATCGCCTCGGCGGCCTCGATCGCGTGGCGCGTGCCCTCGACATTGGCCACGACCTGGCTGTCGGCATCGGCGGCCAGGTCGTAGACCGCGGCGAGGTGGAAGAAATGGCGGACCTTGCCGCCGAGCGCACGCAGCGTCGCGGGCGCGATGCCCAGTTTCGGCTTGCCCAGCTCACCCACCACCGGCACCAGCCGCTTGCCGTCCTCGCCGCAGGATTCGACCAGCGCCTTGAAGCGCTCCATGGATTGCTTGCGCACGAGGCAATGGATCGTGCCCTTGCGCAGCAGAAGTTTCTCGACGAGGCGCTTGCCGATGAAACCCGTAGCGCCAGTAACGAAATACGTCATGTGCCGCGTCCTCCTGAGTGGCTGCGGCGGCAAGCATAGCCGCGCCGGCGCACCGCTGGCTATGCGCGATTGGCCGCGGACAATCGCGCTGTTGTAAGCTGCGCCGACCCCCGCCGCGATGCTACGGATTCCCGCCATGGCCGACCTGAAAGCACGTTTCGAGAAAGCAGCCGAAGCCGTCAAGAAGCTCGACGAGCGCCCCGACAACGACACCCTGCTCAAGCTCTATGCGCTGTACAAGCAAGGCTCCGAAGGCGACGTGACCGGGCCCAAGCCCGGCTTCTTCGATTTCGTGGGCACGGCCAAGTACGAGGCCTGGGCCAAGCTCAAGGGCACCAAGGCCGAGGATGCGCAGCAGAAGTACGTCGACCTGGTGAAGAAGCTCGGCGGCTGACACCTTGCCGGCAAGCCCAGGGCGGCGTGCGGCCAGGCCAACCCGCGACCGCATCCTCGACACCAGCCTGGCGATGTTCAACACGTTCGGCGAGCCGAACGTCACGACCAACCACATCGCCGATGAAACCGGCATCAGCCCGGGCAACCTGTACTACCACTTCCGCAGCAAGGGCGACATCGTCGAATGCCTGTTTGCCGCCTACGAGGCGCGCATCGACGAGGCGCTGCTGCTGCCGAGCGCGCGCGCACCGAACATCGAGGACCTGTGGCTGCAGCTGCACCTGCTGTTCGAGGCCATCGGCCGGTATCGCTTCCTGCATCGCGACCTCGTCGACATCCTCGCGCGCAACCGTCGCATCCGTGCACGCTTCGCCCGCATCCTCGACCGCGCGGGAGCGAGTGCGCGGACCTTGCTGCAGCAGCTCATGGCCGACGGCGTGCTGCGACTGGGTCCGGGTGAACTGGCCACGCTGGTCGAGAATGCGCTTGCGCTCGTCACGTTCTGGGTCGGCTACGACAGCGTGCGCAACAACCATTTCGACGGCGCCATCGGCGATCCGCGCGCGGGAATGCGCCGGGTCATCGCCCTGCTCGAGCCCCATTTGGCCGCAGCCGAACGCGCTCACCTGGCGGCGTTGGCACAGGCCTATGCCGACTGATCCGCCCGGCGCTGCGCCGGCGCCCGCGTGCCTAATGGGCGAACGGACGCAACAGCTGGCTCAGGAACGCACCGAGCACGCGCGGCTCGATGAGCGCAGTCACCACGATGCCGTACAGCGCGCCCCACAGGTGTGCGCTGTGGTTGATGTTGTCGCGCTGCCGCCGCTCCATGTAGATCGTGTAGCCCAGATACAGCACCGCATACAGGATCGCCGGCAGCGGTACCACGAACACGATGATCATCGACCACGGCCGCAGCAGGATGTAGGCGAAAAGCACCGCGCTGACCGCGCCCGACGCGCCGAGGCTGCGGTATGCGGCGTCGTGGCGGTGTTCGTACCAGCTCGGCAGCGACGACACCGCCAGTCCGATCACGTAGAACAGCAGGAAGCCGAGCGGGCCCACGCGACTGGCGTAGAACGCCTCGATCAGCTGCCCGAAGAAGTACAGCGTGATCATGTTGAACAGCAGATGCTGGCCATCGGCGTGGATCAGCCCGCAGGTGGCCAGCCGCCAATACTCGCGCCCACGCGTGATCGCGGGCGCCCACAGGATCAGGCGCGAGATCAGCGCGGGGTTGGAGAAGCCGAGGAACGAGATGAGGCAGGTGACGGCGATGATCGCGAGCGTTACGGGGCCTTGTGCCAACATCGGAGCCCATCCTCGTGCAGCAGGGGTCTGCCCAACGATATGATGCGAGCCATCGGCTCAACAAGCCTTGCCATGCAGCACTGCCCATGCTGATCCAGCGCCATCCCGCCCGCTGCGGCATTGCCGACGGCGGCGCCATCTGGCTCGACCTGATCGACCCCACGCCCGACGAAGTGCATCAGGTCGAACAGGCCTGTGCACTGGTGCTGCCGACGCGCGAGGACCTGGGCAGCATCGAAGTGTCCAGCCGCATCGACGTGGTCGATGGGGTGCTGCGTCTGGGCGTGCCCTACTTCAGCCACAGCGACGCAACCGCGCAATCGCCGGTCGGATTCCTGCTGCTGCCGCAACGCGTGATCACGATCCGCTACGCAGTCTCGCCCGCGTTCGAACTCGCCGCCGCGCGCGTCGAGGAGGCGCACGCGCTGACTGCAGCGCAGGCGCTGCTCACCATCATCGAAGCGATCGTGGCCACCAGCGCCGATCGGCTCGAACACGTTTCGGCCGAGACCGGCCAGCTGTCCTCGCGCATCTTCGGCCATGCGCCCGAACCGGGCACCACGTTGCGCCAGGCGCTGGCCGAGCTTGGCCACCTCGAAGGCCGGCTTACGCGCATGCGCCAGTCGGCCACCGGCCTGCAGCGCGTGGTGCTGTTCCTGCGCGACTGCCACAGCCACGGCTTCGACCATGCACTGCACCAGCGTGCGGCTGCGATCGGCAAGGACCTGGAAGTGCTGGCCGAGTTCGACAGCCAGCTCACCGACAAGCTGCAGTTCCTGCTCGACGCGGTGCTCGGATTCATCAACATCGAGCAGAACCAGGTGATCAAGATCCTCACCACCGTGTCGGTGGTGTCGATCCCGCCCATGGTGCTGGCCGGGATCTGGGGCATGAACTTCCACAACATGCCCGAACTGCACTGGCCCTCCGGTTACGCGGCGGCACTGGCCGTGATCGCGCTCAGCGCGCTGTTGCCATTGGCATGGCTGCGCCGGCGCGGCTGGGTCTGAACGCGGCGCACCAACAAAAAACCCCGGGTGTCGCCACCCGGGGTTTTGTCGTTCAAGGTGAACGAAGCTGGATCAGACGACCTGCACCTGATCGGCCTGCATGCCCTTCTGGCCCTGCACGGCGATGAAGGTGACGCGCTGGCCTTCCTGCAGCGACTTGAAGCCGGTGCCCTGGATGGCGCGGAAATGCACGAACAGGTCGGGACCGCTCTCGGGCGTGATGAAGCCGAAGCCCTTGGCGTCGTTGAACCACTTGACCGTGCCGGTTTGACGATTGGACATCTGTGCAAAACTCCTGGAAACACAATGGAATCGCGATCGCGGAAATGCCCGCGTCGAGACTGGGTTGCCGGGAGCAAGCGAGGCGAAACGATGAAGCGGATCGTCAGATCGACTGCATCAAGGTCACGATTCACGGTGACCCTGGCGAACACAGTGCGCGCGACTATACCGGCATCAAGTCCGAAAAGCTAACTTTTCGTTGTGGCCCGCCGGGATCCCGCCGCGGGCGCCGCGCGCCACCACCGACGCCGCCCATGAGCGTCGTCAGGCCGACTTCTTCGGCGCGGCCTTCTTGGCCGGAGCCGCCTTCTTGGCCGGGGCGGCCTTCTTCACCGCGGGCTTGGCCGTGCCGGCTGCCGCCGCGACCTTCTTGCCCGCATGCGGACGCGCATTGCCGTAGCTGCTGATGGAAATCTTGCCCTTGCGCGTCTTGCGATCGCCCTTGCCCATGGTGACTCCTGATCCGGTTCGATGAAGGGGGCGCAGGATAGCAGCCTGCCGCGCCTGCGCAACCGTGATTCACGCGTGGTGGTGGCCGCAATTGGCGGGCGGGCACGGTTCCGGCTCGAACTGGATGGTGGCGTGGATGATGCCGAACTGCTCGCGCAGCACCGCGCGCGCCGCCTCCAGCACCGCCGCCGGCGGCGCGTCCGCGCTCATGCGCGCGTGCAGAGTCGCGAGGCTGCTGCCGCCCGCCAGTTGCCACACGTGCACGTGGTGCACGTCGCACACGCCGATGCCGGCATGCTCGAGCGCCTGCGCCACCGTCGCCTCGTCCACGCCCGCGGGCGCGCCCTCGAGCAGGATGTGGGCACTGCGCGTGAGCAGGCGCCAGGCGCTGCGCAGCAGCAGCAGCGCCACCAGCACCGAAATGAGCGGATCGGCCCACAGCCAGCCGAACCAGCCGATCACCAGCGCCGCCAGCACCGCACCAAGCGAGCCGAGCAGATCGCCCAGCACATGCAGGCGCGCGCTGGCGGTGTTGAGATCGTCATGGTCGTGGCCGTGCAGCATGCGCAGCACCAGGGCATTGACCGCAAGGCCCGCAAGGGCGATGCCCAGCATGAGATCGCTGAGGATCGGTGCCGGCGTGAACAGGCGCTGCGCGGCTTCGATGATGATCCACAACGCGAGCACGAGCTGGCTCAGCGCGTTGGTGTAGCCCACCAGCACCTCGACGCGCGCATAGCCGTAGCTGCGCTGCGCGTCCGCCGCGCGGCGCGCCACCCGCGCCCCCAGCCACGCGAACAGCAGCGCCAGGGCATCGACCAGCATGTGACCGGCGTCGGCCAGCAACGCGAGCGAGCCCGACAGGTAGCCACCGATCGCCTCCGCCAGCAGCGTGACCAGTGTCAGAACGAATGCGACGAACAGCTTGGCCTCGCGCCCTCGCACGCTGTGGTCGTGCTCCGCATGGTCGTGGGAATGGCCGCTCAAGCGATGCACCGCTGGGCTGGTCGGGCTGGCCATGCTAGGCAGTGTTGGCGCGGTTACACAATCACCGCGCGCGGGCTAGCGGCAGCAGGCAAGCGTCCGCGGCGGCGCCTCGCAGCGATGGCGTTGGGCCAGACGCAGATTGGCCACGTGCGCGCCCGCGAGCAGGCAGCCGCCCAGCGTGACGAGGACCACGTGGATGCGCGCGAAGTGCTCCGCCCCGAACCACACTCCGCCGAGCAGCAACGCAATGGCGGGCAGCAGCAGGCCAAAGGGTTGCAGGCGCCGATGGTGGCGAAAGCCCAGGCCCAGGCTCGTGACGGCGAGCGTGCTGGCGAAGGCCACGAAGCCCTGCTCGAAGCGATGGTCGGCAAGGAAGCCGAGGCCGAGCATCGGCAAGGCCACCACGATCAGCGGCAAGGCTGCACAGTGCAATGCACACAGCAGCGACGCACCCGCACCGAAGCGATCGATGCGCTGGCGCCAGCGCGCTCGCGCATCGTCCGCTGCCGGTGCGCCCGCGGACGGCGGCGAAACAAGGTGGCTTGCGGTGGCGGCCTGGGTCGACTCACTCATGGCTGTTATTTTATAACATTCCGTATCCGGATTTCGAGCTGCCTGATGAACACCCGTGGATTGGCCTTGCCGCTGCGCCTGCTGCTGTCCGCATGGCTGGTCGGGGGCGCGTCGGCCCAGCAACCTGCACCGGAACACGAGCACGAACACAGCGGCACCCGGCCCGCGGTCGATCGCAAGTCCCAGGTCGAGTTGCCCGCGGTGACGGTGCGTGCGGCGCCGGTGGCCGGCGAGGCCGCACGCCGCCTGGTTCCGCGCAACGTGCTCGATGGCATCGAACTGGACGAGGCGCGCGGCGCCTCGCTCGGCCAGACCGTGGCCAACGTGCCCGGCGTGCAGGCCGCGACCTTCGGCCAGGGCGCATCGCGGCCGGTGATCCGCGGGCTGGACGGTCCGCGCGTGGCCGTGCTCAGCGATGGTCTGGGCGCGGGCGATGTCTCCGCATTGAGCCAGGACCACGCGGTCGGCATCGAACCGTTCCTCGCCGACCGCATCGAGATCCTCAAGGGTCCGTCGGCGCTGCTGTACGGGGCCGGCGCCATCGGTGGCGCGGTCAACGTGCTCGACGGCCGTATCCCGCAGCAGGCCCCGGTCGGCGGACTCGCCGGACGGGTGCAGCTGGGCCATGACAGTGCCGCGCGCGGCAATACCGGGGTGTTCCGCATCGACGCCGGCAATGACGCGGGCTGGGTGGCGCACGCCGATGGCATGCACCGCCGCGCGGGCGACTACGCGATTCCGCATGGGCGCCTGCGCAACAGCCAGGTCGACACCGACGCCGGCGCACTCGGTGCTTCGCTCACCGGCGAGTGGGGGTACGTCGGCCTGTCCGTCGCGCGCTATCTCGACCGCTACGGCAATCCTGCCGAGCCGGGCGATGCCGCCGACGGCAGCGAGCCGGTCCGGCTGCGCCTGCAGCAGACCCGCTACGACCTCAAGGGTGCGGGCAACGCGCTCCTGCCCGGGATCGAGCGCATCGAGTACGCGATCGGCCACACCGACTACCAGCACATCGAGTTCGAGGGCGCGCAGGCCGGTACGCGCTTCAGCAACCTGGGCGATGAAGCACGCGTGCTGCTGTGGTCACGGCCAGTGCAGGGCTGGCTCGGCGGCCTCGGCATGCAGGCGTCGCGGCGCGATTTCGCCGCGGTCGGAGCCGAGACCGTGGTGCCGCCCACGCTCACACGCAGCGTGGGCCTGTTCGCGCTGGCACGGCGCGACTTCACCAACCTCGATGTCGAACTGGGCGCGCGCAGCGACCGCATCGCCAGTCGTCCGGACACCGGCACGCGACGCCGCTTCGCGCCATCGAGCCTGTCCGCGGGGCTGGCCTGGCGCGTGGGCGGGCACTGGCGCCTGTCGCTCAACCTCGACCGCGCGCAGCGCGCCCCGGCCGAGCAGGAACTGTATGCGCACGGCCCGCACGCGGCTTCGGCCACCTTCGAGATCGGTGATGCGCGCCTGCGCACGGAAACCGCTCGCCAGCTCGAAGTCGGCGTGCACTGGCATGGCCAGCGCATCGACGCCAAGGCTTCGGTCTACACCAACCACTACGCCGACTTCATCTATCTGGCCGACACCGGCCTGGTCGAGGACGGACTGCCGGTGCGGCAGTGGTCGCAGCATGATGCGTGGTTGCGTGGCGCCGAAGCCGAGGCGACCGCGCACCTCGCCGCGGGCGCCCATGGGCATTGGGACTTGCGCCTGTGGGGCGATGCCGTGCGCGCAAGGCTTACGCATGGCCACGGCAACCTGCCCCGCATGCCGGCGCTGCGACTGGGCGCCGAGCTGCGCTGGCAACGTGATGACTGGCGCGCGAGCATCGGCGCCACGCGCTATTTCGCCCAAGACGAGGTCGCCGCGTTCGAGACCCGCACCGCGGGCTTCACGCTCGTGGGTGCGCACCTGGCCTGGGCGTTTGCCAATACCGGGCGCATGAGCTGGGAGGCGTTTGCCGATGCCAGCAATCTCGCCAACCACACCGCGCGCCTGTCCACCTCGCTGATCAAGGACGCCGCGCCCCTGCCGGGTCGCGCACTGTCGCTGGGCATACGCGGCCTGTTCTGAGCACGCAGGACCGATGCATGCGGAACCCACTCCCGGAGCATCGCCGGTGGCGCGCCCGCGCCCGTGCCTGCGGACTCAATCCCCGCGCCGCGACCGGCTGCAGTCGGCACAGGTGCCGTGCACCTCCAGCGTCTGTGCACGCGGCACGAAGCCGCGCGCCCGGGCCTGGCTGCCCAACAACGTGGCCACGCGCGCATCGCACAGCTCCACCGCACTCGCGCACACGTCGCAGATGAGGAACGGCACCTGGTGCGCCTCGGCCGGATGATGGCATCCGACGAAGGCATTGATCGATTCGAGCTTGTGGATGAACCCGTGCCCGAGCAGGAAGTCGAGCGCGCGGTACACCGTGGGCGGCGCCGCGCTGCCGTGCTCATCGCGCAACTGGTCGAGAAGGTCGTAGGCCTTGACCGGCTTGGCCGCCGCGGCCACCAGCTCGAGCACGCGCAGGCGCAGTGGCGTCAGGCGCAGCCCGCGCGCGAGGCAGGCCTGTTCGACCTCGGCCACGAACGCGCCCGCATCATGGCGATGCAGGTGTGGCGGCTGCGCGGGTTGGACGGCTGGCGGCATCGTCGAGTCACCTCGTTGCGCCATGCTAGCGCGCGCGTGACCATCCCGATACCTGGGCCGCGGCACGCCGGTCAGCGCGGTCATTGCCAGCCGTCGCGGCGCGAGGCGTCGCGCAGGCGCGAGCGCGACGAGCGCGCGGCCGCAGCCACCAGGTCCACGCCGCAGTGGCGGCAGCGTTTGCGCCCGGGCGGATTGGGTGTGGCGCATTCCGGGCAAGGCGTCCGTGCCGACGCCGACAGCACCACCACGATCCAGCCCAGCGGGCCGAGCGCGGCGCCCCACACCAGGCCCCACAGCCAGCGTCCCTTGGCCAGCCCAAGCAAGGCCCCGATCGCGCCGCAAGCCAGGGTGAGGCCGATCGCCCACAGCCACAGCGAAGGCGCGAGCAAGGCGCGCGTGCAGGCGTCGAGCAACGCCTGCACGGCATCGAGGTCGCCCTGGTCGAGCGCGCGCAGTTCGGCGAAGCTGCACTGCAGCGCCACGCCCGGCTCCTTCACGGCGTGCGCGCGAGCGCGGCGTCGATGCGGCGCAGGGCTTCGTCACGCCCGGCCAGGTACACGGTCTGGTCGATCGAAGGCGACACCTGGGTGCCGGTGATCGCGACCCGCAGCGGCTGCGCAACCTTGCCCATGCCCTCGCCGATCGCGACCGCAGCCGCTTCGATCGCGCCGTGCACCGCCTCGACGCGCCACTGCGCCAAGGCGGCGAGCTGCGCATGCACCGCCTGCAAGGCCGCGCGCGCGGTGGCACTGCGCAGGTGCTTGTCCACCGCCGCCGTGTCGTACTCCTGCAGCGGCGCATACCACACGCGTGCCTTGCCCGCCATCTCCGCCAGCGTGTGCACGCGGTCGCGCAAGGCCACCACCACATCGGCCAGCGCCGGACCGCCACGCACGTCGATGCCCTGCGCATCCATGTGCCAGCGCAGGTGCGTGGCGACTTCGGCCGGATCGTCGTTCTTGAGGTATTGCTGGTTGAGCCACTTGAGCTTCTCGACATCGAAGCGCGAGGCCGACTTGTTGACGTCGGCGATGTCGAACAGCGCGGTCATCTGCGCGATCGAGAAGATCTCCTGGTCGCCGTGCGACCAGCCCAAGCGCACGAGATAGTTGAGCAACGCGTGCGGCAGGAAGCCGTCGTCGCGATACTGCATCACGCTGACCGCACCATGGCGCTTGCTCAGCTTCTGGCCGTCCGGACCAAGGATCATCGGCAGATGGGCGAAACGCGGCACGCTGGCGCCAAGCGCGTGGTAGATGTTGACCTGGCGCGGCGTGTTGTTGACGTGGTCGTCACCACGGATCACGTCGCTGATGCGCATGTCGACGTCATCCACCACCACCGCGAAGTTGTAGGTGGGAAACCCGTCCGAGCGGATCAGCACGAGGTCGTCGAGTTCGGCGTTGTTCCATTCGACCCGGCCCTTGACCTGGTCATCGAACACCACGCTGCCCGCGGTCGGATTGCGGAAGCGCAGCACGCGGTTGGGGTCGTCGCGCCAGGGCAGGTTGAGGTCGCGGGCGCGGCCGTCGTAGCGCGGCTTGTCGCCCTTGGCCATCGCCGCGGCACGCATCGCCTCGATCTCCTCGCGGGTTTCGTAGGCGTAGTAGGCCTTGCCGGCCCTGAGCAGGTCCTCGGCCACCGCGCGATAGCGGTCCATGCGCAGGGTCTGGTAGTACGGCCCCTCGTCGTGCGCGAGCCCGAGCCAGGTCATGCCGTCGAGGATCGCCTGCACCGCGGCGTCGGTGGAGCGCTCGCGATCGGTGTCCTCGATGCGCAGCACGAATTCGCCGCCCCGCCGGCGCGCCTCCAGCCAGCAGTACAGCGCGGTGCGCGCGCCACCGATGTGGAGGTAGCCGGTGGGACTCGGGGCAAAGCGGGTACGGACGGTCATGCGCGCGGTCGTGGCGGAAAGGGCGCAAGTTTAATGCACGGCGCAACCACGCTGCCGCGTCGCGGCGGACGACCACCGCCACGAGCGCCGCTGCGCGCTTGGCCAGGCGCGCGGCGCTGGCCTATGCTGCGCCGATCCGTGCGCGGACACCGCGCTGCCCTGGGGTTGCACATGCACGACCGCTTCGCTCCGCGCCTCCTGCTGCTGTTTGCCGTCCTGCTGCTGGCGTCGTGCGCAGGCACCACCTCGCGTCCGGACGTGCCCATTGGCACGCGTGCGACGCTCGCGCTGCTGGAAACCACCGACCTGCATTCCAACATCCGCAGCTACGACTACTACCAGGACCAGGACGATCCCTCGCTCGGCTTCGAGCGCACCGCGACGCTGATCCGGCAGGCGCGCGCGCAGTATCCCAACAGCCTGTTGTTCGATGCGGGCGACACGATCCAGGGCACCGCGCTGGCCGACTACCAGGCGCTGGTGGCGCCGCCCGCCTGCGGCGAGGAACTGGCGATGTACCGCGCGATGGACGCGCTGGGCTACGACGGCGGCACCATTGGCAACCACGAATTCAACTACGGCCTGCCCTTCCTCGCCCAGGTCAGCGACCAGCCGATGCGGGTCGACGGAGTGAAGGAACGCCGCTGCGCCGGCCCCGGCTTTCCACTGGTACTGGCCAACGTGTTCAGCACGCGTGACGACCGCCCGATCTATCCACCGTGGGCCGTGCTCGAACGCAGGCTCAGGCTGCAACTCGACGGGCGCACGGTCGAAGCGCCGCTGCGCGTGGGCATCATCGGCTTCACGCCGCCCACGATCATGCTGTGGGACCGGCGCAACCTCGCCGGCAAGGTGTACGTCAAGGGACTGGTCGAGGCCGCGCGCCAGTTCCTGCCCGAACTGCGCGCGCGCGGCGTGGACTTCGTGATCGCGATTTCGCACGGCGGCATCGACCGCAGGCACTACGATCCGGCCATGGAAAACGCCAATCTGTACCTCGCGCAGGAACCGGGCATCGACGTGCTGCTGTTGGGCCATTCGCACACCGCTTTTCCCGAAACCGGGCGCAATGGCCGCAGGCGCTTTGCCGACATCGACGGTGTTGACGACCAGCGCGGCTTCATCCATGGCAAGCCCGCGGTGATGGGCAACTACTGGGGCAAGAGCCTGGGCGTCATCGAACTCGGCCTCGTGCGCACCGCCGGCGGCTGGGCGATCGACCCGGCGGCCACCCACTCGCAGGTGCGCGACATCCGCCTCGACGATGGCAGCTACGTGGCGCCCGATGCCGCGATCGCGCGCCTGGTCGAGCCGGTGCACGAGGCCACCCGCCGCCACGTCGCCACGCCGATCGGCGACAGCGATTTCGCGCTCACGAGCTATTTCGCCGACGTCGGCGACGTCAGTGCGCTGCAGGTGGTCAACGCCGCGCAGGCCGACCACGTGCGCGCCTACATCGCGCAGAACCTGCCGCAGTACCGCGACCTGCCGGTGGTGGCCGCGGCGGCGCCGTTTCGCAGCGGCTTTGGCGGCGCCAGCGACTACACCGACGTGCCGGCCGGCCCGATCGCGATCCGCCACGCCGCCGACCTGTACCTGTATCCGAACACGCTCACCGCGGTGCAGGTCGACGGTGCCGCGCTCAAGCGCTGGCTCGAGCGCTCGGCCGAGCGCTTCAACCGCATCGATCCGCTGCGCGGCGAACCGCAGGCGCTGGTCAACCGCGGCTTCTCCGGCTACAACTTCGACGTGATCCAGAACGGCATCAGCTACGAGATCGACGTGACCCGGGAGGTGGGCGCGCGCATCCGCGAGCTGCGCTTTCAGGGCCGGCCGGTCGACCCGCAGCAGCGGTTCATCGTCGTCACCAACAACTATCGCGCCAGTGGCGGTGGCGCGTTCCCGGGCCTGGACGGCAGCAACATCGTGTGGTCGGCACCGGAGGGCAACCGCGAAGTGCTGATCGAATGGCTGCGCGGACACCGCCACCTCACGCGGGCGCAGGACGGCGCCGACCGCAACTGGCACTTCACGCCCGTGCGCACGCGCGGCCCGGTCACCTTCGTGTCGGCCAGCGGCAAGCTCGCGCTGGCCGAGGCCGCCGGCCTGCACGGCATCAGCGTGCTGCGTGACCATGGCGATGGCACCAGCACCTACTCGATCGATCTTGCCGCAACCACCCACTGATCCCCGCCCTGTCGCCGGAGCCTCGCATGTCCCGCCTGCCACTCGTCACCGCCCTCGTCCTCGCCATCGCCGCCTGCGCGCCGCAGGCCACGCGCCCGCCCGCAGCCGACGCCGCGCCTGCCGCCGCACCTCAGCCCACTGCGGATGAGACCTTTGCCGCGCTGTCCCGGCAGTGGCTCACCGACATGCTGCAGGCGAACCCGGTCGGCGCGACCCAGTTCGGCGAGCATGGCCATGACAGCGAACTCGATGACCTCGGTCCCGCGGGGCGCGCCCATGCCCTCGCGCTCGCACAGGACACGCTCGCCGCGCTCGAGCGCATCGACGTCACGCAGCTGTCGCGCGAGAACCAGGTCGACCATGCCATCCTGCGCAACCAGTTGCAGCTGGACATCTGGAATGCGCAGGTGGCGCAGGACTGGGCCCGCAATCCGCTGCTGTACAGCGGCCTTGCCGGCAATGCGCTGTTCTCGCTCATGGCCCGCGATTTCGCCCCGCTGCCGGTGCGCCTGCGTGCCGCCACCGCGCGCATCGAGAAGCTGCCCGCGCTGTACGCGCAGATGCGCACCAACCTCGACCCCGCGCGCGTGCCAAAGATCCACGCCGAGACCGCAGCGCGGCAGAACAAGGGCGTGCTCAGCATCGTCGACGAGCAGATCACGCCGCACCTGGACGTGCTCGACGAGGCCACGCGCGCACGCCTGCAGGCGGCGATTGCGCACCTGCGCGAAGCGGTCGAGGACAATCAGCGCTGGCTGGAGCAACAACTGGTGCCCAACGCGCGCGGCGATTTCCGCATCGGTGCGGCGCTGTACGACCAGAAGCTGGCGTTTTCGCTCAATTCAAGCCTGAGCCGGCAGGACATCCGCCAGCGCGCCGAACAGGTGCTGGGCGACACCCGCGCGCAGATGTACGCGATTGCCCGCCAGGTGCTCGCGGGCAAGCGCAAGGCGCCGCCACTGCCCGCGCAGCCGACCCCGCAGCAGCAACAGGCCGCGATCGAGGCCGCGCTCGAACTGGCCTACGCGCAGCGTCCCGCCCGCGACCAGGTCATCGCCACCGCCAAGGCCGAGTTGGCCAGGGCCACCGACTTCGTGCGCGCCCACGATCTGGTCGAGGTGCCCGATGCACCGCTGCAGGTGATCGAGATGCCCGAGTTCGCGCGCGGCGTCGCCCTTGCCTACTGCGACTCGCCCGGTCCGCTCGACAAGGGCATGGCCACGTTCTACGCGGTGTCGCCGATTCCCGCCGACTGGAACCGGCAGCAGGTGGATTCGTTCCTGCGCGAGTACAACACGCGCTCGATCGCCGAACTGACCGTGCACGAGGCCATGCCGGGCCACTACCTGCAGCTGTGGCACTCCAACAAGTACCCGTCGGTGCTGCGCGCGGTGCTCGGCTCGGGCACCTTCATCGAAGGCTGGGCGGTGTACGCCGAGCAGCTCATGGTCGAACAGGGCTTCCTCGACCGCGACCCGCTGTTCGAACTGGTGCACCTGAAATGGAACCTGCGCGTGGTCGCCAACGCGCTGCTCGACCAGGGCGTACATGTCGACGGTATGACGCGCGAGCAGGCCATGCAGCTCATGACCGTGCAGACCTTCCAGCAGGAACGCGAGGCCGCGGCCAAGTGGGTGCGCGCCCAGCTCACCTCGGCGCAGCTGCCGACCTACTTCGTCGGCTGGCAGGAGCACCTGGATCTGCGCCGCGAGGCGCAGCAGCGCTGGGGCGAGGACTTCACGCCCGCGCGCTACAACAACACCGTGCTCGCGTTCGGCTCGCCGCCGGTGCGCTACGTGCGCGAGCTCATGTTCGACCTGCCGATCCGCTGAGCGCGCCCGCACACCACTGCGCACCGGGCGCGCGTGCGACGCGTGCCCGGTGGCAGTGGCAGCGCGATGCATCGCGCCGGCAGCGTGGCTGCCGCCGGCGCGCGTGGGTCACTTCACGTCGATCGTGATCGCTTGCGAGACGATCGGCGGATCGAACTGCACGTGGCGGCCGTCGGCAAACACCAGCTGCAACAGGTGCGGCCCCGGCTCCAGCGTCAGCGTGTCCTCGGTCTGTCCCGCGCCATAGTGGCGGTGGTGGTCGTCGGCCGGGATCGCCTCCTTGGCCGGCGGCCATTCGCTCTCGTCGATGAACAGGTGGTGGTGGCCGCTGTGCGCGCTCATGTCACCCGCGGGCTTGATCGCAATGCCCTCCACCCCGAATTGCACCTTGAACGTGCGCGGGACCGTGTCACCATCCTTGAGGTTGACGAAGTACACGCGGGGGCCGTTCGCCTCCTCCGCGCCGGTGTCCGCCGCGCTCGCCGGCATTGAAGCCGCCAGCGTTGCCCCGCACACCAAACCAGCAACAAACAAAGAGATACCACGCATGTGTCTTGCTCCATCGATGGCCCGGAACCGCATCATAGCCGCATTGGACAGGTGCCGGCCGGGCCGTGCAAACCAGCCGACGAACGGCGCGCGCCGCGCCGGGCCGGGCTGCCGCCGACCGTCTCCACCATGAAACCCGCCGCCTCGATCGACACGCTCGCGGTACTGCGGCGCCTGTGGCCCGAGGTCTGGCGCTACCGCTGGCGCGTGGGCCTGGCCCTGCTGCTGCTGGTGGCCGGCAAGCTCGCCGCGATCGGCGTGCCGATCGTGCTCAAGCACCTGGTCGATGCGCTCGACGTGACGCCGCGGCCCTTGCTCATCCCGCTCGCTCTGTTGCTGGCCTATGGCGCTTTCCGGCTTGGCATGGCGTTGTTCCAGGAGCTGCGCCAGGTGGTGTTCGCGCGGGTGCTCGCGCGCACCTCGCGCAACGTCACGCTGCGCGCGTTCGAGCACCTGCACCGCCTCAGCCTGCGCTTCCACCTGGAGCGGCGCACCGGCGGCGTGGCGCGCGACATCGAACGCGGCATGACCGCGACGTCCGACCTGCTCGACTGGACCATCTACACGATCCTGCCGACCCTGCTCGAGGTGAGCCTGGTCTGCGGCATCCTCATCTCGCGCTTCGACTGGACCTTCGCCGCGATCACGCTGGCCACGCTGGTGGCCTACATCGCGTTCACGTTCTCGATCACCGAGTGGCGCATGCGCTATTACCGCGCCGCCAAGAGCGCCGACACCGAGGCCAACGAGTGTGCGGTGGACTCGCTGCTCAACTACGAGACGGTCAAGTACTTCGGCAACGAGGCCCACGAGCAGGCACGCTACGACGCCGCGCTGGTGCGCTACGAGGAAGCGACCGTCAAGAGCATGAAAACCCTCGCGGTGCTCAACGTGGGCCAGGCCGGCATCGTCGCGATCGGCCTGACCTTGTTGCTGTGGCGCTCCGCCCATGGCGTGGTGGCGGGCAGCATGACGATCGGCGACTTCGTGCTGGTCAACGCCTTCCTGCTGCAGCTGGCCGCGCCGCTCAACTACCTGGGCATGGTCTACCGCGAGGTCAAGCAGGGCCTCATCAACATCGAGCGCCTGTTCGAACTGCTGGCCGAGGAGCGCGAGATCGCCGACCCGCCGGGCGCACCGCCGCTGGCCGTGGCCGCAGGCGAAATCTGCTTCGAGCACGTCGATTTCGGCTACCAGCCCGAGCGCACCATCCTGCACGACATCGACCTGTGCATTCCGCCCGGGCATACCGTGGCGGTGGTCGGCACCACCGGCGCGGGCAAGTCGACGCTGGCGCGGCTGCTGTTCCGCTTCTACGACGTCACCGGCGGGCGCATCACGATCGACGGCCAGGACCTGCGCGCGGTGAGCCAGGCCTCGCTGCGCGCCGCGATCGGGATCGTGCCGCAGGACACCGTGCTGTTCAACGACACGATCTACTACAACATCGCCTACGGCCGCCCCGATGCGAGCCGCGAGGAGGTCGTCGCGGCCGCGCGCGCGGCCCACATCCACGACTTCATCACATCGCTGCCGCAAGGCTACGACAGCAACGTCGGCGAACGCGGGCTCAAGCTGTCCGGAGGCGAGAAGCAGCGCGTCGCGATCGCGCGCACCCTGCTCAAGCGGCCCTCGATCCTCGTCTTCGACGAGGCCACCAGCGCGCTCGACACGCGCACCGAGAAGGTCATCCAGCACGAACTGGCGGAGATCGCGCGTGGTCGCAGCACGCTCGTGATCGCGCACCGCCTGTCCACGATCGTGCACGCCGACACGATCGTCGTGCTCGAGCACGGCCGCATCGTCGAGCGCGGCAGCCACGCCCAGTTGCTCGCGCGCGGCGGCCGCTACGCCCAGTTGTGGCAACTGCAGCAGCGCGGCGGCCACGCGCCCGCACCCGCCACGGACGAAACGGTCCAAGCCTGACAGCCAGCGTCAGTTTCGGCGCCCTGAGCCGCGCCACGGCCGTGCCCGCCTGCGGTACGGTTCTTGCTTGCATGCGAGCAACCCCCTGATGGAATCCATGCCCGTGAACGACAAAGCCCGCACCCTGAGCCTGCTTGGTGGCAGCAGTGACGACGCGGACAAGCTCGGCCGCCTGCTGGCGGCGCGCCCCGATTCGGCCTGGCGCACCGGCCCGGCCAGCAATGCCGATGTGCTCATCGTCGACGTCGACTCGGTCTATGGCCACATGGACTGGCTCAAGGCGCAGTCGAGCGGCCGCATCGTGATCGCGCTGTCCGCGGGCGATGCCCACGGCGCCGAGCACCGCCTGCGCAAGCCGGTGACACCCGCCACGCTGTTCGAACTGCTCGACCAGGTCGCAGCCCCCGCGGGCAATGGCCACGCCGCACCGGGCACCCCCAGGCCGGCACCGGCCAGCGCGCGCGCCGCGGCGGTCGCCGCGCCGTCCGCGCCGGCCGAGCCGCCGCT
>QUBV01000053.1 GCA_014338185.1 Lysobacterales bacterium | reverse complement strand
AGGCGTTCGCAGCTGGCGGGCCGGGCGCCGCGCCGCTGGCGATCACGGTGGCGCCGCTGGAAACCGGCTTCGCGCTCGATGGCGCGCAGCTCACCGTGCTCACCGAACGCGAGCTGTCCGGCGAACGCGCGCGCCAGGCGCGGCGGCGGCGGCGCGCGGCACGCGATCCCGAAGCGGTGCTGCGCGACCTGTCGGAACTGTCGCCGGGCGCGCCGATCGTGCACGTCGACCATGGCGTGGGCCGCTACCAAGGCCTGGTCAAGCTCGACGTGGGCGGTACCCAGGCCGAATTCCTGGCGATCGAATACGCGCGTGGCGACAAGCTGTACGTGCCGGTCGCGCAACTGCACCTGGTCTCGCGCTACTCGGGCAGCGTGCCCGAGCAGGCGCCGCTGCACGCGCTCGGCGGCGATGCATGGGAGCGCGCACGGCGCAAGGCCGCTGCCAAGGTGCGCGACGCCGCGGCCGAACTGCTTGCGATCCATGCCCAGCGCGAGGCGCGCCGTGGCGTGGCCTTGCCGGTCGATCGCGCGCTGGTGGAGCAATTCGGCGCCAGCTTCCCGTTCGAGGAGACGCCCGACCAGAGCAGCGCGATCGCGGCGGTGCTCGACGACCTCGCCTCGGCACGGCCGATGGACCGGGTGGTGTGCGGCGATGTCGGCTTCGGCAAGACCGAAGTCGCGCTGCGCGCGGCATTCGCCGCGGCCACCGCCGGCAAGCAGGTGGCGGTGCTCGCGCCGACCACGCTGCTGGTGCAGCAGCACTACCAGAACTTCCGCGACCGCTTTGCCGATTGGCCGATCCGCGTCGAGGTGCTGTCGCGCTTCAAGACACCGGCGGAAATGCAGGCCGCGCTGGCGCGGCTGGCCGCCGGCGAAGGCGACGTGATGATCGGCACCCACAAACTGGTGCAGCGCGACGTGCGCTTCAAGGACCTTGGCCTGGTCATCATCGACGAGGAACAGCGCTTCGGCGTGCGCCACAAGGAAGCGCTGAAGAAGCTGCGCGCCGAAGTCGACGTGCTCACGCTCACCGCCACGCCGATCCCGCGCACCCTCAACATGGCGATGGCGGGCCTGCGCGACCTGTCGATCATCGCCACGCCACCGGCCAACCGGCTCGCGGTGCAGACCTTCGTCGGGCCATGGGACGCGGCCACCGTGCGCGAGGCCATGCAGCGCGAGCATGCGCGCGGCGGCCAGGTGTACTTCGTGCACAACGATGTGGCCACGATCGAGAAGACCGCGCGCGAACTGCACGAATTGCTGCCGGAGGCGCGCATCCGCCATGCCCACGGCCAGATGCCCGACAAGGAACTCGAGCAGATCATGCTCGACTTCTACCGCCAGCGCTTCAACGTGCTGGTGGCCACCACGATCATCGAATCGGGCATCGACGTGCCCAGCGCCAACACCATCATCATCAACCGCGCCGACCGCTTCGGCCTGGCGCAGCTGCATCAGCTGCGCGGGCGCGTGGGCCGTTCGCACCACCGCGCCTACGCCTACCTCATGGTGCCCGACGCACGCAACATCACCGCCGACGCCGACAAGCGCCTGCAGGCGTTGGCCTCGCTCGACGAACTCGGCGCCGGCTTCACGCTCGCGACCCACGACCTGGAGATTCGTGGCGCCGGCGAACTGCTCGGCGAGGAGCAATCGGGCCAGATCGAGGAAGTCGGCTTCGCGCTGTACTCGGAGATGCTCGACCGCGCGGTGCGCGCGCTCAAGTCGGGCCAGGTGGCCGATTTCGAGCTGACCGACGCGGGCGAGGCCGAGATCGTGCTCAACATCCCCGCGCTCATCCCCGACGATTACCTGCCCGATGTCAACGCGCGCCTGACGCTGTACAAGCGCATTGCCAGCGCGCGCGACGAGGCCCAGCTGCGTGAACTGCAGGTGGAGATGATCGATCGCTTCGGCCTGCTGCCCGATCCGGTCAAGCACCTGTTCACCGTGACCACGCTCAAGCTCGCCGCCACCGCGCTGGGCATCCGCAAGCTCGAACTGGGCGCGCAGGGCGGCCGCGTGCTGTTTGGCCCGCAACCCGCGATCGAGCCGCTGACCGTGATCGGCCTGATCCAGCGCCAGCCGCGCGTATACGCGCTCGACGGTCCGGACAAGCTGCGCCTCAAGCTGCCGCTGGAGGGTACCAGCGAGCGCCTGCGCGCCGCCCACGACCTGTTGCGCACGCTGGGTGCGCGCCTGGCGGCCTGAGGTGCGCGCGGCCCTGCCCTCGGCCCGCCGCCTGCCGACGCGGCGCTGACCTGCGACAATCCCGCGTGCCACCCCGATCCCGCGCCATGCCAGCCACCGACGCCCTGTCCCGCTTCCAGCTCGAACGCGCCGATGTGCGCGGCGCCCACGTGCGCCTCGACGGCGCCTGGCGCGAGCTGCGCGCGCACGGCGACTACGGCGGCGCGCTGGGCGTGCTGCTCGGCCAGGCGCTGGCGGCCAGCGCCCTGTTCACGAGCGCGCTCAAGTTCGACGGCAAGTTCTCGGTGCAGGTGCAGGACAGCGGCGCGCTCAAGCTGCTGTTCGCCGAATGCACGCACGACGGCCACGTGCGCGGCATCGCACGCTGGGACGGCGCGGTGCCGCAGGCCGCGATCCGCCTCGACCAGGCCGCGCGCATGGCCATCACCATCGACAATCACGCGACCCGGACGCGCTACCAGGGCGTGGTACCGGTGGAGGGCGGCGAACTGGCGGGTGCGTTCGAGCGGTATTTCACCCGCTCCGAGCAACTGCCCACGCGCATCGTGCTGGCACAGGCCGGCGATCGCTGCGCCGGTCTGCTCGTGCAGCAGCTGGCCGGCGGCGGCGGGCATCGCCTCGGCACCGATCCCGATGGCTGGAACCGCGTGCAGCACCTGCTGGCCACACTTGGCGAGGATGAGCTGCTGGACACCCCGGTGGACACGCTGCTGCTGCGCCTGTTCCATGAGGATGGCGTGCGCCTGCAGGGTGCGCACCCGCTGGCGTTCCGCTGCAGCTGCTCGCGCGAGCGCGTGGGCGACATGCTGCATTCGCTCGGTCGGGCCGAGTGCGCCGCGGCGCTGGCCGAGCAGGGCTCGGTGCAGGTGGACTGCGAGTTCTGCAACCGCCGTTACGTGTTCGACCCGGCCGACATCGACGCGCTGTTCGCGGCCGATGGCGCCGGCACGGCCACGCGCCACTGACGCCCATGCACCCGCGCGTCCGCGAACTCATCGCCCTGCTCGACCTGGCGCCGCATCCGGAAGGCGGCCACTACCGCCGCGTGTATGCGTCCGCGCGCCGCATCACCGACGACGCGCACGAGCGCCCGCTCGCCAGCGCGATCCACTATCTGCTCGCGGCCGGGCAAACCAGCCGCTGGCATCGCATCGACGCCGACGAGGTGTGGCAGCACGCCGAGGGCGATGCGCTGGAACTGTCGGTGTTCGACGCGCAGGTCCGTGGCCTGGTGCGCCACCGCCTCGGTCGCGCCGACGCGCATGGCACGCGGCCGCTGGTTGCGGTCCCGGCCGGGTGCTGGCAGTCCGCGCGCCCGCTCGGCGACTACGCGCTGGTGACATGCGCGGTCGCGCCCGCATTCGAATTCGCGGGGTTCCGGCTGCTCGACGATGACCCCGCCGCGGGCGCCTTGCTGCGCGCGCAGCACATCGAACCACCCGATCCGGCCTGAGCCGCCGGCTCGGTGACGCCGGCGGGCCGGCTGCGCCATGGCCGGGGCCGCACCTTGGCCAGGCTACAAAAGCCATGGGCCCGCACGGCGCCATGTCTCCTTTTGGCACGATCCTGCGTGATACTGGAATTGCGGGCACGAGCCCGTCCAACCGCGGGGAGTTTCCAGATCATGAAAACCAACAGGAACGGTCTTGCCTTGATGCTGTGCCTTGCACTGGCCGGTGCCGGCGTCGCGCATGCCGAGAGCTTCAACTACCACGGCTCGCTCAGCGCCGCCGGCGAGCCGGCGAACGGCCAGTACGACCTGCGCCTGACGCTGTATTCGGCCGCCCAGGGCGGCAACGTGGTGGCCGGTCCGATCGACGTGCACGGCGTCGCGGTCACCGACGGCAATTTCAGCGTGCCGGTCGATTTCGGCGCGAGCCTGGCCGGTTCCGCGCAGACCTGGCTCGCGGTCGCGGTCAAGTCCGGCAATGGCGACTGGGAGGCACTCGACAGTCGCAGTCCCGTCGCACCGGCCGGCGCTTCCTGCCCGGGTTCGTGGACGCTGGACGGCAATGCGGGCATTCCCGTGGGCAGCTACATCGGCACCGCCGACGACGGGGAAGTGATGGTCAAACGCAATGGCTACAACGTCATGCGCGCCCGCGGTGACGGAAGCGTGGAGCTGGGTCCATATTCGTCCGCCGTGACCCCCGGCGTGCGTGCCACCAGCGTCAGCTTCGCCTTCGGTGCGGCAGGCGATTATTCATTTGCCGGCGGCTGGAACGGACAAACCAACAACGCCGGCTCCTTCGTGTGGGGCGACCGCAACAGCCCGAACGCCTACTCCGACAGCGCAGCCGACCAGTTCATCATCGGCGCCAAGGGCGGAGTCGGCATCAACACCGCGACCAACAATTCAGGCGCGCCCCTCGACAAGACGCTCACGATCGCGCCGCGGGATGGCTCCAGCGTGGCATCGCTCAGCTTCAAGTACGGCGCCGACAAGAGCTGGGACATGAGCAATATCATCGACGGGTTCATGCTCCAGAAACCGGGCACCGGCGGTGGCATCGCCATGATCGTGGGCGCCAATGCGCAGATCATCGGCTTCAACGGCGCCCTGCCCATGGCGGCCCAGCCGTTCAAGGTGGGAACCAACAGCACCAACGGCAACGGCGCCTATCTCTCCCCGGGCGGCACCTGGACGAACGCGTCCAGCCGCTTCTTCAAGCAGGGCTTTGCCAATGTCGATGCGGGCGAGGTCCTGGCCAAGCTGGTCGCGATGCCGATGCAGACCTGGTACTACCTCGACGGCGAGGCCGAGGGTCGCCACCTCGGCCCGGTGGCCGAGGACTTCGCCAGCGCGTTCGGCCTGGGCCATGACGCGCAGCACATCTCCACGGTCGACGCCAACGGCGTGGCCCTGGCGGCGATCCAGGGCCTCAACCAGAAGCTCGAAGCGGAAAACGCCGACCTGCGCGCACGCCTCGACGCGCTGGCTGCCAAGGTCGAAGCGCTGTCCAACCGTGCGGAGTGAGCGCCATGACCCATCCACTCCATCGTGACGCACGCCTGCGTCGCGGCCTGTGCCTGGCCGTGCTCGGCTGCGCGGCGGCGGCGCTGCCCGCGCAGGCCGGCCGCATCGAACTGCACGGCAGCCTCGCCCCGGCGGCGCAGGCCCACACCAGCACGGGCTACGCACTGCAGGCGCGACTGGAGCCGGTCCGCCCCGAAGCCATGGTGCAACTGGGCAGCCGGCATGCGCTCAGCGCCAAGCTGAGCGTGTCACCGCTGGTCTGCTACGGCGACACCATCTTCCGCGACGGCTTCAACGACGTCTGGCCGTAGGCAACGACGGCGGCTGCGGGCCACGGCGCCCGCAGCCGCACTGCCCCCCGCGGCGCGGTGCGGCAACGCTGCAGGGCCGCGGCCCGCCCGGGTCGATTGCCGCAATGACGCGCAATGCGTCCATCTCACGGACTGGTCGTGGCCGCAGCCTCGCCACGCGCGCGCACCACCGTGGCGGTGCAACCGGCCTCGGCCACCACACGCGCCGACACGCTGCCGAGCAGGCGCCGCACGCCGGTCACGCCGCGCGCCCCCATGATGAGGTGGTCGATCGCGTTGTTGCGCGCGTACTCGATCAACGCATCGGCAACATCGGGCGATTCCAGTACATGGAAGGTGATGCGATGGTCGGGCAACGCGAGCGTGCGCGCCCAGTCACGCAACCCGGCCAGGCGCTTGAGGTGGCGGTTGCGGCCTTCCGCGTCGATGTTGCTGTCCAGGCCGATGCGCGCGGTGCGCAGCACCGTGACGCAGGCCAGCCGCGCGCCCGGCGCGGTGGCGACCAGCCGCTGCACCGTGTCGCGCAGCGCCAGGTCCAGTGCCGGGTCGGGCTGCTTGAGATCGAGCGCGACCATGATCAGTGGCGCGCGCGCGGCCTGTGCCGCGCGCGCACTGATGCGTTCGGGCTCCATGCCCAGCGCGCGCCACCAACGGCGCGCGCGCTCGATTCGGCCGGCACGCTGCAGACGCTCGGCGCGCGCGGTCAGCGTGACCTGCTCGGGATGCTGCAGGTCGAGCGCGAGTTGCGCGGCGGTCGGATGGCGTGCGTCCGGATCCACTTCGAGGCAACGCAGGATCGTCTCCTGCAGCCAGCGCGGAATCGCCGCCACGTGGCTGCGCGGCGGCACAGGGTCCTGGTAGAAGCGGCGGCGCAGGCCACGCTGGCTGCCCGGAAAGCCGAACGGCCGCTGCGCAGTGGCCAGGTGGTACAAGGTCACGCCCAGCGCGAACAGATCACTGCGTGGATCGCTGCGCACGCCGAGCACCTGCTCGGGCGCAATGTAGGGCGCGGTGCCCATCGGGATGTGGAACTGCTCGGCCAGCAGGTCGGGCAACTGCGCGTGGCGCGACAGCCCAAAATCGATGAGCACGATGCGCTCGTTGCCGTCGGCACCGCGATGCAGCAGCAGGTTGCTCGGCTTGATGTCCAGATGCACCACTTGCTGTCGATGCAGGTCGGCCAGCGCGATGGCCGCGAGCGCGCCGAGCGCAGCCACACGCCCGGGCGCGATCGGCGCCTGGTCGAGCAGCGGGCGCAGCGTGCTGCCACTGACCTGCTCCATCACCAGCCACGGCTGGTCACCCTCGTCGCCGCTGGCGATGAAGCGCGGCACGTGCGCGCCCGCAAGCAGCGGCAACAGCATGCGCTCGACCTCGAAGCCGACCACCTGGCTCACGCTCTCGCCATAGGCGACGCGCGGCATCTTCATGAGCAGGGACGACCCATGATCGGGATGGCTCACGCGCCACAGCGTGGCCATGCCGCCCTCGTGCAGCGGTTGCAGCAGCGTGAATCCGCCCAGCTGCATGCCCGCCTGCAACACGGCCGGCACGGTCAGCGTCCCTGCAGCAGGCGCTGCGCGAGCGACCGCGGCAGGCCCGCCGCGACGACCTTGGCGGCCGCCCGCTCGTGGTCGTAGGGCACGCGCAGGAAGCCGAGCCGGCGCGTGCCCGTATCCAGCCAGGCGCAGGCCGCGGCGGGATTGCCATCGCGGGGCTGGCCGCAACTGCCCACGATCGCTAGCCAGCGCCGGCTCGGCAGCAGCGGCAGCACCGCACCGGCCACCGGCTGGAAATGGATGGCCTGCGCGGTGGCCCCGGTGTAATAGACGGCCTGGTCGTGGACGTGGCCAAGCAGGGTCAGCCACTGCGGGGTCGCCTGCAGGCTCTGCCACGCCGCAAGCGCGTTGGATACATAGGCCCAGCGCGCCGGCATCGCGGCGCTCGCGTGCGCGTACAGGCGGTCGGCATCGACGACCTGCAGTGGCAGGCCACGCAGGAATTCGCGCTGGGAACGATCGAGCCGGCCCCGCGTCCACTCCAGCGCGGCACGCGCGTGTTCGTGCATCGGCTGGATCGAGCCGTCGTCCACCGCCGCATCGTGGTTGCCCTGCACCGCGATCGCGCCCGCCGCCACCTGCTCGCGCGCGCAGTCGACCAGCCACTCCGGATCGGCGCCGTAACCCACCAGGTCACCGAGGAACACCCACTGGGTGCAGCCCGCGTCGGCCAAGGCCAGCATGCAGGCCTCGGTCGCCTCGCGGTTGGCATGCAGGTCCGCCAACAGTCCGATGCGCATCGCTCGACTCCATCCTGCGCGCGCTGTCGGGTCCCGCCGCGCGCGCATGCGTCACGCGCAGACTCTTGGCCAGCGATGGCGGCGACGCCATACGACCAAGGTCGAGCGTCGGCTCAGCGATGCTGCGCGGCGGGCGCGGGCGCAAGCCACTGCGCGAGGGTGGCGTCCTTGGCGTGCCAAGTCTCGTTGAGCCAATGCTGGAACTGCACGCGGAACGCGCGGTCGTGCTGGTAGTCGCCCTGCGCGAGTTCGGTCGGAATCGCGCGCTCGATCACCTGTACGCGCACGCTGTCCAGACGGTCGCCGAGCAGGTCCGCCAGACTCGGTGCACCGGACGGATAGGCAATGGTCACGTCGAGGATCGAATGCAGGCCCTGGCCCATGGCACCGAGCACGAAGGCGACGCCGCCGGACTTGGGCTTGAGCAGGTACCGGTACGGCGAGCCTTGCGCGGCATGCTTGGCCGGCGTGAAGCGCGTGCCCTCGACGAAGTTCATGATCGACACCGGGATCTCGCGGAACTTGTCGCAGGCGCGGCGCGTGGCCTCGATGTCACGCCGCGCGAGCGCCGGGTTGCGCGCCACCTGGCGCGCGGTGTAGCGGCCCATGAACGGGAAGTCCAGCGCCCACCACGCCAGTCCCAGCAGCGGCACCCAGAACAGTTGCCGCTTGAGGAAGAAGCGCAGCAGGGGAATGCGCCGGTTGAACACCCGCTGCAGCACGAGGATGTCGACCCAGCTCTGGTGGTTGGCGAACACCAGGTAATGGCCGTCGCGTTGCAGGCTGGCCTGTTCGTGCAGGTCCAGGCGGGTGTGGACGCAGTGGTCGAACAGCAGGTTGTTGATTCCGATCCAGCTCTCGGCCAGGCCGGTGAGCAGCGGATTGCAGGCGCGGCGCAGGCGCGCCGACGGCAACAGCGCCTTGAGCAGCGTCACCGCGAGCAGGGGCACGATGTGCACGATCGTGCTGGGCACGATCACCAGCAGCAGCAACAGTGTCGCGCGCAAGGCAGGCATGGACGGTGGCATCCACAATCGACGGGCCGCTCATTGTCGCGGAAAAGGCCGCGGCGCGGCCATCCGCGCCTGGGGTCGCGGCGCTAGGCGCGGGCGGCGTGGCCGTGGCGTTCGACGATGATGACCGCGGGGTCGTCGGCATGTTCGAGCAACAGGCTGCGCACGCGCTGCTGCCACACGCGGCCAAACTCGGCGCGTTCGGCCGCGCTCGCATCGACTGCGAGCGCACGGCCCATGAGCATGCGCATCTGCGGCGCCGGTGGGATCCCCGAGACATCCAGCCACACCTCGACCGCACTGCCATCGTCCACGCGCGTGAAGCGGGCGATGCCGCGCACACCGGCCACGCCATGGCGCAGCAGGCCCCGGCGCACGAACTGGCCCGCGATGCCGTGGAAGCCGTTGTCGGCGGCGGCGCCCGTGACCAGCGTGAACACCTGCGCGATCACGCCATGGGTGCCTTCGCCCTCGCCGCCGCCCATGTCCACGCGGATGCCGCCGCGCTCGGGCGTGGTGTCCGGATACAGCGCGCGCAGCGCCGCGCGCGCCATGAGGAACGCGCCGGCCACGGTCGGACACGAGTGCCCGGCCAGGCGCACCGCGTCGGCGTAGCCGTATTCCATGCAGCCGTCGTCAGCCGCGCCGAGGAACTGCGCCAGCGCATCATGCACGCGGATGCGCGGCGCCTGCGCGAAGAAGTCCTGCAGCGCCATACCTATTCTTCCGGCAGGCCGTCGATACCGAAGTCGATCACCACGCCGGCCGCATCGCGCTGGCGGTAGGTGACGCTGAGGTAGTCGCCGAAGCGCTGGTTGAGCTGGCCCAGCAGCGGGATCGGATCGTGGTCATTGATGAAGCGCATGGTCTCGCCATTGCGCAGCGCGCCCAATGCGCCAAAGATCGCCGAATGGCGAAAGCGCCGCGCGATGCCGCGCGCGTCGAAGACATGGACGTTGGGTTCGGGATCCAGCTGCAGCGACATGGAAATGACTCCGATTTGCAACAAACCGGGGTCATGCTACGCCGCAGCCACACTGCCGCCCTGACCCATGTCAAGGCGGCCGCGCGCGCATCACGCACCGCGCCAGTAGTTGTTGGCCGCGGCGATGGTCTGGAAGTTGATCGCCACCACCTGCGAGGACGCGATCAGCGCATGGGCATCCTCGGCGTACTGCGGGCGCAGCCGGTCGCGCGCCTCGGCCGAGGGCTGGGTGTACTTCACGCCCATGCGCGAGAGCTTGATCGCCAGTTCGAATCCGTCTTGCGGCGTGGCCGTCTTGAGGCTGCCGAGCCAGGTGTCGGTCATGTCATCGTTCCTGTCCGGGAAAGGAGCGACGATGGTGGCGCAGCGCGCGCACGCGTGCAAACCCGCGCAGCGTCGTCAGGTGGTCACCACGCGCCGGACACATTCCAGTGCCAGCCGCGCCACGCGCACCAGGCCCTGCTCGCGCTCGTCCGCCGGCATGTGCGCGTCGCGCTCGAGATGGTCGCTCACCGTGAGGATCGCCAGCGCGCGGAAACCTTCGCGCATCGCCAGGCCGTACAGCCCGGCCGCTTCCATCTCGATGCCGCTGATGTGGTGGCGATGCAGGTGCTGCAACAGTTGCGGATCCCCGTCATAGAAGCAGTCGGTGCTGAACACATGGGCCACGCGCGCGGCCACGGCGCCGGCCGGCGCGGCCTCGACCGCGGCGCGCAGCAAACCGAAGTCGGCGCAGGGCGCCAGGTCATGGCCGCCGAACTGCAGGCGGTTGAAGCGCGAATCGCTGCTGGCCGACTGCGCCAGCAGCACCTCACCCAGTTCCACCGCGCCGATCCCGCCGCAGGTGCCGACGCGCACGATCTGGCGCACGCCGTAGCTGCGCACCAACTCGGTCACGTAGATCGCGGTCGAGGGGATGCCCATGCCGCCGCCCATGATCGTGACCGGCAGCCCCTGCCAGCGGCCACTGAAGCCGAGCATGTTGCGCCGTGCGTTGACCTGGCGCGGCGCCTCGAGCAGTTCGTGGGCGAGGAAGCGCGCGCGCAGCGGATCGCCAGGCAACAGCACGCTCGGCGCGATGTCGCCGGGCGCGGCTTCGATATGGGGTGTGCTCATCGCATCAGTCCTTGAGGAAGCAGCGGCCCGCCGCGAGCGGCGGCAGGCCCAGGTGGGTGGCCAGGCCTTGACCCAGATCGGCGAAGCTCGCACGGCGGCCGAGCTCACGCGCCGGCAGGCGCGGCCCCCACGCCAGCAGCGGCACGCATTCGCGGGTGTGGTCGCTGCCCGGCCAGGTCGGATCGCAACCATGGTCGGCACTGAGCACGACCAGGTCATCCTCGCGCAACGCCGCCAGCAGCCGGGACAGGCGTGCGTCGAAGGCTTCCAGTGCCGCGGCGTAGCCCGGTGCGTCACGACGATGGCCGTACACGCTGTCGAAGTCGACGAAGTTGGTCGCGACCAGGTCGCCCGCGCGCGCCTGCGCCAGCGCTTCCTCGGTTGCGTCGAACAGCGCATCGTGGCCACTGGCGAGCAGGCTGTGGCTGACGCCGCGCGCGGCGAAGATGTCGCTGATCTTGCCCACTGCCCACACCTCGCCACCGGCTTCGCACACGGCATCGAGCAGGGTCGGCGCGGGCGGCGCGAGCGCATAGTCGTGGCGATTGCCGGTGCGCGTGAAACCGGTTGCAACCTCGCCCACGAACGGGCGCGCGATCACCCGACCGATGTTCCATGGCTCCAGCAGCTCGCGCGCGATGCGGCAGGTCGCGTAGAGCCGGTCGAGCCCGAAGTGCAGCTCGTGCGCGGCGATCTGGAACACCGAATCGGCCGAGGTGTAGACGATCGGCTTGCCGCTGACGATGTGCTCGGCACCCAGCCGCGCAATGATGTCGGTGCCCGAGGCGTGGCAATTGCCGAGTACGCCCGGCAGCCGCGCGCGCGCCACCAGCGCCGCCAGCAGTTGGTCGGGGAAACTGCTCTCGCGGGCCTCGAACAGGCCGAACGCCTGGCTGAGCACCACCCCCGCGCTTTCCCAGTGCCCCGACGGCGTGTCCTTGCCGCAGGCGCGTTCCTGCATGCAGCCCCATTGCGCCTGTGGCATCGGCAGCGCGCCCAGCCCCGCCGCCCACTGCCCGCTCGCCAGCGCATGCGCGTGCACCAGGCCCAGCCGCGCCAGCGTCGGCAGGCGCAGCGGCCCGCGCGGCGCGGCCGCACATGCGGCGGCGATGTGGCCGAAGGTGTCGGCGCCGGCATCCCCATAGGCCGCCGCATCGCTGGCGCCCCCGATGCCCAGCGAATCCAGTACCAGCCACAGTGCGCGCGCCATCGCGGCTCAGCCCGCCCGGATGCGGATGCGCGATGACGAGAGGATGTTCATGGGTGACTCCCTGCCGGTGTTGCCGGCACCGAGCTTGTCGTGGATCGGCATGCGCACGCAAGCCGCGCCAGCCCACACGGGAGCGCAACACCGCGCGGCGGCAGCTGGCCCGGGCATGAATGGCCGTGGCGGCGAACTTGCACCACGCACCGATTGGGCGGATGATACAAATGAGAATGGTTCTCGTTTGGAGCCGGTCATGACCTTCGCACAGCCAGCCACCCGCCGCCGCGCATGGCTGGCGCTGCTTGCCGCGACGGTCACGCTGGCCGCCGCCGAGCCGCCTGCCGCGCCGCACGCGGCCGACGACATCGCCGCACTCAAGGCGCGCATCGCCGAGCTCGAGCGGCGCATGCCCGCGCCCGAACTCGGCCAGCAGATGCTCGACCTGCAGCTGCGGCACGACAGGTTGTGGTGGGCCGGCCATGCGGGCAACTGGAACCTTGCCTACTTCATGGTCGGCGAACTGGGCGAGGCCCTGCGCGGCATCGAGGCGAGCAATGGCGATGCCGCCGAACTGCAACCCGATCGCCTGGCCGAGGTCATGCCCGCAATGATGAATCCCGCGATCCGCGCGGTGCAGCAGGCGCTGGAGAAGAAGGATCCGGCCGCGTTCGCCAAGGCCTATGACGGCCTGTCGGCGGCCTGCACCGCCTGCCATCAGCGTGCCGGCGTGGAGTTCCTGCACATCCAGCGTCCGCGCACGCCGCTGCTCGACAACCTGCGTTACCAGCCCGCCGCGCCCGCGGCTGAGGTGCGGCCATGAGCCTGTCCCGCACCCATGCCCTGTACCGGTACGGCTTGCGCCGCCTGCTCGGGTGCGCGTTGCTGGCGTTGGCCTTGGTCGCCCCGCCCGTGTGCGCCGACGACCTGCCGCAATTCGAGCTCACGATCGAGAACCACCGCTGGCAGCCCAGCGAGCTCAAGGTGCCGGCCGGGACCAAGTTCAAGCTCGTCGTCATCAACCAGGACGCCACGCCCGAGGAGTTCGAGAGCATCGACCTCAAGCGCGAGAAGATCGTGATGCCCGGAGGCCGGATCAGCGTGTTCATCGGCCCGCTGGCGCCAGGCAGCTACGCGTTCTTCGGCGATTTCCACCAGGACACGGCGCAGGGCCGTCTCATCGCGGAGTAGGCCATGTGGGGTGTTGCACTGCTGGTGTTTCGCGAGGTGCTCGAAGCCGCGCTCATCGTCACCATCGTGGCGGCGGCGACGCGTGGCGTGCGCCACCGCGGCGCCTTCATTGCCGGCGGCATCGGGCTGGGCGTGACCGGCGCGCTGCTGGTGGCCGGGTTCGCGGGCCGCATCGCCGCGCTCGCCAGCGGCATGGGCCAGGAACTGTTCAACGCGGCGGTGCTGCTCGCCGCGGTGCTCATGATCGGTTGGCACGTGGTGTGGATGTCGGCTCATGCGCGCGAGCTCGCGCGCCACATGCAGCAGCTCGGCTCGCAGGTGCGCAGCGGGGCCAGTTCGCTCGCGCTGCTGCTCGCGGTGGTCGCGCTCGCGGTGCTGCGTGAGGGTTCGGAGATCGTGCTGTTCCTGTACGGCATGCTGGCCGGTGGCGCCGACGGCCTGTACGCGGGCCTGGCCATCGGCATCGGTGCCGGTACCGCGCTCGCCTTTGCGCTGTACTTCGGCCTGCTGCGCATCCCGGTGCGGCATTTCTTCGCCGCCACCAACTGGATGCTCGTGCTGCTCGCGGCCGGCCTGGCCGCCAATGCCGCGCGTTACCTCGCGCAGGCCGACCTGCTCCCGGCATGGCAGGCGCAGGTGTGGGACAGTTCCTGGTTGCTCAGCGACACCTCGCTGCCCGGCCGCATCCTGCACATCCTCATCGGCTACGACGCTCGCCCCTCGGGCATGATGCTCGCGTTCTATCTCGCTACCGCGATCGCGCTCGTGCTGGGCATGCGCCATGGCACGCGTGGCCGCGCACATCCGGCGCGCGGCTGAGTGTGCCGCGTGGACGCCAACCCAGGGTGCGGCCGGTCGCGTCCGACGCCACCGTCACGATGGTGGTGACGACAGCCACCGGCCCGGCGCGATTCACGGCACCAGGGCGGTCCATGCCGGCGTGGCGAACTTCTGCCGCATCAGCGCCTGCGCGCGCTCGAGCTCGCCCTCACGCAGGCTGTCGGCCTGCAGGCCGTGGTGCGAGCGGAAGGTGTCGATCATGCGCTCGATCACCGCTTCGCGCGCGAGTCCGGTCTGGCTGCGCAGCGGGTCGACGCGCTTGACCGCGCTCTGGGTGGCCTTGTCCGACAGCTTCTCGCGGCCGATGCGCAACACTTCGAGCATCTTGTTGGCATCGATGTCGTAGGCCATGGTGACGTGGTGCAGGACCGCATTGCCGCGCCGCATCTGCGCCGCACCCGCGATCTTGCCGCTGCGCGAGGCGATGTCGTTGAGCGGCTGGTACCAGGCCTCGATGCCGAGCGTGCGCAGCGCGTCGAGCACCCACGCGTCCATGAACGCATAGGACTGCTCGAAGGACAGGCCATCGACCAGCGAAGCCGGCGCCGACAGCGAGTAGGTGATGGTATTGCCCGGCTCGATGAACATCGCACCACCGCCGGTGATGCGCCGCACCACCTCGATGCCGTGGCGCGTGGCACCGTCCGGATCGACCTCGTTGCGCAGTGACTGGAAGCGGCCGATCACCACCGCCGAGGAGGCCCATTCCCACACGCGCAGCGTCGGCGCGCGGCGGCCCGCGGCCACTTCGTCGGTGATCACCTCATCCAGCGCCATGTGCAGCGCGGGCGAACGTGCCTGGCCATGGATGAGCTGCCAATCGTGGTCACGCCACTGCGTCTTCATGCGGATGGCCCGTTCTCGATGGCGCGCCGGACCGCGCGGGCGATGGCCTGGGCGTCGACCCCGAACATGCGCGTGTGGGCGGGCGTGGCGCGCTCGACCAGGTGGGTCAGCTGCAGTTCGTCGAGGTCGGCCGCCTGTCCCTCGAGGGCAGCGCTGATCGCCGCCAGCGCCTCGTCCGGCTCCAGAAAGAAATCACCGCTCACCACCACCCCGACCAAGCGCCCGTGCTCGACCGCGAGGTCGACCACCGTGAGCTTGCCGCCGGGCATCTTGTATTCGCCATGCCTGCGCATGCATCCGTCCTTTGCCATCACCCGCACCCTGCCGCCACCACGATACGCCAGCCCGGCGGTCGGGCGCACGCGCGCCATGACCCGCGGGCGGCCTTGCGCGCAGCGGCCGGGCTCCACAGATTTGATGATGCCAGAAGCCGGGCGCCCTGCTATGAAGCCACGCCCATCCCGACGCCGAGCCCACCCATGCGCCACGCCCGCCTGTTGCCGTTGCTCGCCCTGGCCCTGCCGCTCGTGGCACAGGGCGCCTGGGAGCCGCCGATCTTCGCCGACAGTTTCGAAGGCCCGATCTTCGCCGACTGCGACCCCGCCTCCGTCCAGGCGGCACTGGACGCCGTGCCCGACGGCGGCACCGTGCGCATCCGTGCCGGCAGCTGCGACTGGGACGATGCGCTGGTGACCTGGGGTGGTGGCTCGGGCCCCGGCCGCAAAACCCGCGTCACCGTGCGCGGTGCCGGTACCGCCACCGACGGCAGCGGCACGCTCATCCGCCGCAACGTGGCGATGGGCAACTGGTACGACTACATGATCACCTTCCAGTGCGGCGAAGGCGCCATGGTCGAATTGTCGGACTTCCGCGTGGTGGGCAACAACCAGGAGTCCGACCTCGACGCGGGCATCGGCCTGTACGGTCGCTGCCGCGACTTCCGCGTGCACGACATGGTGTTCGAAAAGTTCTCCAACGCCGGCCTCACCGTGCGCGGGCCGCAGCAACGCGGCGTGATCCACGACAACTCGTTCCTGTCGAACTTCAAGTGCGTGCCGGGCTGCTGGGGCTACGGCGTGGCCGTGTATGGCGATGGCAGCGACGCCTGGCCGCCGCTGCAACTGGGCACGGCCGAAGCGGTGTTCATCGAGGACAACTACTTCCATGACAACCGCCACGGCGTGGCGGCGAATTACGGCTCGGCCTACGTGGTGCGCCACAACCTGTTCGTGAGCACCCAACGCACCCGCGACTACGGCCAGATCGACGCCCACGGCCCCAGTCGCGATGGCGACGGGGTGCGTCATCCCGGTTCGCGCAGCTGGGAGATCTACGAAAACGAGATCCATGGCGACGGTGCCTCCGGCAATCAGTATGGCGACGGCATCGCGCTGCGTGGCGGCGACGGCGTGATCTACAACAACACGGTCAAGGGCTACGTGCCCTATGCGGCCAGCCTCAACGACGACGATTGCAGCGGCAGCCGGCCACAGCCCTACCAGACCACCGCGGCCTACATCTGGTCCGACCACTGGGACGAGGACTGGGAGGCGATCCCGGGCTACGACCCGGACAAGGTGTGGATACGTTGCCCGGACCTGCTCGAAGAGGGCAGTGACTGGCACCTCGACCAGCAGCCGCCGGGCTATCAGGCTTTCCCCTATCCGCACCCGCTGCGCCCCTGAGCGCGATCGCTGCAAGCGCCCGACTCCCGGTCGGCCCGCCCGCGTGCGGTCCGGTTCGGCCCAAGCCGATACGCATGCGCGAGGCCAGGCGTATCGGGGATCGTGATTCTCCCGCGCGTCCGCTGAATCGCCGGGCGCGTCCGGCGTCAAGGCACCGGCGGCGCCGTATCCACGATCGACCGTTCACCCGGGTGGCAGGCCCGGTCACGTGACCCGCGCGTGCGCATGGAGGCAGTCGCAGTGAACCGATGGATCATCGCAATCCTCGCTGCCGGCGTCCTTGCGGCCGCCGCACTGTGGTTCTGGCCGGACCAGCCGGCAGGGCCGACCGCCCGCCGCGCCGACCCCGCCGAGGAAACATGCCGCAAGCTCGCAGGCCGCATGCTCAAGGACATCGGATGCGTGATCCGCACCGCCGGCCCCGCACTGGATGGGGAGACCGACCCGCCGATGCAGGCCAAGCGCTGCGATCCACCCACACACCAGCGCGTGGGCGATCCGGGCACCTGCGCGGGCGATCCGCCAGCCGCCACGGGCAGGTGATGCACGGGCGCTCATGACGACCGCGCGTGGGTCGTGCGCACGATCCACGCGCGGGCCATGGCAGGAAGCGTCTCCGGGCCATGCCGGTACCGCATCCACGCGCGCGCATCGGTACTGTCGTGCGCCACACGCGTCGCGCGCGCCGCCTGTACGTTTCGGACAGCCCGCGTCAGTTCGGGGCGTGCCGGACGGCGGTCGCGACCGCCCGCAGCTTGCCCAGACTTGGCCGACAACTTGCATCGCCGGCGGGAATCACTCTTTCCGGCCATGCCCGCCGCATGGCAGCTCCAGGATCAACGAAGATGGACGATCGCGTCACGCCCACCGCCCAACGACCCCTGCTCATCGCCGACGATGCCGCGCTGGACCGCTATCTGGACCAGGTGCAGCGGCGTGCCATCACCGACCCGGGCCATGCCGATGGCATCGAGCTCGACGCCTGGCTGGCCAGCGGCGAGGATGCGGGCGAACGCGACTACCGCCAGGCACAGCGCCTGGGGCTGCCACTGGTGCGATTGCCCGCGGTCAGCGCCGATCCCGCGGTCGCGGCCCTGTTGTCGCCCGAGCTCGTGCGCCGCCTGCGCATCGTGCCGCTGCGCTCGCGCCACGGCCTGCTCGTGGCCGCGATGGAAGACCCGACCCATGGCGCCGCGCTGAGCGCCCTGGAGTTCGTGACCACCGATCGCGTGCTGCCGCTGGTGGCCACCGCACGCGGACTGCGCGAGGCGATCGCGCGCTACTACGACGAAGTCGAGGACGTCGAGACGATTCGCCTGCTCGGACTCGACCCGAGCCTGGCACTGGAGGCGAGCGAGGCCGAGGCGCAGCGCCTCGCGCGTGAGCAACCGGTGGTGCGCATCGTGCATGGGCTCATCGCCGACGCGGTGGCGCGCCGCGCCTCCGACATCCACCTGCGGCCGGGGGCGCATGGCACCGACGTGCTGTTCCGCATCGACGACGAGCTCGTTCCCGTGCGCACGCTGTTGCGCGCGCTGCATCCGGCCGTGACCGGCCGCATCAAGGTGCTCGGCGGCATGAACCTGGCCGAACGCCGCCGGCCACAGGATGGGCGCACCACGTTCACGCTGCGCGACGGTGGCAAGGTCGACCTGCGCATCTCGGTACTGCCGGCGGTCTTCGGCGAGAGCATCGTGATCCGCCTGCTCGATGTGCGCGAAAGCCTGTGGAGCCTGGACCAGCTCGGCTTCACCGACCACGACCGCCAGCGACTGGACGATGTCATGAGCCGCAGCCACGGCATGTTCCTCGCCACCGGCCCCACCGGATGCGGCAAGTCGACCACGCTGTACGCGATGCTGCAGGCGTTGCGCCAGCAGCGCATCAACATCCTGACGATCGAGGACCCGGTCGAGTTCCATCTCGCCGACATCCAGCAGATGCAGGTGAACCGCGCCGCCGGCTTCACCTTCGCCAGCGCGATGCGCAACTTCCTGCGCCACGACCCGGACGTGATCATGGTCGGCGAGATCCGCGACCGCGAAACGGCCGGCATCGCGGTGGAAAGCGCGCTGACCGGGCACCTGCTGCTCAGCACGCTGCACACCAACACGGCCGCGACCACGGTCACGCGCCTGCTCGACCTGGGCGTGGAACCCTACCTGCTGCGCGCGAGCCTGCTGGCGGTGCTGTCACAGCGCCTGGTGCGCAAGACCTGCGCGCACTGCCGCGAGATCGAGCAGGTCGCCGCGCACGTGCGCGAGGCACTGGGCGTAGCGCCGGACGAAGTGTTCCACCGCGGTCGCGGCTGCAGCCATTGCGAGGGGTTGGGCGTGCGCGGCCGCCAGGCGGTGTACGAACTGCTGGTCATGAGCGAGCACCTGCGCGCGCAGATCGTGCCCGGCGCCGAGGCCGACACCATCCATCGCCTCGCGGTCGAGGAAGGCATGGTGCCGCTCACCGCGGCAGCGGTCGCCCTCGCGCGCAGCGGCTTGATTTCCCTCGCCGAAGCCTGGCGCGTGCGCGCCAACTGAATCCGCACCTGGACGCGCCGCGGCTGCACGCGTGCATCCAATCCGCGGGAAACGCCACCTCACGCGCACGCACTTGCGCAAGACATACAGCGATGGCCGCTGCACACCCGACCCGCCGCGGCCGGGCCTCGCGCCCGACCGTCAGCGTGTTCAAAACGACCAAGTCACTGCGGCGACGAAGCGGCTGTCGGCCTGCTCGAGCGTGCCCATCGAGTCCTCGAAGGCCTCGTCGAAGCCGAAGGTCCTGTAGTAGCCCGCCTCGATGTTGAAGCTGTCGGAAAGGTTGTAGTACGCACCGAGGTAGCCGTACTGGTAGCTGTCGCCCGCGATCCTGTCCAGGTCATACCAGCCCGCGGTGGCCTTGATGCCCCACGGCGTGTCGCCGATCGGCCAGTCGGCGTTGAGCTCGTAGTCGACCGCGCTGGCGCCCATGCCATACAGGTCGTTGGACCAGGCGACCGCGAACTCGTAGTGGTCGGCGAAACCCAGCGTGAGCGCGAGTTCGTTGTAGTTGATGCCGTAGCCGGGGTTGGCGCCGGGATAGATCGCGCGCAGCAGCGACACGTCGAGCGAAGCGTGCTCACCAAAGTCGGTCTTCCAGCCGACCACCAAGTCGACCTCGGAGCTGATGCCATCGTCGGGATCGCCGAAATCCATGCGCGCGGCCCACAACTGGCCGTAGAAGCCGCTGTGGTGATACACGCCGAACTCGCCCTGGATGCCGGGCTTGTGGTCGGTCTGCGAGACGCCGCGCCAGATGTAGTCGGTACCCGCGAGCACATAGCCTTCGGTGGTCCATGCGGCCGCCTCGCCCTCCGGCTCGGCCGCCAGTACCGGCAACGCGACCGCCAGCAGTGCGCAGGCCGCGCACCTCGTCGTGATCTTCACATGCATTCCCCCCAAGTCCGGCCGATGCCGGCCGCGCGCATTGTAGGGGCGGCGCCGCCGCGGCGGCAGCGGACGATGGTCGCAGGTCCACGCCGGGGGATTGCCCCGGCGCGGCCCAGGCCCGATGCTACGGTGTCCGCCCGCGACCGCACCGCGGCCGCGCCACGCCATCGTCACACAGGGGATCTCCGATGAAGCTTCGCTCCGGCCTTGCCTGCCTGATCCTGCCGCTTGCGCTGGCCGCCTGCGGCGGCCGCTCCGGCGACGCGCCGACCGCGCCGGCCACACAGCCGACCACCGCCGCCACGCCCACGCCCGCGCGCGAGGAGCCGCGGCTCAACGTCTACAACTGGTCCGACTACATCGCCGAATCGACGATCCCCGGGTTCGAGCAGCGCAGCGGCATCAAGGTCACCTACGACGTCTACAGCGAGAACGAGGTGCTCGACGCCAAGCTCAAGGTCGGCAACTCCGGCTACGACGTGGTATTCCCCAGTGCGCGGCCGTTTGCGCAGCGCCATCTCGCAGCCGGCCTGTATACGCCGCTGGACAAGGCCAGGCTCGGCAACTGGGACAAGCTCGATCCGGCCATCCTCGCCGGCCTCGCCACGATCGACCCGGGCAATGCGCACCTGGTGCCCTACATGTGGCACACCACCGGCATCGGCTACAACCCGGCCAAGCTCAAGGCGGCGCTCGGCGCCGATTTCGTGCTCGATTCGTGGGCGCAACTGTTCGACCCCAAGGTCGCCGAGAAGCTCAAGGGCTGCGGCATCGCGATGCTCGATGACGAGCAGGAAGGCTTTGCCGCGGCACTGTTCGCGCTGGGCAAGGACCCCAACTCGGCCACGCCCGCCGACATCGAGGCGGCTGCCGCGAGCTTCGCCGCGATCCGCCCCTACGTGCGCTACTTCAACAACAGCCAGTACATCAACGACCTCGCCAACGGCGATGTCTGCATCGCGCATGGCTACTCGGGCGACGTGGTGCAGGCGCGTGACCGCGCGGCCGAGGCCGGCAACGGCGTCGAGGTCGCCTACGTGGTCCCGCGCGAAGGCAGCCTGCGCCAGCTCGACGTGATCGCGATTCCGGCCGATGCGCCGCACAAGGGCAATGCGCACGAGTTCATCAACTACCTGCTCGAGCCCAAGGTGTCGGCCGCGATCACCGACTATGTCAACTACGCGAGCCCCAATGCCGAGGCCAAGGCCCTGGTCGAACCGGACATCGCCGCCGATCCCGCGGTGTTTCCCAGTGCCCAGACCATGGCCAAGCTGGTCGACCCGGTGACGCTGCCCGACGACGCCCAGCGCGAGCGCGTGCGCGCGTGGACGCGCATCAAGTCGGGGCGTTGAGCCAGCGTTTTCCGCCACAGCCGCACCCGGAGACTCGACGATGGCGCAACCCGGTCGCCGCCAGGCCCCGATCGAACCATGGCAGCAACCCGGCGCCCAGCCGTTCCTGCGCATCTGCAACGTCACCAAGACCTTCGGCCAGACCTGGGCGGTCGACGATGTCAGCGCCGAGATCTACAAGGGCGAGTTCTTCTCGCTGCTGGGCGGTTCGGGTTGCGGCAAGAGCACGCTGCTGCGCATCCTCGCCGGGCTGGAGACGCCCGACAAGGGCCGCATCCTGCTCGGGGATGACGACATCACCGACCTGCCGCCCTACGAGCGGCCGGTCAACATGATGTTCCAGAGCTACGCGCTGTTCCCGCACCTGAACGTGGCGCAGAACATCGCATTCGGCCTGCACCAGGAGCGCATGGGGCGCGGCGAGATCGCCGATCGCGTCGCGGCGATGCTCGATCTCGTGCAGCTCAAGGATTACGGCAAGCGCCGCCCCGACCAGCTGTCGGGTGGCCAGCGCCAGCGCGTGGCGCTGGCACGCGCGCTGGCCAAGCAGCCGCGCCTGCTGCTGCTGGACGAGCCGCTGGGCGCGCTCGACCGCAAGCTGCGCGAACAGACCCAGTTCGAGCTGGTGGGCATCCAGGAGCGCATCGGCATCACCTTCATCACGGTCACCCACGACCAGGAAGAAGCGATGACGATGTCCAGCCGCGTCGCGGTGATGGAGGCCGGGCGCATCGTGCAGGTGGCGACGCCCGCGCAGCTGTACGAGTTTCCGGCCAACCGCTTCGTCGCCGGCTTCATCGGCGCGGTCAATCTGTTCGACGGGCGCGTGTCGCAGCAGCAGGGCGAGGACCTCGTGTTCCATTGCGAGGCGCTCGGCGGCGACTTCCTCATGTACCACGGCGATCCGTTGCCGATCGGCACGCCGGTGGCGGTCGCGGTGCGGCCCGAGAAGGTCAGCGTGCACGACACGCGGCCGGCCGACCGGCGCAACGCGGTGCACGGCAAGGTGGTGGAAATCGCCTACCTGGGCGATGTGTCGATCTACCACGTCGCCACCGACCACGGCCAGGTCGTGCGTGTGCAGATCACCCACGAGGCGCGCTACTCGCGGCCACACTACAGCTGGGACGACGAGCTGTGGGTGTCGTGGGATCCCGACGATGGCGTGGTGCTGACTGCGTGAACACCAGCGCCTTCAGCTGGCTTGGCTTCTGGAACCTCGTGTTCAGCGCACTGGTGCAGCGCATCGGCGTGCTCGGTCGCGAACTGCGCCAGCGCCGCGGCCGCCTCATCGTCGCGGGACTGCCGCTGCTGTGGCTGGGGCTGTTCTTCCTGCTGCCGTTCCTCATCGTGGCCAAGATCAGCCTCACCACGATCGACCCGAACGTGCAGCCGCCGTATTCGAGCATCGTCACGCTGTCGCAGGACTGGCAGCTCGAACTGCATTTCAACCTCGACAACTACCGGCGGCTGTGGCAGGACGGCCTGTACCTGGGCGCCTATCTCAATTCGCTCAGGACCGCGGCGATTTCGACCCTGCTCTGGGCATCGCCCGCGCACGCGCGCGCTGGCGCCTGCCGCTGCTCATGCTGGTCATCGTGCCGTTCTGGACCAGCTTCCTGATCCGCATCTACGCCTGGTGACGGGGAGCACGATAAGTGATCAAGGGTGACCTTGATAATTGGGAAATGGCGAGCCGTAAAGGGAAGAAACGGGAAGGCGGAATGAAAACTCGTTGCGCGTGGCGAAAGCTCGCGCGGGGAGTGTCAGATGCCTTCGGAGGGCGGCTCGAAGAGGCCGGCTTGGCGGGACTGGTAGTCGGCGGCTTGAGCCAGGCGGATCCGCAGGTAGGCGGTGTTCATGGAGACGCCGAACGTCTTGGCCACCGCGTCGATGTTCTTGCCGGTCTTGAGGTAGAGCGCCAGCATGGCGCGGTCGCGGTCGTCGATGGTGGCGCGGGCGTCGGAGGTCAGCGTGTTGGTCATGGATTGCACGCTGATCAGGGCGTCGCCGCCCACGGCTAGCGAGCCGACATGGATTTGCCGGGCTTTACGGCGAATGATCTGACGATAGGGTCGAATGGTCATAGAGGCCCATGCTCTAACGGGCGCGCGCCCGGCGGGGCCATAACATGGGGGAAAGGGCCGGCGATGGCAAGGAGAAAGCGCGGTCGGCTATTCGAGGGCGGAAGG
>QUBV01000052.1 GCA_014338185.1 Lysobacterales bacterium | reverse complement strand
CGGCGGCTGCGGGCGCGCCGCCGCGCGGCCTTGGGCCCAGCCAGTCCGGCCTCGGGCTGGGCGTGCGCGAGCCGCTGGCCGACTACGCGGCCTTGCTCGGCCGCGCTCCCGGCACGTGGCCGCCGGCTGGCGGCTCCGCGGCGACCCCCATGGCCGCGCCGGACGCGCCAGCGCAGGTGCCGCCGCTCGGCTTCGCGCTGGCGCAACTGCACGGCGTCTACGTGCTGGCGCAGAACGCGCACGGGCTGGTACTGGTCGACATGCACGCCGCGCACGAGCGCATCACCTATGAGCGGCTCAAGGCCGCGCATGCGGGCGAGGGCATCCGCTCGCAGCTGTTGCTGGTGCCGCTCGCGATCGCGCTGAGCGAGCGCGAGGCCGGCATCGTCGAGGAGCAGCAGGCGCGCCTGGCCGAACTCGGGCTCGAGGTCGCGCGCAGCGGCCCGCAGGGCGTGCTGGTGCGGCGCATCCCGGTGCTGCTCGATGGCGCCGACGTGGCCCGGCTGGTGCGCGACGTGATCGCCGACTTCGCGCTGCACGGGCAGTCGCGTCGGGTCGAGGAGAGCAGCAACGAACTGCTGGCGACGATGGCCTGCCATGGTTCGGTGCGCGCGAACCGGCGCCTGACACTGCCGGAAATGGACGCCCTGCTGCGCGAGATGGAAGCCACCGAACGCTCGGGACAGTGCAACCACGGGCGCCCGACCTGGGTGCAGCTGTCGATGGGCGAGCTCGACCGCCTGTTCCTGCGTGGTCGCTGAGGCGCGTCTGCCGCATTGACTTTTGTCCCGGCTTTTTCGACGCTGCGCGACCACCGGGCGGCCGCCACGCGCCGCACAGGAACCTGCCCATGCTGCTGTTCAAGACCGTCGTGCTGGCTGCGGCCAGCCTGGCCGGAGTGCAAATGATGTCCGCCAAGATCGAATCCACCGCGGTGCCCGCGACCGATCACGCCAGGCAGGTCGAACTGTGGCGCAAGGGCCGTCTCGAACGGCTCACGGCGGCCGATGGCTGGCTCAGCCTGATCGGCCTGCATTGGCTCAAGGAGGGCGCCAATCGTGTCGGCAGCGCCAAGGACAACGACCTGGTGCTGGCGGCCGGGCCCGCGCATTTCGGCGTGGTCACGCTCGCAGACGGCAAGGTCACGATCAAGCTCGATCGCGGCAGCAAGGCGACCATCGACGGCAAGCCGGCACGCGAAGCGGTGCTGCTGGATGACTCCCACGCGCACCCGACCACGATCGCGGCCGGCTCGGTGAGCTTCTACCTGATCGAACGCAACGGCCGCCGGGGACTGCGCGTCAAGGACAGCAAGGCCACGGCACGCGCGCAATTCCGCGGCATCGAGTCGTTCCCGGTCGATCCGGCATGGCGCATCGAGGCGCGCTGGGTGCCGTTCGACCCGCCGCATACGCTGGAGACACCCAACGTTCTTGGCCAGGTGGACAGCTATCCGGTGCCGGGCAAGGCCGTGTTCGAACGTGACGGCAAGACCTTCGAACTGCTGCCCGTGATCGAGGTGCCCGGCGACAAGCAACTGTTCCTCATCTTCGCCGACCGCACCAGCGGCAAGGAGACCTATGGCGCGGCGCGTTTCCTGTACGCCGACATGCCCAAGGACGGCAAGCTCGTGCTCGACTTCAACCAGGCCTACAACCCGCCCTGCGCGTTCACCTCGTTCGCGACCTGTCCGCTGGCGCCGCCCGAGAACCGCCTCGATCTGCGCGTGACCGCGGGCGAGAAGAAGTACGCGGGCGGGGCGCACTGACCGCGCCAGCCTGCCCGCGGCCGGGCATGGCGGCGGGTGGGCCCGGTTCAGCCACGATCGGCATCATGGGCGCCGGCCCGCGCCTGTTGGGCGCGCCGCTCCGCTCGGGTACACTAGCCCGCTTTGTTTGGCCTGCCGCACGGCGGCGGGGCACCACCATCCACTCGGAGACACACGCATGAAGCTTGGTTGGTCAATCGCCCTCGCGGCGCTGTTGGTTGCAGGGTCCGCGTTCGCGCAGGACACCACTTCGGACAAGGGCAAGCTGTCCTACGCGATGGGCTTCCAGATGGGTTCGCGCCTGTCGGCCCAGAAGCAGGACGTCGACATCACCACCTTCACCAAGGCCGTGCAGGATGCGTTCGCCGGGCGCGAGCCGAGCGTGCCGATCGCCGCGATGCAGGAAGCGGTGCAGAAGTACGAGCAGAAGATGAAGGCCGCGCAGGACAAGGAACTGGCCGACAACAAGCGCGAGGCCGATGCATTCCTCGCCTCCAACCGTTCCAAGCAGGGCATCGTCGCGCTGCCCGATGGCACCCAGTACCGCGTGATCGATCCGGGCAATGGCCGCGCGATCGCCCCCACCAGCGAAGTAACCTTCCACGTGCGCGTGTCGCTGACCAGCGGCCGCGAGATCCGCAGCTCCTTCGTCGGCGAGCCGATCAAGGCCAAGGTGTCGGAGATGGGCAACCTGTTTGGCTCCAAGTCCCTGGTCGAGGTGATCCAGAAGATGCGCGTGGGTGACCACTGGATGGCCTACCTGCCGCCGGATCCGGCTTCGGGCAACCAGGTCTACGTGTGGGAAATCAAGATCGTCGACGTCAAGTAAGACTGGCATGACCGGGTTCCGGCCGGCGTGCGCCGCGCCGGGGCCCATGCCCGTTGCGCCGCGGCCGGCATGCCGCGAGCCTGCGTGGCGCGATCGGCTACCATGGCACCGCGCCCTGCTCCCGGGCCATCCCGGCGCAGCGCACCGCGCGGTCGCTGCATCGATCATCCCCTGCCAACGCCGCGCCCGTCGCGGCGTTTGCTTTTTCCGGACCTGCATGAACCCGTCACCAACCCGCATCCGTACGCCCTGCATCGGCATCTGCGAACTGGCCGCCGATGGGTACTGCGTGGGTTGCCTGCGCAACGCGGCCGAGATCGCCGCCTGGCGTGATCTCGACGATGCCGAACGCACGCGCCTCATCGACGAGGTGCTGCCCGCGCGCCGCGACCAGTGGACGACGCGCGCATGAGCATCGGCACCGAGCATCTGCGCCGCGCGGTCCGCGACCTGTCCAACCCGCCGACCACGCCCGGCTGGAACGCTCCCGAACTGGCCGACCTGTTCCACGCCGACACCCGGCACCGCGAAGCCGCGGTGCTGGTGCCGTTCGTGCGTCGCGGCGAGGCACTGTCGCTGCTGTTCACGCAGCGCGCGGCGAGCCTGCGCCAGCACGCGGGGCAGATCAGCTTTCCCGGTGGTGCGGTGGATGCGGGTGATACGGGCATCGTGGCCACGGCGCTGCGCGAAACGCACGAGGAAACCGGCATCGCGGCCAGCGCGATCGAACCGTTCGGCTTCCTCGACCGGCTCGACACCGTGTCGGGCTTCAGCGTCACGCCGGTCGCCGCCTTCGTGCGCGGCGACTATCATCTGCGCCTGCAGCGCAGTGAAGTGGACGATGCGTTCGAGGTGCCGTTGGGCGCGATCCTCCAGCCACGCGCGCTGCGCCGCGAGACGATCCACTGGCGTGGCCGCGACCGCGACATCCATGTGCTGGACTGGCATGGGCGGCGCATCTGGGGCGCGACCGCGGCCATGCTCAGGAACCTCATCGACCGCCTGGAGCGCTTGCCATGACCGCATCTGTCCTCATCGGCGTCGACGCACTGGCAGCGCTGCTGCCGCGCGGCGACGTGCTCGTCGTCGACTGCCGCTTTGAACTGTCGGCGCCCGACCAAGGTGAGCGCGACTACCTCGACGCGCACATTCCCGGCGCGGTGTACGCGCACCTGGACCGCGACCTGTCCGACCACGCACGGCAAGGGCAGGGCCGCCATCCCTTGCCGGATGCGCAGCGTTTTGCGGCGACGCTGTCGCGCTGGGGCTGGCAGCCGGGCCTGCGCGTGGTGGCCTACGACAATGCCGGCGGCGCGCTCGCGGCGGCACGCCTGTGGTGGATGCTGCGCCTGGTCGGCGCGCACGAGGCACAGGTGCTCGATGGCGGCTGGTCGGCGTGGTGCGCGGCAAACCTGCCGCGCGAACGCGGCGCGACCGCGCGCGGCGCGACGACGGTCAGCGTGCGACTGGATGAGGCGGCGATGGTCGACTATGCGCAGTTGCAGCGTCACCTCGCGGCCGCGGACATCGTGCTGCTGGACGCGCGCGGCCCGGCGCGCTTCCGCGGTGACGAGGAACCGCTCGACCGCGTCGGCGGCCACATCCCGGGCGCGCGCAATCGCCCGTTCGCGCTCAACCTCGACGGCAGCGGGCGATTCAAGCCGGCCACCGAGCTGCGCCGCGAATTTGAGGATCTGCTGGGCACGCATGCGCCGGCGGCGGTGGTGCATTCCTGCGGCTCGGGCGTGACCGCCTGCCACAACCTGCTCGCGATGGAGCACGCGGGTCTGCACGGATCGCGGCTGTTCGCGCCGTCGTGGAGCGGCTGGATCAGCGATCCCGCGCGCCCGGTCGCGACCGGCGCGGCGGACTAGCCCGCGCGCTCATTTTTTCAGACGCGCCACCAGTGCCTTGAGCACCGCCTGCGTCGATGGTGCGAACCAGCCATCGACGAACGCGTCGATGCCGAAGCTTTCCGGATCGGCGAATGCGGCGGCGAGGTCGGCACGCGCGATGCGGCGTGTCGCCGCCAGCGCATCCGGCGGCAGCGCGAGCAGCGCCGCGAGCCAGTCGCGGGCGCGCGGCACCACCGCGTCGAGCGCGGCCAGTTCATCGACGAAGCCAAGCGCTTGCGCCTGCTCTGCCGTGAGCATGGTGCCGGCCACCATGAGGCGCTCGGCGCGATACGCGCCCACCAGCCGGCGCAGCGCCAGCTGGATCACCTCGGGCACCACCAGCCCCACCTGCACCTCGTTGAGGCCGATGCGGAACGGCTTGTCGGCATCGACGCTGCGCGCCATCACGCGGTAGTCGCACAGGATCGCCAGCACCGCGCCGCCGGCCGGGCTGTGGCCGGTGACCGCCGCGCACAGCGGCAGCGGGCAGCGCGCGAGCGCCGCGCACAGCGCGAAGAAGTCGACCCAGAACGCGCGCATCGCGGTCCGGTCCAGTTGCAGCAGCGCGGGCACGTCGAGGCCGGCCGAGAACATGCCCGGCGCACCCGACAGCAGCAGCGCCCGCACCCCTTGGGCGGGTGCCGCCTCGATCGCACTGTGCAGGCCACGCACCAGTGCGGGATCGAGCGCGTTGACCGGTGGCCGCGCGAGGCGCAGTTCGAGGATGTCGTCGTGGCGGATCAGTTCGAGCATCGGGTGGGTCTCCAAGGATCGCCCAGTCTGGCCAGGTCCGGCCCGCACGGGGTCGACGGTCCGGGTAGTTTCAGCCGCGCTCGTCGGCTGCGCTCCAGCTGTAGCGCAACAGGTAGTCGAGCGTGGCGCTGCCGTGCGCGGGCACGCTGACCACGAATTCGAGCAGGTCGGGCGTCTTGCGCGCGGGCGCCTGGCTCGACTCGACCACCTGCCACACGCGCCAGCGCTCGGGATGCTCGCGCACGGTGATGCTGCGCGCGCTCTCGCTGGCGTTTTCGAGCGTGATGCGGAAGCCCTCGCTGATCGTGCGCGCGGCGCGGTCGACGCTGAAGGCGGTGCGCTCGCGCTCGGCGCGCAGGCCGAAGGCGATGCCGAGGTCGAGCATCACCTCGCGGCCCTTGGCGGTGTCGCCGGTGCGGGCCTCGCCGAGCAACTCGCCGTGGCCGTCGCGGTCGCGCGTGAGCACGCGCACGCGGCCGGCGGGCAGGTTCTCGGGCGCCTGGAAGCCCAGCTGGCTGCGTACCGGCAGCACCGCGGTACCGCTGCCGCCGCCGTCGTGCCAGTTCGGCGTCGCCGGCGACCACGCGTTGCCGTAGCTGGCGAGCCAGCGGCGCGTGCAGTCGATCTCGCGGCTTGCATACAGCGGCACCTGGGTCACGCTGGCATCGGGCAGATCGAGCACGCCGTCGATGCGGTAGCTGCGGTAGTCACCGAGCGCGGACTGCTCGGGCAGTGCTTCGGGCGCGGGTGCGGCCGCGGCCTTCATCGCCATCATGCGTGGCGGCGGGGCATAGCCGCCGCTGGCGAAGTTGGGCGCGCCCGCGACGAGCTTGAGGCTGACCGCGGACCAGTCACGACCGCTGCGGTTGGCGATGCTCGCGAGCGCCTCCAGGCGCAGGCGGCAGGACTTGCCGCCGTCGCTGAGTGTGGCCGCATAGGCCGCGCGCCAGCCCAGGCCCGAGGTCGGGTAGTCGAGTGCGGCGCGGCGCGGTCCGGCGCGGCTGGCATCGAGCGCGAGCTGCAGCGTGCTGCCGGCCAGGCTCGAACTGTCTGGAAACTCGACCCGCAGGTAGTTGCGCAGATAGCTGACGCGTCCCTGCGCATCGCGCACGCCCAGGCCCTCGCCATCGACCGCGACGAGCGTGCCTTCGGCCAGCAGCTCGCCGCCGGCGCCGCGCACGTTGACGCGCTCGCCGCGGTGGGCGCCGAGCACGCCGGCATCGCCGGGTGCGATGACGCGTTGGCCGAGCACGCGTACGCCATCGCCCAGGTCGATGCCCACGGCTTCGCTGTCGAGCAGGCTGGGCAGGCCGCCGATCGCCAGCTCGTGCCGGCCCTTGGCCAGGGTGAGCTCGCGTTGCTCGTGCACCAGCGCATGGCCTTGGTCGAGCGGCTGGGTTCCGGGGCTGAACAACGCATCGGCGTCGGCGCGGTAGATCGTGACGGTGGTGTCGGCGGCAGCGGCGGTCAGCGTGGTCATCATGGCGGCAACGGCCAGTGGCAGCGGGTTCATCGGCGATTCCTTCCGGTGCGAAGCGTGTCGCTATGATAGCCACCCCGATGGAGGATGCGATGAAGATGCGAGCATGGTGGGTGGCGGTGTTGCTCGGTGCGGGCGGCGTGGCGCACGCGGCCGGGCGGCTCGAGGTGCACGATGCATGGGTGCGGGCGATTCCGCCCGGCGCGTCGATGACGGCGGGCTATGCGACGCTGTCCAACGCGGGCGACGCGCCGGTGACGATCCTCACCGCGCAGAGCGACACGTTCCGCAACGTGAGCCTGCACGAGACCATCGTTGCCAAGGACATTGCCAAGATGCGCGAGGTGCATCGCCTCGTGGTTGCGCCCGGCGGCACGATCAAGCTCGAACCGGGCGGCTACCACCTCATGCTGATGTCGCCGCGGCGGGCGATCGCGATCGGCGACAAGGTCGGCGTGACCTTCCTGATGCAGGACGGTCAGCGCATCGACACGTCGTTCGATGTGATCGAACCGGAGGCGGCGCAGGACTGAACCAGCGCCTGCACCGCGGCCGGCAGCGCAATCGAGCGGCCGCTGGCGGGATCGATCCATACCATGACGGTGTCGCCATCGGCGTACACGATGGTGTCGTCGCGCTCGTCGACGATGCGGTGAGCGAGCGTGAGCGAGGACCTGCCCAGTCGCGCCACCGACAGTTCGACGACGATGCGCGCGGGCCAGCCGAGCTGGCGGCGGAAATTGAGACTGGCCGCGGCCACCACCGGCATCATCGAGGCATCGCGCAGGCTGGCGCCGAGCTGGCCCAGCCACACGATGCGCGCCTCCTGGGCGTAGACGAGGAAGGCGGCGTTGTTGACGTGGTTGAATGCGTCGAGGTCGCCCCAGCGCACGCTGATCGGTACGCGCGCCACCACGGGCGCGCTCGTTGGCGGGATCATGCGGCCTCCTTGCGGCTGCGTTTCCTGCGCGTGGCATCGCTGCCGTCCAGCGCGCGCGCGAGGAATCGGCCGGTATGCGAGCCGGCCACCTGCGCGACCTGCTCGGGCGTGCCGCTGGCGATGATGCGCCCGCCGCGGTCGCCGCCCTCGGGGCCGAGGTCGACGATCCAGTCGGCGGTCTTGATCACGTCGAGGTTGTGCTCGATCACCACCACGGTATTGCCATCGTCGACCAGTCGCTGCAGCACGCGCAGCAATTGTTCGATGTCGTGGAAGTGCAGGCCCGTGGTCGGCTCGTCGAGCAGATACAGCGTGCGGCCGGTATCGCGCCGCGACAGCTCGCGCGAGAGCTTGACGCGCTGCGCCTCGCCACCGGACAGCGTGGTCGCGCTTTGGCCGAGCTTGATGTAGGACAGGCCGACATCGACCAGCGTGTCGAGCTTGCGCGCGAGCGCGGGTACGCTCGCGAACAGCCTGGCGGCATCCTCCACCGTCATGTCGAGCACGTCGGCGATGGTGTGGCCCTTCCAGGTGATGTCGAGCGTCTCGCGGTTGTAGCGCTTGCCCTGGCAGGCGTCGCAGGGCACGTACACGTCGGGCAGGAAGTGCATCTCGACCTTGATCAGGCCGTCGCCCTCGCAGGCCTCGCAGCGGCCGCCCTTGACGTTGAAGCTGAAACGGCCCGGGCCGTAGCCGCGCGCACGCGCCTCGGGCACCTGCGCGAACAGCTCGCGCAGCGGCGTGAACAGGCCGGTGTAGGTGGCGGGGTTGGAACGTGGCGTGCGCCCGATCGGCGACTGGTCGATGTCGACGACCTTGTCGAACAGGTCGAGGTGCTCGATCGCGCGATGGGGCGCGGCCTGCTCGTTGGCGCCGTTGAGCTGCGCCGCGGCGAGCTTGCGCAGGGTTTCGTTGATGAGCGTGGACTTGCCCGATCCCGATACGCCGGTGACGCAGGTGAACAGCCCGGCCGGGATCTCCAGGTCGACTTGCTTGAGGTTGTTGCCGCTCGCGCCGAGCAGGCGCAGCAGTCGCGCCGGGTCGGGCGCGCGGCGCTGCGCCGGCAGCGCAATGCGGCGCGTGCCGGCCAGGTACTGGCCCGTGAGCGAGCGCGGCGCCTTGAGCAGCGCCGCGACGTCGCCCTGCGCGACCACTTCGCCGCCGTGCGTGCCGGCGCCGGGACCGATGTCCACGACATGGTCGGCGTGGCGGATCGCATCCTCGTCGTGTTCGACCACGATCACGGTGTTGCCCAGGTCGCGCAGGCGTGTGAGCGTGGCCAGCAGACGCTCGTTGTCGCGCTGGTGCAGGCCGATCGACGGCTCGTCGAGCACGTACATCACGCCGACCAGGCCCGCGCCGATCTGGCTGGCGAGACGGATGCGCTGGGCCTCGCCGCCCGACAGCGAGTCGGCCTGGCGGTTGAGCGTGAGGTAGTCGAGGCCGACGTCGACGAGGAAGTGCAGGCGCTCGCGGATCTCCTTGACGATCTTGGCGGCGATCTCGCCACGCCAGCCTTCCAGCGTGAGCTGGTCGAAGAAGCCGAGGACCTGCCCGATGGGCAGCGCGGCGAGCGCGGGCAGGTTGGCATCGGCCACGAACACGTGGCGGGCACTGCGATTGAGCCGCTGCCCGCCGCAGGCGGGACAGGGTCGCGTGCTGATGAAGCGCGACAGTTCCTCGCGCACCGCGGGCGACTCGGTTTCCTTGTAGCGGCGCTCGAGGTTGCGCACGATGCCTTCGAACGCATGCTTGCGCGTGACCGTGCCAGCGCCGTTGGCGGGCGTGTGGCGGAATGCGATCGCGGTGTCACCCGAGCCGAACAGCACCGCCTCGCGCGTGGCCTTGGGCAGGTTCTCCCAGGGCGTGTCGACATTGAACCGGTAGTGCCGCGCGAGCGACTGGATGAGCTGGAAGTAGTACGGGTTGCGCCGGTCCCAGCTGCGGATCGCGCCGGCGGCCAGGCTCAGCTGCGGATGCGCGACCACGCGCGCGGGGTCGAAGAACTGGGTCACGCCCAGGCCGTCGCACTCGGGGCAGGCACCGATCGGCGAGTTGAATGAGAACAGGCGCGGCTCCAGCTCGGGCAGGGCGTAGTCGCAGGTCGGGCAGGAGTAGCGCGCGGAAAAGGTCAGCTCGGCGGCATCGGCGTCATCGAGGTCGACCACCAGCGCGATGCCTTCGCCGAGGCGCAGCGCGGTCTCGAACGATTCGGCCAGGCGCTGCTTGAGGTCGGGCCGCGGGCGGAAGCGGTCGATCACCACCTCGATGGTGTGCTTGACACGCAGCGCCAGCGACGGCACCGCGTCCAGTTCGTGCACCACGCCGTCGACCCGCGCGCGCACGTAGCCCTGCGCGCGCAGTTGCTCGAACAGCTGCACGTGCTCGCCCTTGCGCTCGCGGATCACCGGTGCCAGCAGCATCCAGCGGTGGCCGGCATCGAGCGCGAGCACGCTGTCGACCATCTGGCTCACGGTCTGCGCCTGCAGGCTGGTGCCGTGGTCGGGGCAGCGCGGCGTGCCCACGCGCGCGTACAGCAGGCGCAGGTAGTCGTGGATCTCGGTGATCGTGCCCACGGTCGAGCGCGGGTTGTGCGAGGTCGACTTCTGCTCGATCGAAATCGCTGGCGACAGCCCCTCGATGTGGTCGATGTCGGGCTTCTCCATCATCGACAGGAACTGGCGCGCATAGGCCGACAGCGACTCGACGTAGCGGCGCTGGCCCTCGGCATAGATCGTGTCGAATGCGAGCGAGGACTTGCCCGAGCCCGACAGGCCGGTGATCACGATCAGCTGGTTGCGCGGCAGGTCGAGGTCGATGTTCTTGAGGTTGTGCGTGCGTGCGCCGCGGATGCGGATCCTGTCCATGGCCAGGACATATGGGGCGGGCCCGTGACTATAGCAACCGGCGTGCGGGCCGCTGGCGTCGCACGGTGGCGGGCCCGGCGTGACCGCGCATGATGCAAAACAACGACTTGCGGCGTCATGGCGACGTGGCTATACTGCGCGGCTCACTGCCCGACCGCAGGTCCGTGGCGTGGGTTGCGATCAGAATAACTACAGAGGCATGACCATGTACGCAGTTGTTGTCACCGGCGGTCGCCAGTACCGCGTGGCGCAGGGCGAGACCCTGCGCGTGGAGAAGCTCGACGCCGAGGTCGGCGCGCAGATCAAGCTCGACCAGGTGTTGCTGGTCGGTTCGGGCGAGGGCGTCACCGTGGGTGCGCCGACCGTCACCGGCGCGGCGGTCACCGCCACGGTCAAGGCGCACGGCCGCGCCGACAAGATCCGCATCGTCAAGTTCCGCCGCCGCAAGCACCATCGCAAGGAGATGGGCCATCGGCAGCACTACACCGAAATCGAAATCACCGGCATCACCGGCGCCAAGTAAGGAGCTTTGCAGTCATGGCACACAAAAAGGCAGGCGGCTCCACCCGTAACGGCCGCGATTCCAATCCCAAGTACCTCGGCGTCAAGGTCTATGGTGGCCAGACGGTCGAGGCCGGCAACATCATCGTGCGCCAGCGCGGCACCCGTTTCCATCCGGGCAGCGGCGTGGGCCTGGGCCGCGACCACACCCTGTTCGCGCTGGTCGACGGCAAGGTCGAGTTCAAGGCCAAGGGCCCGCTCGCCCGCAAGACGGTGAACGTGATCCCGGGCTGAGCCACGCGCTGGCCGCAACGCGCAGGAAACCCCGCGCCGAGCGGGGTTTTTTGTTTGCGCGGACGCATGCATCCGGTTTGGCGCCATCACCACCCACCAGCCACCCCGCCATCATGAAATTCGTCGACGAAGCGATCATCCACGTCCACGCCGGCAACGGCGGCAACGGTTGCGTCGGTTTCCGCCGCGAGAAGTTCATTCCCTTCGGAGGTCCCGATGGGGGTGACGGCGGCGCCGGTGGCAATGTATGGCTGCTCGCCGACGAGGGCCTCAACACCTTGGTCGATTTCCGCCACCAGCGCGTGTTCCGTGCCCAGCGCGGCGAGAACGGCATGGGTCGGCAGATGGCTGGCAAGGCGGGCGCCGATGCGGTGATCCGCGTGCCGGTGGGCACCGTGGTCATCAACACCGCCACCGACGAGCAGATCGGCGACCTCACCGCGCACGGCCAGCGCCTGCTGGTGGCGCAGGGCGGGCAAGGCGGACTGGGCAACATGCATTTCAAGAGTTCGGTCAACCGCGCGCCGCGCAAGGCCACGCCCGGGTCGCCCGGCGACGAACGCGAGCTCAAGCTCGAACTCAAGGTGCTGGCCGACGTCGGCCTGCTCGGCTTCCCCAATGCGGGCAAGTCGACGCTGATCCGCGCGGTGTCGGCGGCCACGCCCAAGGTGGCCGACTACCCGTTCACGACGCTGCAGCCGCACCTGGGCGTGGTGCGCATCGGCACCGATCAGAGTTTCGTGATCGCCGACATCCCGGGCCTGATCGAGGGCGCCGCCGACGGCGCCGGGCTGGGCATCCAGTTCCTCAAGCATGTGGCGCGCACGCGCCTGCTGCTGCACGTCGTCGACATGGCGCCGCTGGACGGCGTCACCGATCCGGTGGCCGAGATCCGCGCCATCGAGAAGGAACTCAAGAGCTACGACGCGAGCCTGCTGCGCCGCCCGCGCTGGCTGGTGCTGAACAAGGCCGACCTGCTCGCACCCGAGCAGCGCGACCAGGTTGCGCGCGCGATCGTGCGCCGGCTGCGCTGGAAACACCCGTGGTACGTGGTGTCGGCGATCACGCGGGAAGGCACCTGGCCGCTGTGCCTGGACATCCAGCGCCTGTTCGACGAACTCAAGGCGACCAGCGCCGACGCGGCGCGTGGCTGAAGGCCCGCGCACGATCGGCGCGAGTCCGGCCTCTGGCCTCGATATCCGCAAGGTGTGACCGCTTCATGCGCGCACCGTTCGCTCAATCCGTGCGCAACGCATGGATCGAGCGAGGGGTTTCGTGGGGAAACCTCAGGACTTGACCGCGTTCGCTCGAGGTTGACACTGTGCGGCAATCCTCATTAGCGTCAACGATGCGCGGGAGAAGATCGAGCGAGGCAAGGCATCCGGGGGATACGACAACCGCACAGGGGAAAACCATGAGTCCGTCAAACCGTTGGCGCGGCCTTGTCGCCACCTTCCTGTTTGCTGGTGTGCTGAGTCCCTGCGTGCCTGCCAGCGCCGCCGTACCGGCTGCCGAGCGCCAGACGCTGGTGAATCTCTACAACAGCACCAACGGCGCCAACTGGGTGAGCAACGACAACTGGCTCACCGGAGACCCTTGCGACAATGGCTGGTACGGCATCGGCTGCGACGACGCGGGGCAGCATGTGAGGGAAATTGACCTGCCTAACAACGGGCTCAGCGGCCTTGTTCCCAACCTGTCGGCGCTGGGGAATCTGTGGGTTGTCAGCCTGCGTGGCAACCATCTCAGCGGCCCCATTCCGAGCCTAATGGGTCTGGGCAATCTGGCGTATCTCGACCTGTCCAACAATCAGCTCAGCGGTCCCGTCCCCGACGCCTTTGCGAATGGGATGGTGCAGATCCAACTGAACAACAACCAGCTCAGCGGCCCCATCCCCAGCCTCTTGCTCGTGACGCTGGGCAATCTGGAGAGGTTCCGGGTGGAACACAACCAGCTCAGCGGTACACCGCCGCGGGTGCCAATCCCCAACAACTTGTTGCACGGGGAGTCGGGCCTGTGCCCGAACCGCCTCAGCACGCCTTCGCCGACCGATGCCGCGTGGGACGCCGCCGTCGGCCACACCTGGTCGGACGGCTGCCATCCCGACCAGATCTTCTATGGCGGCTTCGAGTGATGGTGACCGCGACGTGTGCTGCACCCGGCCCACCGCGTCCCTGGGCTCATGCTTCGTCGGGAACGCGGGTGTGCCGTCATGCGCGTGCCTCGCTGACCCGGATTTGTCCTTGACCCCGGTGTCTCCATCAATCCGTCGGACGTCGGTAGCGGTGCCAGGGCTGAGCAGCATGGCCGCATCAGCCGCGGGTGGCTCGCATACTTGCGCGATGTTCGCGAACGGTACGCGTCCTCGCTGGGGTTGCAACGTCGCAGGGCAACTTGGCAACGGCATGGTCGGACACCACACCACGCCCATGCCGGTCGCAGGCTTCGGCGGGGACCCGATCTTCAGCGACGGCTTCGAGTGAGAGCTGGGGTTGCGGGCGGGAGACTGACCCGCCGGCAGCACTTGCGACGTGCCACTCAACGATGAGATCCCGCTGCGCGGCGATCGATTCGTGCCTGGCGCGTGCTCGGCATCAGCGCCGCTGGCGACCGCCGCAATGCGCCGGCCCGGGCAGGAACGACAAAGCCGGCTGACGCCGGCTTTGCGGAATGATGCAGGTGCGAGCGGCCGGCCGGTGCTGGCACCGGGCCCGCACGCCGCCGCGCGCGCGCCGCGGCTCAGGCGAGCGCGGCGATGTGCGCGGTCAGGCGGCTCTTGTGGCGCGCCACCTTGTTCTTGTGGATGAGGCCGCGTGCGGCATAGCGGTCCATCACCGGCTCGGCGATCTTGTAGGCGGCCTCGGCACGGGCCTTGTCCTTCGCATCGATCGCCTTGACGACGTTCTTGATCGTGGTGCGGACCATCGAACGCGCGCTCGCGTTGCGCTGGCGGTGCTGCTCGGACTGGCGCGCACGCTTCTTCGCGGACTTGATGTTGGCCAAGGGATGACTCCGGAGACTGGGGTTGCTGGGAAAAAGACCGCGAATTGTCCGGAGTTTGACCGCATGCGTCAAGTCGGCGGCCGCGGCACGCATGTATGCTTGCGCCCCCTCGATCCCGTCCCGCGGCCGCCCGTCCCGAGCCATGCCACGTCCCAGCCTGCTGCGTTCGATGCTGAGTTTCAGTGGCGGCACGCTGGTGTCGCGCGTGCTCGGGCTCGTGCGCGAGCAGGCCATTGCATGGGCGTTCGGTGCCAACGCGATGACCGATGCGTTCTGGGTCGCGTTCCGCATCCCCAATTTCCTGCGCCGGCTGTTCGCCGAGGGTTCGTTCTCGGTCGCGTTCGTGCCGGTGCTCACCCAGACCAAGGAGACGCGCCCGCCGGCCGAACTCAGGGAACTGGTGGCACGCGTGAGCGGCACCCTCGGCGCCATCCTGCTGCTGGTCACCGCCGCAGGCGTGCTCGGCGCGCCGTGGCTGGCCGCGGCCTTCGCGCCCGGCTCGATCGATGACCCCTACAAGTACGGCCTCACCAGCGACCTGCTGCGCGTGACCTTCCCGTTCCTGCTGTTCGTGTCGCTGACCGCGCTCGCCGGTGGCGTGCTCAACAGCTTCCACCAGTTCATGCTGCCCGCGCTCACGCCGGTGATCCTCAATCTGTGCATGATCGCGGCGGCGCTTTGGGGGCGGCAGTTCTTCGACGTGCCGATCATGGCGCTGGGCTGGGCGATCCTCGCCGCGGGCGTGCTGCAACTGCTGCTGCAGCTGCCCGCGCTGGCGCGCCTGGGGCTGCTCGTCTGGCCGCGCTGGGGTTGGCGCCACGAGGGCGTGCGGCGCGTGCTCAGGCTCATGCTGCCGACACTGTTCGGCTCGTCGGTGGCGCAGGTCAACCTGCTGCTCGACACGCTCATCGCCTCGTTCCTGGTGGCCGGGTCGCAGACCTGGCTGGCGCAGACCGATCGCCTGCTCGAGTTTCCGCTCGGGGTGTTCGGCGTCGCGCTGGGCACGGTGATCCTGCCGTCGCTGTCGCGCCACCACGTCGGTACCGACCGCGCGGCATTCGCGAGGGCTCTGGACTGGGGCCTGCGCACCGCATTGCTGATCGCGGTGCCGGCCATGCTCGCGCTGGTGCTGCTGGCCGGGCCGATCCTGGCGACGCTGTTGCAATACGGCCGCTTCACCGCGCACGACGTCGACATGGCCGCGCTGTCACTGTCGGCACTCGCGCTGGGCCTGCCCGCGTTCGTGCTGGTCAAGGTGCTCGCGCCGGCGTTCTACGCGCGCCAGGACACCGCCACGCCGGTGCGCGCGGGCGTGGCCGCGATGTGCGCCAACATGCTGCTCAACCTGTTGTTCGTGGCGCTGCTGTTCTGGCTGTGGCACGAACCGGCCGATCTCGCCGAGGGTTGGCTGGCCGGCATCGCGCGCGTGCCCAGCCTGCACATGGGGCTGGCGCTGGCCAGTGCGCTGGCCAGCTACCTCAACCTGGCACTGCTGTGGCGCGCGTTGCGGCGCGAGGGCGTCTACCAGCGCCAGCCCGGCTGGGGGCGCCATCTGCTGCGGCTCGCGCTCGCATGCGTGGCGATGGTGCTGGTGCTGCTGTTGGCACGGTGGTACTGGCCGGTCTGGGGCGAGTGGGGTGCGCTCGCGCGCGTGTGGCGGCTGGGCGCGGTGATCGCGGCCGCGGCCGGCACCTTCGTGCTCGTGCTGCTGGCGGCGGGCCTGCGCCTGCGCGACCTGCGTGCCAGCTGAGCCGGCCGCCGCGGCGCGCCGTGCGCGCACCCGGCCGCCGCGATTGCTGCGGCGCAGCGGCTATACTCGCGCGATGAACCGGCTGTTTCGTGACGCCGCCGGGCCGAGTCTGGCGCCGGGCGGCAGTGTCGTGTGCGTGGGTGCGTTCGATGGCGTGCATCTGGGCCATCGCGCGCTGCTTGCGCGCACCTGCGCGCGTGCGCGCGAACTCGGCCTGCAGTCGCTGGCCGTGACCTTCGAGCCGGTACCGCGCGAGTACTTTGCGCAGGGCCACGCGGTGCCGCGCCTGACCAGTGCGCGCGACAAGCTCGCACTGCTGCTGGACAGCGGCATCGGGCGCGTGCTCGCGCTGCGCTTCAACGCGCACCTCACCGCGATGAGCGCCACCGCGTTCGTCGAGCAGTTGCTGCTCGCCCGCGCGGGCATGCGCGAGCTGTGGGTGGGGGCCGATTTCCACTTCGGCCACGCACGGCGCGGCAACGTGGCGCTGCTGGAGCAGCTGGCGACCGCCCACGGCTTCACGCTGCAGGTGCTGGCCGACGTGCGCGAGGGCGACGAGCGCGTGAGCAGCAGCGCGTTGCGCGCCTTGCTCGCGCTGGGCGAGTTCGATGCGGCCGCGCGCGGCCTCGGCCGGCGCTTTTCGATCGGCGGCCACGTGGTGCGTGGCCTGCAGCTGGGCCGCAAGCTCGGCTATCCGACCGCCAACATCCGTCTTGGCCGGCGCACGGCGCCACTGGGCGGCATCTTCGCGGTGCGTGTGCACGGCGTGGCCGCGACTGCGCTGCCGGGCGTGGCGAGCCTTGGCATCCGTCCGACCGTGGCAGGTACCGAGCCGTTGCTGGAGGCGCACCTGTTCGACTTCGACGGCGACCTGTACGGACGCCGCATCGAGGTCGAGTTCGTGGCCAGGCTGCGCGACGAGCGCAAGTTCGACGACCTGCCCGCGATGGTGCGCCAGATCGAACGCGACGCCGCGCAGGCGCGCGAACTGCTTGCCGCGCGGCGTTGCGCCTGAGGTCCGCGCCGATGCCCGTGCCACCGATTGCCGTGTCTTGCCCCCATTGCCGATGCCCGAGCCTTGCATGAGCCAGGACTACAAGAACACCATCAACCTGCCCAACACCTCGTTCGCGATGAAGGCCGACTTGGCCAGGCGCGAACCGGACATGCTCGAGGCGTGGGAGAAGTCGCAGCGTTACGCGCGGATCCAGCAGCGTTGCGCCACGCGCGAGCACGCCTTCATCCTGCATGACGGGCCACCCTACGCCAATGGCGTGATCCACATCGGCCATGCGGTCAACAAGGTGCTCAAGGACATCGTGGTCAAATCGGCGCTGCTGGCCGGCTACCGCTCGCCCTACGTGCCGGGGTGGGACTGCCACGGCCTGCCGATCGAGATCGCGATCGAGAAGAAGGTCGGCAAGGTCGGCCACAAGGTCGACGCGGCCGAGTTCCGCCGGCTGTGCCGCACCTACGCCAGCGAACAGATCGACCTGCAGCGTGCCGACTTCAAGCGCCTGGGCGTGCTCGGCGACTGGGACAACCCGTATCGCACCATGGACTTCCGCTACGAGGCGGACATGATCCGTGCGCTCGCGCGGATCCACGCCAATGGGCACGTGCTGCGTGGGTTCAAGCCGGTGCATTGGTGCTTCGACTGCGGCTCGGCGCTGGCCGAGGCCGAGATCGAATACCAGGACAAGTCATCGAGCGCGATCGACGTGGCCTACGACGCACTCGATGCGCGGGCGCTCGCGGCCCGCTTCGGCGTGGACCTCGCCGCCGACGACATCGTGGCGGTGCCGATCTGGACCACCACGCCGTGGACGCTGCCGGCGAGTTTCGCCGTGGCGCTCGGCCCCGACCTCGACTACGTGCTGGTCGAGGGCCCGCCGCGCGCGGGGCGCCGCGTGCTGCTGGTGCTCGCGCAGGCGCTGGCCGCATCGGCGCTGGCACGCTACGGCGTGGAGCGGCCGCAGGTGCTCGGGCAGGCCAAGGGCGCGGCACTGGCCGCGGCGACCGCGGCCGAGGCCACGGGTGTGCTGCAGCATCCGTTCTACCCGCGCACGGTGCCGTTGATCCTGGGCGACCATGTGTCGGCGACCGATGGCACCGGCGCCGTGCATACCGCGCCCGGCCACGGCGCGGAGGACTTCGCGGTCGGCCAGCACTACGGCATCGTCGAGGCGACGCCCGCGGGCGAGCTCAACCCGGTGGGCGGCAATGGCGTGTACCTGCCCGGCACGCCGCTGTTCGCGGGCCAGTTCATCTGGAAGGCCAATGATGCGGTGGTCGACCTGCTGCGCGAGCGTGGCGTGCTGCTGGCGCAGGCCACCATCACGCACAGCTATCCGCACTGCTGGCGGCACAAGACGCCGGTGGCATTCCGTACCACGCCACAGTGGTTCATCGGCATGGAAGCGGCCGGCCTGCGCAAGGCGGCGCTGGCCACGATCCGCGACGACGTGGACTGGTACCCGGCCTGGGGCGAGGAGCGCATCGCGGGCATGGTCGAGGGGCGCCCGGACTGGTGCATTTCGCGCCAGCGCACCTGGGGCGTGCCGATCGCGCTGTTCGTCGACAAGACAAGCCAGCAGCCGCATCCGCGCAGCGTCGAGCTCATGGAGCAGGTGGCGCAGCGGGTAGAGCAGGCGGGGGTGGATGCCTGGTACGCGCTCGACCCGGCCGAACTGCTCGGTGCCGAGGCCGATCGCTACGAAAAGGTCACCGACATCCTCGACGTGTGGTTCGATTCGGGCGTGACCCACCACTGCGTGCTCGACCAGCGTGCGCAGCTCGCGCGCAAGCCCGGCGACAAGGTCATGTACCTGGAAGGCTCGGACCAGCACCGCGGCTGGTTCCAGTCCTCGCTGCTCACTGCCAGCGCGCTGTACGGGCGCGCGCCCTACGACGTGGTGCTCACCCACGGCTTCACCGTCGACGCGCAGGGCCGCAAGATGTCCAAGTCGCTCGGCAACGTGGTGGCGCCGCAGAAGGTGGTCGACACCCTCGGCGCCGACGTGCTGCGCCTGTGGGTGGCCTCCACCGACTACCGCAACGAGATCGCGGTGTCCGACGAGATCCTCAAGCGCGTGGCCGACTCCTACCGGCGCATCCGCAACACCGCGCGCTTCCTGCTCGGCAACCTCGATGGCTTCGATCCGGCGCGCCACCTGCTGCCGGTGGCCGATTGCCTGTTGCTGGACCAGTGGGCGGTGCAGCAGGCCCATGACGTGCAGGTCGCGGTGATCGCGGCCTACGCGCAGCATGACTTCCCCGAAGTGGTCGCGCGCGTGCAGAACTTCTGCACCAACGAACTGGGCGCGCTGTACCTGGACATGACCAAGGACCGGCTCTACACGATGCCCACCGACAGCCATGGCCGGCGCAGCGCGCAGAGCGCGATGTACCGCATCGTCGAGGCGCTGGTGCGCTGGATTGCGCCGATCCTGTCGTTCACGGCCGAGGAGATCTGGCCGCTGATCCCGGGCCGGCGCGACGAATCGGTGCTGTTCGAGCAGTGGTACGACGGCCTCGCCGCGACCCAGGGCACGCCCGAACGGCGCCAGTGGTGGGCCGACCTGCTGGCGATCCGCAGCGGCGCGGCGCGCCTGCTCGAGGGCATGCGGGCGAGCGGGGTGATCGGTGCCTCGCTGCAGGCCGAGGTCACGCTGCATGCCGATGCGGCGATCCGCGCGCGCTATGCCGAGGTGGCCGAAGAACTGCGCTTCTTCTTCATCACCTCGCGCCTGGACTGGGCCGAGGCCACGACGCCGGCGCAGGATGCGATGGTGGTCACGCTCGCGGACGGCGGGGTCACGCTGGCCGCGCGCGCCAGCGAGGCCGCCAAGTGCATCCGCTGCTGGCATTACCGCGACGACGTGGGGGCCGAGGCCGCGCACCCGCAGATCTGTTCGCGCTGCGTCGACAATGTCGAGCGCGGCGGCGAGCGGCGCCGCTGGTTCTGAGTGGGGTATCGGCGATGACTTCCCCCGCATCCGGGCCGCCGGCGCGCTCCGCACTGGTCTGGCTGCTGCTGTCGGTGCTCGTGATCGGGCTCGACCAGGCCACCAAGCTGCTCGCGCTGGCCAAGCTCACGCCGCATGTGCCGCAGCAGGTGATCGCGGGCCTGCTCGACTGGACGCTCGCATTCAATCCCGGCGCGGCCTTCAGCCTGCTCGCCTCGGCCGACGGCTGGCAGCGCTGGCTGTTCACCGCGCTGGCCGTGGGCGTGAGCGGCGTGATGGCGTGGTGGCTCGCGCGGCTGCCGCGCCACGACTGGCGCAACGCCGCGCCGCTCGCGCTCATCGTCGGCGGCGCGCTCGGCAACCTCGCCGATCGCCTGCGGCTCGGCCACGTGGTCGACTTCATCGACGTGCACTGGGGGGACGCGCACTGGCCCGCGTTCAACATCGCCGATGCCGCGATCAGCATCGGTGCGGTCATGCTCATCGTGTACGGCCTGGGCAGTGGGCACGCGCGTGGCCAGCGCGGATAATCGGCCGATGGAAGTCATCCTGGCCAATCCGCGCGGCTTCTGCGCGGGTGTCGATCGCGCGATCGAGATCGTAGAGCGTGCGCTGGAAGCCTTCGGCGCGCCGATCTACGTGCGCCACGAGGTCGTGCACAACCGCTACGTCGTCGACAACCTGCGGGCGAAGGGCGCGGTGTTCGTCGAGGACCTGGTCGAGGTGCCCAACGGCGCCACCGCGATCTTCAGTGCCCATGGCGTGTCGCGCGCGGTGCGCGAGGAGGCGGCGCAGCGCAAGCTGCGCATCTTCGACGCGACCTGCCCACTGGTCACCAAGGTGCACCTGGAAGTGGGTCGGCATGGCAAGGCCGGGCGCGACGTGGCCCTGATCGGCCACGCCGGCCATCCCGAAGTGCAGGGCACGATGGGGCAGTGGGATGCGGCCTATGCGGGCGCGATCCACCTGGTCGAGGATCTCGCGGGCGTGACGCGGCTGCAGCCACGCGATCCCGAACAGATCGCCTACGTGACCCAGACCACGCTGTCGGTGGATGACACCATCGCGATCATCAAGGCGCTGCGCGAGCGGTTTCCCGCGCTGCAGGGTCCGCGCCACGACGACATCTGCTATGCCACGCAGAATCGCCAGGACGCGGTGCGCCGGCTCGGCCAGCAGTGCGACCTCGTGCTGGTGGTGGGCTCGCCCAACAGCTCCAACTCCAACCGCCTGCGCGAGCTGGCCGAAAAGCAGGGCGTGCCCGCGTTCCTCATCGATGGCGCCAGCGACATCAGCCCGCTGTGGCTGGAGGGACGCCAGCGCATCGGCGTGACCGCGGGGGCCTCGGCGCCCGAAAAGCTCGTGCGCGAGGTGGTCGAGCACCTGCGCGCGGTGGGTGCGAGCAGCGTGCGCGAACTCGACGGCAAGCCCGAGGACATGGTGTTCGCGCTGCCCAGGGAGCTGCGCCTGCGGCGCGCGCGCTAGGCCGGTGCGGCCGCGCCGACCGTCACGGCACCGCCTCGCGCAGGCCGTCCCGCATGGGCAGGCGCGCCGTTCGTCGGCGGACTGTCGCCGATGATCGGGGCCGGCCCGCCTTGTCGCAGGCTTGTGGCTAGGATAGGCCTATCGCACTGCGCCACCGACGTGCGACGATCCGGGCGGATGGACACATCGGCGGAGGTTTTGATGCATATCCAAGCATGCAAGGCTCGCAGGGGGAGTTCGCGGCCAGTGCGTACGCGCGGCTTCACGATGATCGAGCTCATGATCACGGTGGCCCTGGTGGCCGTCCTCGCGGCGATCGCGTTTCCGAGTTTCCGCGAGTTTTCCGCGCGCATGGCGGTGACCGAAAACACCAACAACCTGATCGGTGCGCTCAATACCGCGCGCACCGAAGCGGTCAAGCGCGGTCGCCCCGCGGCGGTGATCGCCAACGGTGGCGACTGGAGCCAGGGCTGGCAGGTGGTGGTGTCGAAGGAGACCGCGACTGGCGTGGAGGCGACGCCCACGTCGCCGGGCGCCACTTCGGCGGCGTGCACCGCGTATCTGGACAATGCGGTGGTGCCCGCGAGCACGGTGCCGCTGTGCCTGCGCCATCAGGATGCGCTCGATGACGGCTATCGCATCCTTGGCAGCGGTACCCAGGTGGTGTTCACCGCGATGGGCGGCCTGCAGGGCGGCGGCGCGGGTTTCGACTTCAGCGTGTGCCGGCCCGCCGGCTACGCCGACGCGTTGCAGTCGCGCTGGATACACGTGGGTGCAAGCGGCACCCTCGAAAGTCACCGCGACACCACCAGTTCACCCGCCGGCGCCTGCGGCTGAGGACCCCACGATGATCCTGTCCAAGCAACCCCGCGGCTTCACCCTGCTCGAAGTGCTGATCGCCGTGCTGATCTTCACGTTGGGCCTGCTCGGCGTGGCCGGCCTGATGGTGCTGTCGGTGCGCACCAACCACAGTGCCTACCTGCGCACCCAGGCTTCGTTCCTCGCCCAATCGATGGCCGACCGCATGCGCAGCAACGTGGGCCATGCCAACGACTACAACGGCACCTACAACGCGAGCACGGTTGGAGCCGGCAACTGCGGTGGCGCCTGCAACCCGACCGCTCTGGCCGCGCGCGACAAGGAGCTGTGGAGCCAGCAGCTCATCGACCAGTTGCCCGCCGGCGAGGCCACGATCACATGCAACGGCGGCTACGGCGAAGGCAACACGCCCGTGGGGACGGGCACCGAGCCGTTCAACGGTGTGTGTTCGATGGTGATCGAATGGACCGAAGCCGACCTGTCCCGCAGCGCGACGCCGAGTGCGCCGGCCACGCAAACCTTTGCCTGGGTGTTCCAGCCATGATTCCTCGTCCAGCCAGCGCGGCCGTCCGCCGCAATGTCGTCGCCGCCCGCGGCTTCTCCCTGATCGAGATCATGATCGCCTTGACGCTGGGGCTGCTGCTCAGCATCGGCATCATGAGCCTGTTCAACAGCACCAGCCGCACCAACAAGCTGCAGGATGCGCTGGCGCGCTTGCAGGAGAACGGGCGCTTCGCGGTCAGCCAGATGGAGCGCGATTTGCGCATGCTCGGCGCGCAGTACTGCAGCAACACCCAGGGCGGCGCGGCACCGGGTACGGTGTCGCCCGTGGTGCCGGCGCGCGCGCCGATGGTG
>QUBV01000051.1 GCA_014338185.1 Lysobacterales bacterium | reverse complement strand
CGGCGCCGCGCCACCCGCAGCCGCTGGTCCATCATGCGGGCCGGGGCCGGCATCGCCCGGCGCGCGCGCGGCAGCGCCGGGCTGGCGCCGCGTACCGTCAGACGGCGCCTGCGTGCGGCGGCGCGGTGACGGCTCCGGCGTGGCGCGTTCGCCACGCGCTCGTTCGGGACGTGCCGGCGGCTCCAGCAAGAGCGGCTTGTCGCCCTGCGCGAGCCGTGCGAGCGCGGCCGCGATCTCGACCGCGGGCACGTTGCGTTCCTGCTCGAAGCGCTCGATGAGCTGGCGGTACACGCCCAGATCCGCTGCGCCCAGTGCATCGGCGATGCGCTGCTGGAAGCGCGCGATGCGCTGGTCGTTGACCGCTTCCACGCTGGGCAGCTGCATTTCCTGGATCGGCTGGCGTGTCGCGCGCTCGATCGCCTGCAGCATGCGCTTCTCGCGCGGCGCCACGAACACGATCGCCTCGCCGCTGCGACCGGCGCGGCCGGTGCGGCCGATGCGGTGCACGTAGGCCTCGGTGTCGGTCGGGATGTCGTAATTGAGCACGTGGCTGATGCGCTCGACGTCGAGCCCGCGCGCGGCCACGTCGGTGGCGACGAGGATGTCGAGCTTGCCGTCCCTGAGCTGCTGGATCAGCCGCTCGCGCTGCGCCTGCACGATGTCGCCGTTGATCGCGGCCGCGTCGAAGCCGCGCGCCTGCAGCTTCTCGGCCAGTTCCTCGGTCATCTGCTTGGTGCGCGCGAACACCAGCATCGCCTCGAACGGTTCGACCTCGAGGATGCGGGTGAGCGCGTCGAGCTTGTGCAGGCCGCTCACGTACCAGTAGCGCTGGCGGATGTTGGCGGCGGTGGTGGTGCGCGCCTTGATCGCGATTTCGACCGGTTCGCGCAGGTAGGTTTGCGCGATGCGCCGGATCGGTGCCGGCATGGTGGCCGAGAACAACGCGATCTGGCGCGTCGCGGGCGTCTTGCGCAACACGGTCTCGACATCGTCGATGAAGCCCATGCGCAACATCTCGTCGGCCTCGTCGAGCACCAGCGTGGCCAGGTGCGAGAGGTCGAGCGAGCCGCGCTCGAGGTGGTCAATCACGCGCCCGGGCGTGCCCACCACCACGTGTGCACCGCGCTTGAGCCCGCCCAGCTGCGGGCCGTAGGCCTGCCCGCCGTAGATCGGCAGCACGCGGAAGCCGGGCAGATGGGTGGCATAGCGCTGGAACGCCTCGGCGACCTGGATCGCCAGTTCGCGCGTGGGCGCGAGCACGAGCGCCTGCGGCCGCGCTTGGGCGAGGTCGGCGCGGGCGAGGATCGGCAACGCGAACGCGGCAGTCTTGCCGGTGCCGGTCTGGGCCTGGCCGAGCACGTCGTGGCCGGCCAGCAGCGGCGGAATCGTCGCGGCCTGGATCGGCGAGGGCGTCTCGTAACCCACCTCGGCCAGCGCATCGAGCAGCGCGGCGGGCAGGCCGAGATCGCGGAACGGAGGTGTGGCCGGGGTATCGCTGGCGTCGTGGGACATGCGCAGGGGCGGCTGCGCCGCGACGATGGGGCCGCACAGTGTAGCGCAGCCGTCGCCGCGACCGCGGGATGCGCCAGTGCGCCCACGGCCAGCGCATGGAAACCACCGTCGCGGAAAGTTTGCGCAAATCCGTGGACTCACTCCACGGCGGAAAGACCACGAGATTCAGCAGGCGAATATCAGCGCCAGTCACCGCTGGCGCTGAACGCGGCCCAGAAGTACGGATGCACCGAATCACCGCGCGCGCGGCGCGCCTTGATGAGCTCGCGCTGGGCCGTTGCCAGCGCCGCGGCGGCGCCCAGCCCGCGGTCGAGGCGGGCTCGGTAGAGCGCAGCGGACCATTCGGCGGTGGCGAGGTCATCGACCGGCCACAGGCTCGTGAACACGGTGCGCGCGCCGGCGAGGCGGAACGCACGCGCGAGGTCGAACAGGCCTTCGTAGCGGTGTGTCGAACCGCTGGCGGTGGCGCAGGCCGCGAGCACGGCCCAGCGCAGGTGCGACAGGTCCAGGGCCGCGATCTCGGCGGTGGTGAGCAGGCCGTCGGTGTCGCTGCCGGAGCCGTCGCCGGGACTGAGCAGCAGTGCGACGGGTGTGATCGGTGGTGCGTCCGCCGCCAGCGGTGCGTCGATCGACAGCGCGAATCCGCGCTGGCGGTCCGCGGTGGCGAGTTGGCTGCAGTCGCTGCCGAGCCCGACGCCATGGGTGGCCAGATGCAGGGTGTCGGTGCCGGCGATCGCGGCGCGCAGGCCCGCCTCGCTCGCGGCCGTGCCCAGCAGCAGCGTGGATGCATCGGGCGCGCGGAACCGCGCGCGCCACAGCGCGTCGATCGCGGCGGCTTCGCGCCGTGCGCCAGGCAGATTGGCCAGCTGCGCGGCGCATGAGCGGGCCCGCGCCGGCAACGTGGACGCGCTCGGTTGCGGGTCGGCGAGCGCGAGCAGGCGCGGCGCCGTGGCGGCCAGTGCCGGCGTCAGCAGCTCGCGCTCGTGGTCGATCCGGTGGATGCGTGCGCCACGCTCGGCGAGCCAGCCGTCGCCGTCGGGCAATGCGCCCCAGGGCACGCGGTACAGGGCCGCGGTGGGCAGGACCAGCCAGTGCCGGCCTGCGCCGGCCTCGTGCAGCGGCTGCCAGACCTGCGCGCGCACGCGCCGGCCGCGATCGGCGACTTCGGCCAGCGCGGTGTCGCGGTCGGCGAGCGCGGCGCTCCATGCATCGATGGCGGCTTCGATCGCATCGAGCTGGCCCAGCCGCCGCACGCGCACCGGCGCCTCGCGCGCGGGCAGCAGCAGCGCGAGCAGTTCCGGGCTGCGTTGCTCGGTGGCGTCGCGCGCGAAGTCGGAAGGCGCCCGCAGGCGCGTGCTGGCGAACAGCACCAGCGAGGTATCGGCCGGCAGTGCCCGGCGGATGCGCGCAAAGTCGGGCGCATCGACCGCCAGCGATGCGGCCAGCGGCGTCGCCAGGGCCAGTGCGCGTTCGGCGCGGTCCACGGCACTGCGCCGCGCGGACAGCGCGGTGGCGTCCTCGTCCGCCAGTTGGCTGCGCGCCAGCGCGGCGCTGGCACTGCGCCAGTCCTGCCACAGTGCGCGGGTGTGCGGATCATCGGCGCTGCGCGCCGCCGCCAGGCGCTGTACCTGGATCGACGTGACCACGTCGCGCGCGGCCATGCTCGCCTGCCACGCGCGTTGCAGCGCCGCGGGCGAGCCATCGGCCAGCGCGATCGCGAGCACGAGATCGAGGCTCGGGCGCAGGTAGTCCTGCAGGTCGACCGACTGCTGCTCGCCCAGGTTGCTCGCCGCCAGCCGCAGCGCGGCCTCGCGCACGCGTTCGGCGGCCAGTGCCGCATCGAGTGCCTGCTCCAGGCGCTGCTGTCCCCACAGGCTTGCGGCCAATCCCATCGAGGCGAACAGCGCACTGGATTCGCTGCCGGCACTGGCCGCTTGCGCGTGTTTGAGCGCTTCGCGAAAGCCGGCCTCGGCAGGCTCGTAGCGACCTTGCCAGACCTGCACCATCGCCAGGTTGGCCAGCGGCAGGTAGTCGGCCGGATCGACGCTGCCGCGACTGCGGGCGATGGCCACCGCCTTGTGGTAGAGCGCTTCGGCGGCAGCGAAGCGGCCGAGGTTGGCCTCGGCATTGCCGTGGTTGTTGTAGACCTGCGCCAGCTGCAGCGAATCGACGCCGAAGTGGCGCCCGAACAGCGGCTCGGCCTGCACATAGTGCGCGATCGCCGCGGTCGGCTCGCCGCGGTCGCGCTCGAGGTTGGCCAGCGCGTGCAGCAGGATGGCGCGGGTGGGGCGGGTCGGATCGGGATCCAGGCGCTCGGCCGCCAGTGCGGCCTCGTAGGTGCTCGCCGCGCGCTCGCCATCGCCGGTGAGCTTGCGCGTCTGGCCCAGGTTGAGCAGGGTGTTGGCGATCGCGCGCTGATCGGGCTCGGCGTGCGCGCGCAGGATCGCCAGCGCCTGCTCGAAGCGGTCGATCGCGGCGCCAAAGTCGCCGGCCACGCGCAGGCACTGGCCGTGCAGGCGCAGCGCTTCGGCGTGCTCGCGGCTGCCGTTGCCGAATCGACGCGCAGCCAGCGCGCTGGCCTCGGCGAGCACGCCCGCGGCCTGCTCGCCCTGGCGCATGCGCGCGAGCGCGTAGCCGCGATCCTGCAGCGCGCTGACCAGGGTGGCGTCATCGCGCGCGGCACGGGCGAGCGACTCGGCGCGACCGGCCGCCGCGAGCGCGGCCTTGGCATCGGCGCGCTGGTTCGCGATCGAGGCGAGGCGTGCGGCGATGCGTCCACGCAGCGCGTCGGGCCATGCCGCAGCCAGCGCGCGCTCGTCGAGCGCGCGCGCGGCGGCCTGCGCCGCATCGAGGTGGTTGAGCTGCTGCTCGCGCCGGATGCGCTGCAGGTCGACCTCGGCCACTGCCGCGCTGTCGGCGCCAGCGCGTTGCACGCGCAGTGCATGCTCGCGGCTGAGCCAGTCCTCGAGGCCGGGCGTCTGCGGGCGCTGGCAGTCCAGCGCGACCTGCGTGCGCAGCGCGAGTGCATCGGCGATCGCGCCGTCCCCGCGCGCCGCGGCCTGCACGCGCTCGGCCGCGGCCGCGGCCGCACTGCAGGCGCCGCGCGCGAGTTCGAGCGTGACCGCGCGCTGTCCGACCGGTACGGCCGCGGCGGCCGTCATCGACGCAAGCGCCGCAACCAGCGTGAGTCGGCCGCATGCCATAGTCGCCCCCTGTCTTTCGGGGACGGATCTTACCCTGCGGCCAGCGCGCGGGAGCGGCCGCAGGGTCAGTCGCGGCCACGCCCGCCGCGGCGCCGCCTCACTCGGCCGGGCAGGTGTCGGCGCTCGAGCCGTCCAGTCCGTAGGCGAAAATCACGTCGCAGTGGTACGGCACGCAGTTGGAGAACTCCGAGCTGTTGCCAGCGGCGTCGCGTGCGACCAGGGTGAGCTGCCGGCCCACCAGCGTGCCGGTGACCGGCACGTCGACGATGACGCTGCCATTGCCGCTGCCGGCGTTGTCGATGGTGGCCAGCGCCGACCCTGCGAAGGTGGCGCCCTCGCCGTAGCCGCTGGCATCGCAGCTGGCGTTGGTGAAGGCCTGCACGATGTAGTCGCCGTTGGTCGACACCAGCATGGTGCGCACGCTGCCCACATGGCTGGTGCCGATGGCGAGCGACATGGCCGGATAGTTGATGCCGCGGTTGGCGCGCGCATCCGCGTCCGCCGCGGCATCGTTGTCGATGGCATCCACACCGGTGAGATTGAGGTCGATGCCCAGGCCATCGTTGTCGTGGATCGAATTGGTCAGCAGCGAATTGCGCAAGCCGCTGGACAGGCGTACGCCGGCGCCACCGTTCCAGGCGATGGTGTTGACGTTGATGTCGTTGTCATGCGCGCCATTGGTGGCATGGATGCCGTGCGAGATGTTGGGCAGCGCGGCGGGACCGCAGCTGGGCACGCACAGCACGAATGAGCGCAGGCCGATGCGGTTGGCGGCGATGAAGTTGTCGTGTGCGCCGCTGCCGTTGAGACGGATGCCGACGGTCTGGTTGCCCGAGATGAGGTTGTCGCGGATCACATGGTGGCTGCCGGTGACCTCGATCCCGATGTCGTTGGGCGCCGCGGCCGTCCCGCTGGCCGTGGTGCCGATGTAGTTGTTGCGCACGGTGCTGCCGTTGGCATGCGTGGCGAGCAGCGAGATGCCGTGGGTGTAGGCCCAGGCGATGAGGTTGCGGTCGGCGCGATCCTCGCCGCCGATCAGGTTGTAGTAGGTGGTGTTGCCGGAGATGCGTACGTTGCGCGCGTTGTTGCCCAGCGCGGTACCGCCGAGGCTGCCGCCAAACTGGACGCCGTGGATCCACGAGCCGGCACCGCCCTGCAGATCGACCGCCGCTTGGTCGAAGCCGCCGAGCGCGACGCCGCTGAGCTGCAGGTAGTGCGCAGTGCCCACGCTGGCTGGAATGCGGAACGCGTAGTCATCGGACAAGTCGCCACGAATGCCGATGCAGATGTCGGCACTGAAGCTGATCGGGCTGGTGTTTGGCGCGCTGCCGGGTTGGGTATAGCCCTCGACGATGACGCGCTCGGTGATCTGCGGCAGGGGCGCGACCAGGTTGATGATGCGCGGGCAGGCACCGGGAATGTCGAAGCGGATGTGGTCCAGCCCGTCATTGGCGTTGGCCAGCGCGATGGCCCAGCGCAGCGAACCCGAGATCAAGGGCGCCACCTGGTCCGCGGTGTTGGTGACCGTGATGATGTTGGTGTCGTCGACATTGGTTTCGTAGGCACCGCGATCGGGTGCGGAGCCGATCATGCGCGGGCCGCCGTCCAGGTCCTGCCACAGCGGATTGGACACCAGCGGCGTGCCGCTGTTGATCGCGGGCGAGCCCGTCAGCAGGCGAAAGTTGCCGCTGGCCGGTGCCACGAACTGCGGGTCGGCGTTGATGGTGGCGATGGGTGCGCTCGCTGGCGCCGGGGAGGCGTCGAGCACGTGGTAGATGTTGTTGCGCAGGTTGATGTTGGGTGACCTGCGCGTGCGGATGTCCTGGCCGCCGCCGTTGTCGTCAAAGATGTTGTTCTGGGCATGCAGGCGATAATCCGGATCGCCATTGCTGCGTGTCATGCACAGGCCATCACCGGCATTTCCGGCGATCACCGAGTAGGACAGGTATGCATCATCGAGGTCATAGGTGTCGATCTCGAGCGCGCAGCTGCCGTGCCCGTTGCGCGTCACCAGCAGATGGGACGCCGACACCTCGTCGGAGTCGAGGCTGACCGCGATATCGGGATAGCCATCGCCGCCGCAAGAGCCACTCGTGCACAGGTCGTCGAAGATCACGCGGCGCAACACGATCTGCTCGTCGGGACCGTTGCCGGTGTACGAGAATGCCGTCAGGAAAACCCCGCCTGGCAACGACGCAAACCGGATCGAGTCGATGAACAGCGAGTCATAGGTCCTGATGACCACGCGCTCCGCATCGCCGGTGATCGTGGTCAGATGCGGATCGACGCTGCGCGAAGTACAGGTGGCGTTGTAGCCGCCGATGAGCGTGATGGTGTAGCCAAATGCCTGGTCGTCGATCAGGTCCAGGGGATTGTCGTCGAGGTGGTAGACGCCTTGCACGAGGCGGATGACCACGTCGTCCGACTCGGCCAGCAGCAGCGCGTTGCGCAGCTCGGCACTGGTGTTGACGCAGACGTCTTCGGTGGCGAACGCCGCTGGCGCCAGGGCGAGGGTTGGCAGCAGGCAGGCAAGGATGCGGGCAACGAGCGCGGATGCGCGATGCGGTGATGACATGGCGATCGACTCCGGACGGGATCAGGGAACGACGCCCTCACCAACACCGTCCGGCGGGACAGGCGAACAGCGCGCCATCACACCGGGATGGTCGGCGCGGGAGCGGGCACGCGCTGGCTGCCGCGGCCGGCGTACGTGCAAACACCCCGGTCGGGCCCGAAGCTGGGCCGGTCGTGGGCCAGGATGGCCGCGGGCGCTTCAGCGTGTGGTTTCGAACCGGTAGCCGAGCACGCGCACGTGGTGCGTGTCGGCCAGGTCGGCAGCGCTGTCGGCGAGCAGTGCGTTGAGGTGGCGGCCGCGCAGCGACACCTGTGCCAGCGGTACGCTGGCGACGCGGTCGACGCCGCGTTCGATCGGCTCGATCCTGGCCGCGGCGAGGCTGGCCACGCGCTGCTCCAGCGCGGGCAACGGCCGGTCGGCAAGCACCACCACGAATTCCTCACGACCCGCTGCGCTCGACACCTGCCAGGACAAGGCCCGGCCCTGTTGCCGGCCCGGCAGCACGAGGGCTCCGGTCGGCAGCGGATTGCTCTGGGGCAGGCCCGGCAGCGGAAACAGCAGGTGGAACGACCCGGCTTCATCCTCGTTGAGCACCCAGGCCCAGGTCGGCCGGTCGCTCACGAGCTTGAGGTCGATCCGGTCGCCCAGCTGCAGGCGCTCGCCGTCGCGCAGCGGGCGGTCATGGTCGGTGTGGCGCACGAGGCTTGCCTGTGGCGACCATGCGGTCGGAGCCCTCGTCGACCACCATGCAGCCGCGGCCAGTGCGAGTGCGACGGCCGCGGCCGCGCCGAGCCAGCGGCGATGCCTGCGGCGGGGTGCCGCCGCGGCCGGTCCGGCCAGTGCGCTGCGCAGCGCATGGGCGAAAGCATCGGCATCGCGATAGCGCTGCGCGGGCTGTGGTGCCAGCGCGCGCTCGATCACCGCGGCAAGCGCGGCCGGCAGCTCGGGTGCGCGCGGCCGGGGTGCGTCATCGGCGACCGGGGGATGGCGAGCGGTCACGAGGTAGTGCAGCAGCACGCCCAGTGCATAGAGGTCGTCGTCGGCGCTGCGCGGCGCGCCGGCGCGCGCCTGCGGCGACAGGTAGCTGGGCGTGGCCTGGGTGCGCAGGGCCTGGCCGAGCGCCGCGGGTGTCCCGGCGGCGCCGAGATCGACCAACACGATGCGTCCGCCACGCGCGCGCAGCACGTTGCTGGCCTTGACGTCGCCATGCACGAGGCCGGCGCCGTGGATCGCGGCCAGCGCCGCGCACAGTTCCAGGCCGATGTGGGCGGCTTCCATGCCCGCGAACGCGCCCTCGTTTTCGACGATCGCATCGAGCGTGCGGCCCTCGATCCATTCGGCCCAGATGCCGGGCCGGCCGTCATGCACCGCGGCGCCGTACACGCGCACCACGTTGCGCTGCGACAGCCGCGCCAGCACGCGGCCCTCGTGCAGGAACTCGCTGCTGCGCAGGCCCGCGGCGGCGGCTTCCGGGCGCAGCAGCTTGAGCGCGACGTCGGTGGCCAGGCCGCTGTCCCATGCGCGGTAGACCTCGGCGCTGGCGCCACTGCCGATCTTGGCGTGGACACTGAGCGGCCCCCACTGGAACAGCGGAGTGGTCGGCGCGGCCGGCGCACTGCCGATGCGGCGATAGGCGTTGCGCACCTGTTCGAGCGTGTGCAGCGCATCCAGCAACGCGGCCTCGCTCGCGGTCGCGGCCTGCCAGTCGATGGGCTGGTCGTCGACCAGGCGCGCGATCGGGTCGGGCACGGCGGCCACGCTCAGCTGCCGGTGCCGAGGCTGCGCGCGAGCGCCTCGACCGCGCGCTTGATCGCCATGCGCACCGCGTCGGGCGTGGAGTGGACTTCGTTGGCGATGTCTTCGTAGGTCATGTCGAACTCCAGGCGCATGATGACCAGCTCGCGCTGGCGTGGCGGCAAGGCTTCGAGCGCGGCCTCGTAGCGCTCCAGGCGCTCGCGGCCGATGGCCTGCTCCAGTGGCGAAGGCGTCTCGTCCGTGAGCTGCAGTTCCTCCAGGTCGACGCTGTCGCCGTGCCGTGCCACGCGCCGCAGCTCATTGCGCAGCAGGTTGAGCAGGGTGGAGCGCAGGTAGGCCAGGAAGCTGCCGGTGCCGCCGTACTCGAAGCTTGCAATCTGGTTCAACACGCGAACGAGCGTGACCTGAACAAGGTCGTCGGTGTCGGTGAGGTCGCGCGCCGGCGGCGGCAGGCGCCCATGCGCCCAGCGCCGCAGCAAGGGCAGGTAGCGCGCGGCGAGACGTTCGCGGGCGCCGGCGTCGCCTTCGCGCGCGCGATCCAGCAGCAGGGCGGTGGTTTCCTGGGTCGACATGCGCGGCTTATAGCATGGCTTGCGCCTGGGTTCGGACGCGCCGGGGGATTGTGCCTATACTGGCCGCGCGCCGCTCAAGGCGCGTCCATGCTGCAGGTCGTATCCGCTTGGCTACGTCAAAATCGCGCACCCGTCCCGGCGACACCGCAACCCCATCCGTCACCAGGGCACGAGCCACGGCCAGACCGGTCGCCACCGGCAAGGCCACCCTGAGCAAGACCACCGCGAAGAAGAAGGCCGCCGTGAGCAAGGCCGCCGCCACCAAGGCCACGAGCCGGACCGCCGCCGCTGCCAGCAAGCCTGCCGCGCCCCGCGCGACCCGGGCGTCCACCAAGACGACATCGGCGCCGCGCAGGCCCGCCACCACCCGCGGCAAGGCCGCCGCCACGGCCGGGCCGTCCCGGGCGGTGCCGCGCAAGGCGCGGCCGAAGGCAGCCAAGGTGCTCGACGCGTTTGCGCAGCTGCGCAAGCTCGTGCTCGACGCGCTCGACGACCTCAAGGCCAAGGACGTGGTCGAGGTGGATGTGCGTGGCAAGAGTTCGGTGGCCGATCTGCTCGTGGTGGCCAGTGGCACCTCCTCGCGACACGTCAAGTCGATCGCCGACGAGGTGGTGATCAAGGCCAAGCGTGCCGGCGTGCCACCGATCGGCGTCGAAGGCCAGCGCGAGGCCGAGTGGGTGCTGGTCGATCTCGGTGATGTGATCGTCCACGTGATGCTGCCGCGCACGCGTGAGTTCTACGGTCTGGAACGGCTGTGGAGCGTGGGCGACAGCCACGACGAGCTGCCCATCGCGGGATGAATCGACGCGCCATTGCGACCGTGGCGCGGCAGCGGGCCCGTACGATGCGGGCGGCGACACGCCGATGAAGGCGCGCCTGGTCGCGGTGGGCGATCGCATGCCCGCCTGGGTTGCGAGCGGCTGGGCGGAATACCGCAAGCGGCTGTCGCGCGAGCTGCCGCTGGAACTGATCGAGCTGGCGCCCGGTGCGCGCGGCAAGGGGCGTGATCCGCAGCGCGCCCGCCACGAGGAAGCGCGCGCGGTGCTCGCGGTGCTCGGGCGCGACACGCTGGTGGTTGCGCTCGATGGCGGGGGGCGGCCGTGGTCGAGCGGGGAACTGGCTGCGCAGCTCGATCGCTGGCGCGCTTCGGGTCGCGACCTCGCCTTGCTCATCGGCGGTCCCGACGGCCACGCGCCCGAGGTGCTCGCGCGCGCCGACTTCTGCTGGTCGCTCGGGCCGCTCACGCTGCCGCACATGCTGGTGCGCCTGATCGTGGCCGAGCAGCTGTATCGCGCGGTGACGATCCTGCAGGGCCATCCCTACCACCGCGCCTGAGGGCGCCCGCGCAGGTCCCATCCCGAAACAATCCTTAACACATTCCTAACGTTGGTCTGTCCCAGACCCGCGTCGTCGTCTAGAATCGTCCGCCGCCATACCTGCCACAAAATGTTAAACGATTGTTTTTCAGTCGTTGTTCTGGCGTATACTGGGCGGGCATGTAACGAGTGACCTGCGCGACTTGCACAGGGCAGGCGTCAAGACCAAAACGAGCGAGGAGTCCTCCAGAATGAAACGTAATGCCCTTAGCGCGCTCATTGCGCTGTCGCTGCTTGGCGGCGGAGCCGTGGCACAGGCCCAGGATATGGGCAACTGGTACATCGCGCCGCGCATCGGTGCGGCGATCCCCGACAGCAACCGCGAGACCGACACTTCGGTGTGGGGCGGTATCGGTGCCGGCGTGTGGGTCAACCCGAACCTCGCGGTCGACTTCGAGTACGGCATCAACAATGCGAGCTTCAAGAACAGCTCGTGGCGTCCGCACCACGAGTGGGAAAGCGCCACCTTCGGCGTGAGCGCGCGTTGGTTCTTCGGCGAGGAGGGCGCGCAGTGGCGTCCGTACGTGATGGCCGGCGTCGGCGCGCAGCGCCATGCGGCCTATTCGGGCCTGCTGAGCAAGGTTCCCCCGAATCCGATGACGGTCAACGCCAGCGGGTGGGATCCGATGGCGACGGTCGGCGGCGGCGTGCAGTTCAACATGTCCGAGCGCCTCGCGGTGCGCGGCGAACTGGCGGCGCGTTACGATCGTGACGACAACACCCGCGGCCACGCGTCCGACAGCCTGCCGATCGTGGTCGGTGGCAACGGTGGCGTCACCTACCATCCGACGCACAAGAGCGGCTACATCGACGCGATCCTCAGCGTCGGCCTCGTCTACAGCTTCGGCGAGAAGGCTGCGCCGCCGGTCGAGCCGGCCGTGTCCACGCCGCCGCCGCCGGTGGACTGCCACACGCTTGATGACGACCGCGATGGCGTCAACAACTGCGATGACCGCTGCCCCGATACGCCGGCCGGCACGATCGTCGGTCCGGACGGCTGCCCGCAGAAGGTCGTGATCGACCTGCGCGGCGTGAACTTCAAGTTCGACCGTCCGAAGAAGGGTGAGAGCAACATCGAGCCGACGCTGGCCGTGCCGACCGCCGACTCGATCGCGATCCTCGACCAGGCCATCGACGCGCTCAACCGCTATCCGCAGATCAAGGTCGAACTCGACGGTCACACCGACTCGATCGGCAGCGACGAGTACAACCAGGGCCTGTCGGAGCGTCGTGCACAGATCGTCGCCGACTACCTCACGGCGCACGGTATCGGTGCCGACCGCATCACCGCGGTCAAGGGCTTCGGCGAGTCGCAGCCGATCGACAGCAACTCGACCAAGGAAGGCCGTGCGCGCAACCGCCGCACCGAGCTCAAGGTCGAGAACCCGTAATCGGGATCGCGACACGGCAACACGAAAAAGCCCGGCGCAAGCCGGGCTTTTTTTGTCCCGACCGGACCGGTGCGAGCGGTGGGCCCGGGCAGAGTGGCGGGCCGTGCCTACTGCGCGAGCACGGGCGGCAGCTCGGCGGCGATCGTCTTGACCATCGCATTGGCGACGTGGACGTTGCCGGCAACCAGGTTGCCGCTCGCGGGAATGCCGTCGCGGCCGACGAAGTCGCAGTAACGGCCGCCCGCTTCGCGCACGAGCAGGCAGCCGGCCGCCATGTCCCATGCGTACAGCCCGGTCTCGAAATAGCCATCGACGCGGCCTGCCGCGACATAGGCCAGGTCGAGTGCGGCCGAGCCGGTGCGGCGGATGTCCTCGGCCTCGCCCAGCAGCACGCGCGTCATCGCCAGCTGCGCGTCGAGGTGGCGGCGCTGGCGATACGGAAAGCCGGTGACGAGCAGGGCACCGGCCAGCCCGTCGCGCTTGCCCACGCGCATGCGCCGGTCGTTGAGGAACGCGCCGTCGCCCTTGCTCGCGGTGAACAGCTCGTCACGCAGCGGATCGTAGATCACGCCGACGGTCGGTTCACCCGCTTCCACCAGTGCGATCGACACCGCGAAATGGGGGAATCCGCGCAGGTAGTTGTGGGTGCCGTCGAGTGGGTCGATGGTCCACACGTTGCGTGACTTGCCGACCTGCCCCGATTCCTCGCCCAGGATCGCATCGCGCGGATAGGCGCGGCGCAGTTCGCGTATGATTTCGGCTTCGGCGAGCTTGTCGACCTCGGACACGTAGTCGTGGCGCTGCTTCTCGACCACTTCGAGGCTGTCCAGCCGGTTCATGTAACGCAGGATGATCTGGCCGGCGGCGCGTGCGGCGCGCACCGCCACGTTGACGGCGGGTCTGGGCATGATGGCTGGCTGGACGCAGTGGAAAAGAACAGGGCGCGCACGCGGCACGCCGGCGCGCGAGCCTAGCAGATCGCGGCAGGCGCACCAAATCGTGCGCCGCGCCGCAGCCGCCACGGGACCTCGATGACCACACCCGCCCACACCGTGCTCGAGCGCATCCGCTGCGTGCTGGCCAACACCTCGCATCCGGGCAACATCGGCTCCGCGGCGCGTGCACTGCGCACGATGGGCCTGCGGCGCCTCGTGCTGGTCGCGCCACAGGCCTTCCCGCATCCGCAGGCGAGCGCGCTGGCGGCCGGCGCCCAGGACCTGCTCGAACACGCGCAGGTGAGCGCGCAGCTCGCGCCGGCGCTGGCCGACTGCCACCTCGTGCTCGGTGCGACTGCGCGGCATCGCGGTGTCGGCCTGGTCGAACTGGATCCGCGCAGCGCCGCGCAGCGCGCGCTCACGGCGGCTGCGGCGGGGCAGCAGGTGGCACTGCTGTTCGGCAACGAACAGTCGGGGCTGAGCAACGATGAGATCAAGCATTGCCATGCGGCGATCGTGATCCCGACCGATGCGGGCTACGGCTCGCTCAATCTGGCGCAGGCGGTGCAGGTGGTGGCGTGGGAGCTGCGTGAGGCGTGGCTGGCGCAGGCGGAGGCGGCGCCCGCGGCCGAGGCGCGTGATCCGCCCGCCGATTCGGCACAGATGGCCGCGTTCTTCGCCCACCTGCAGCGCATGCTCGATGCGATCGACTTCCACAAGGGGCGCTCGCCCGAGGTCATCATGCAGCGCATGCATCGGTTGTTCCTGCGCGCGGCGCCGGACCAGCGCGAACTGCGCATCCTGCACGGCATCCTCGCCGATGCCGAGCGCATGGCGCGGCTGGCCGCAGGCGACAACGCGCAGGCCGCGCCGCGCGCACCGGACTGAGCACGTGGGCATCCAGGGCCAGTGCACGTGCCGGTCTGGCCCAATGGCGGGCGGGCGCGACGGACCAGCGCGTGCGGTCCGCACGTGCGGCGTGCCTGCGCGACGCATGCGCTGGTCCCGACCGACCACGGCAGCGTGCTCGCGTGCGCGCCGGCAGCTGGTGCTGCTGTACCATACGCGGGCCACCGCATTGGCGCCCGGACGATCCGCGGCGCGGTGGCGTACCGGATTCGTCGGCAAATCGTGGTTGCGGGCTCCCGTACCGGTGGCCGGGCGGAGAGCCGCCGATCGCGGCCAATTTCATCGTGGACGCCGCGGCCTGGGGCCGGGGCAAGGATTCGAGCGGGGCACGCATGTTTTCGCTGCAGACGATTTTCGGCAAGGGCGACAAGTTCTACGGCCTGCTCGAGGCCAGCGCGGTGGCCGCGCACGATTCGGCGCACGCGCTGGTGGCGATGCTGGGCGACCGGCAACAGGCGCCGTCGCTGGAGGAGTTCATGCATGCGCGGCGGCGCGAGAAGGACCTGACCGCCGAGATCAGCCGTGAGCTCGTCAACACCTTCGTGACCGCGCTCGAGCGCGAGGACATCGAGGCGCTCGCGGCTGCGCTCAACAAGATCACCAAGTCGACCGCCAAGTTCGCCGAGCGCTATGCACTGGCGGCCGAGCAACTCGGCGACATCGACTTCCACTCGCGCGCGGGGCTGCTGGAGAAGGCCGCCGAGGTGATCCGCGAAATGGTGTTCAAGCTGCGCAAGGGCATGGACATTGGCGCGATGGGGCAGCTCAACGATCGCCTGCAGGCGATCGAGAGCGAAGCCGACCGGCTCATGCTCGAGCTGTACCGCGACCTGTACGGCGGCCGCCACGAGCCGCTGCGCGTGCTGCTGCTCAAGGACCTGTTCGAACTGCTCGAGAAGGCGATCGACCGCTGCCGCGATGCCGGCAACGTGGTGTTCCAGATCGTGCTCAAGAACTCCTGAGCAGGCGCATCGGCCATGGCCCTGACCCTCGTCCTGCTGGTCGTCGTGATCGCGCTTGCGTTCGAGTACATCAACGGCTTCCATGACACCGCCAACTCGATCGCGACCGTGGTCGCGACCAAGGTGCTCAGTCCGGGCCAGGCCGTGCTGCTGGCGGCCTCGACCAACCTCGTCGGCGCGCTGTTCGGCACCGCGGTTGCCAAGACCATCGCGGCCGGGCTCATCGACACCCAACTCGTGACCGTGACCCCGGTGGTGATGATCTGCGCGCTGCTCGGCGCGATCGTGTGGAACCTCATCACCTGGTGGTGGGGCCTGCCGTCGAGTTCATCGCATGCACTGGTCGGCGGATTGTGCGGCGCCGCGCTGGCGGCCGCCCACGACAACTGGCAGGCGATCATCTGGGCCGAGGGCGGTACCCACTGGTGGGGCGAGAAGGGCGTGATCCCCAAGGTCGTGGTGCCGATGGTGGGGTCGCCGGTGGCGGGTTTCGTGATCGGCCTGCTGGTGATGGGGTTGCTGTTCTCGCTGATCAATTTCCTCGGGACGCGGCGCGGCGTGCTGCGCCGGCTTGGCCGCACGCCGTTCGTCAATGCGTTCTTCGGCAAGGCCCAGCTCGCGTCGGCGGCCACCATGGGCCTGTCGCACGGCATGAACGATGCGCAGAAGACCATGGGCATCATCGCGCTGGCCCTGGCCAGCGCGACCGCAGCGGGCACGTTCGACGACATCCCCGCGTGGTTGCATTTCCTGCGCACCGACGACCACTCCGGGGGCAAGTTCGAGATCGCGCTGTGGATCAAGATCCTGTGCGCGACGGTGATGGCGGCGGGCACCGCCGCGGGCGGCTGGCGCATCATCAAGACGCTCGGCCACAAGCTCGTGCGCCTGCATCCGATCAACGGCTTCGCGGCCGAAAGCGCCTCGGCGAGTGTGATCCTGGCCTGTTCGCACTTCGGCATCCCGGTGTCGACCACGCACAACATCTCGGCCGCGATCCTCGGCGTGGGCGTGGCCAAGCGCGCCAATGCGGTGCGCTGGAACATCGTCGAGCGCATGGTGTGGGCATGGATCCTCACGCTGCCGGTCACCGCGGCGATCGCCTGGGCACTGGTGCGTGCCTCGCACGCGCTCGGCATCCCCGGCTGAGGCGCGCGAGGGGCGTCAGAAGATGTCGCCGCCGCGCGAGATCGTGTCCTCGATGTGATCGCCGAGCTTGCCCAGTTCGAGGATGAGGCGCTCGAGTTCGCCGGCGTCGAATTGCCCGTACCAGCGGTTCTCGCACAGATGCAGGTAGGGCGAGCCGGCCAGGTCGCTCACGGCGAGGTAGCCCGAGCGCTGCTGCCAGTTGAAGCGCAGGCAGCGCGTGGGATCGACCTGGGCGTACGGGCTCACCGGGGTGGAAATGCGCACGAGCTTGCCGCCGCCGTCGTCCTCGAGTTCGGCCAGATAGATGCCCTGGTGGCGGCCGTCGCGCAACGCGAGGTCGAAGCTGATGAGGTAGGGGTCGTTGGTCTTGAGCTGATGCCTGGCGCCAAGGTGGGAGCGGATCTGTTCGAAGCTCTGCACGCGGTGACTCCATCGGCGGCAACGGACCCGTATGCTAGCGTGCGCCTGCCATGAAGTCAGCGCAGCCAAGCCCCGCTCAGCGCGCGGCGGCAATCCGCGCCGCGATCGCGGCGATCCCGCGCGGCTGCGTGGCGAGCTACGGCGAGATCGCGCGGCGCGCCGGCCTGCCCGGCCGCGCGCGCCTGGTCGGCCATGTCCTGGGCCGGTCTCCCGATGCGACCCTGCCGTGGCAGCGCGTGGTGCGCGCCGACGGGCGGATCGCCTTTGCGCCCGGCAGCGCGGACTTCCGCAGGCAGGTGCGCTTGCTCGCGGCTGAAGGCGTGCTGGTGCATGGCGGGCGCGTCGACCTCGCCAGATTCGGCTGGGAGCGCGACCTGGATCGTCTGCTGTGGGCGCCGCCGGCAGCGGGATTGCGTTCCCGTGGCCTGCGTCACAGGAACCGGACCTGAGCAGGGGCGATTTTGTGCGCAGCGTCGATGCGCGCGGTGCCAAGCTGGTGCATCATCGCGCCGGTTTCGCCCGGAGCGGGAGGCGGTCGATGCGATTCTTGGCAGGATGGTGTGCGGCGGTGCTGGCCGCCGGTGGCATGGGGCTGGCCACGCCGGCAGCGGCGCAGAGCCATTGGCCCGACCGCATCCATCGCAGCGGCTTCGAGGCGGTCGCCGCGGGCCCGCTCGATGACGCCGATGCGGTGCGCTTCCTGACGCAGGCCACGTTTGGCGCCAACGACGCCGATATTGCCCACCTGCGGCTGGTTGGCTACGAAGGCTGGCTCAACGAGCAGTTCGCAGCGCCGGTGTCGCTGCAGGTGCCGTATCTGGACTGGGTGCAGGCGCTGGTGTGCGCGCCCGGTGACGACTACTGCAACCTCGTCGCCGAATGGACCCATGCGCGCATGCAGATCTGGGCGATCAATGCGCTCGGCACGCCCGACCCCAGTCGCGGCGGTGCGCTGCCCACCGACCAGCTGCGCCAGCGCGTGGCGTTTGCGCTGAGCGAGATCTTTGTCGTCTCCAACAGCAACGGCACGCTCGCTGGACAGCCATGGGCGCTGGCCAGCTACTACGACATGCTCACGCAGGACGCCTTCGGCAACTTCCGCACCCTGCTCGAAGACGTGACGCTGCATCCGGCGATGGGCGTGTTCCTCACCCACATCCAGAACCAGAAGGCCGACGACGCCGCCAACATCCATCCCGACGAGAACTACGCGCGCGAGATCAACCAGCTGTTCTCGGTCGGACTGGTCCAGCTCAATCCCGATGGTACGCCGCGCCTGTCCGGCGGCGTGCCGATTCCCACCTACGACCAGTCCGTGGTGCGCGGCTTCGCGGCCGTGTTCACCGGCTGGAACTTCAACGCGGTCGGTTGCACGCTCGACTATGTCGATGGCCAGCCGCTGTGCTGCAACAACCCGGAGAACCCCGAGCAGTACTTCTGGTGCGGGCCGGCCAACGAAGACGACCTGGCCTGGCAGCGCCCGATGCAGCCGGTCGAATACTGGCACGACCACAGCTCCAGCAAGCAGTTGCTCGCGTACCCGGGCGTCGCGCTGCCCGGCGGGGTGCTGCCGCCGGCCGACGCGCAGACCGAACTCGGCGCCGCGCTCGACAACATCTTCCACCACCCCAACGTCGGGCCGTTCATCGGCAAGCAGCTGATCCAGCGCCTGGTCACCAGCAACCCGTCGCCGGCGTATGTGCAGCGCGTGGCACAGGCGTTCGATGATGACGGCAGCGCGGCACACGTGCGCGGCAACCTGCGTGCGGTGCTGCGCGCGATCCTGCTCGATCCGGAGGCGCGGCTGGGACACCTGCAGCGTTACACCAGCTACGGCAAGCTGCGCGAGCCGCTGCTCAAGCTCACCCAGATGTGGCGCGCCCTGCATGCGCGCACGCCGACCGGCGATCCGGTGTGGAGCGGGCGTGTCGGCAACCTCGGTGCCTGGTGGCCGCCCGTGATCGATCAGATCGGGCAGGCGCCGCTGTATTCGCCGACCGTGTTCAATTTCTTCAAGCCCGATTTCGCCCCGACCGGCGAACTGCGCACGGCCGGCATGGTCGCTCCGGAGTTCCAGATCCTCACCGATACCACCGCGACATCGCTGGCCAATATCGTGTTCTACGAGGTGTTCTGCCGCTATGCGGGCAGCACCTGCTGGAGCGCGAGCGATCCCTCGATCCTGCTCATGCAGCAGGATGCCGATGCTGCACTCGCCGCGGTCGACCCGGCCGCCCTCGTGGACCGCTACAACCTGCTGCTCATGGCCGGCCAGATGTCGCCGTTCATGCGCAACGTGCTCGTCACGCGCTTGAACCAGTTGCTGCCGGCCGACTACGACAACGTCGGGCGCGCGCGTCTGCACGAGGCGCTGTACCTGATCCTCGCCTCACCCGAATACTCGATCCAGAAATGATCGCGCGATGCGCCTGCGCGGCGCCGGAGAACCTTCCATGCATGTGAACCGTCGCGATTTCCTCCGCCGCAGCCTGTGTGCCGCGCTCGGTGGCGTGAGTGCGTACTCGGCACTGGGCAGCCTGCGCCTCATCAGCGCCGCCGCCGCGGCCACGCGCGGCAGTCCGCCGGGCGACTACAAGGCGCTCGTGTGCATCTACCTGGGCGGCGGCAACGACTCGTTCAACACGCTCGCGCCCTGCGATGCGCCACACCATGCGGTGTATGCGGCAACCCGACCCGGGCTCGCGCTGACGCAGGCCGACCTGCTCGCCAACGTGCTCAACCCGCTGCCGTTTGCGGGTGGTCTGCCGGGCGGGCCGCCCAGCGACGGCGCCAGCTACGGCATGCACCCTTCACTCGGCGCGGTCCCGGGCGGCAACGCCGGCCTGCGCGGGCTGTTCAACGACGGCAAGGCCGCGATCGTGGCCAACGTCGGCACCTTGCTGTATCCGATCAGCCAGGCGCAGTACCAGAACGAGAGCGTGCCCAAGCCGCCACAGCTGTATTCGCACGATGACCAGACCAACCAGTGGATGACCGCGCGCCCGGACGATGCCAACGCCGAAGGCTGGGGCGGGCGCGTCGCCGACATGCTGTACACGGCCAATGCGGGCGCGCTGCCCATGAGCATCACGATGGCCGGCAGCAATCGCTTCCAGCGTGCGGCCATCGTCAACCAGTATGCGCTGGATTCGTGGAACGCCGCGGCGCAGGCTGCCGGCGTGGACGAGGATGGCAACCCCGTGGACTTTTTCAGCGTGCCCGGGGTGAGCTTCCGCGGCAACGGGCCTGACAGCTGGCTGCTGCCCGAGGATCCCGCGCGCACGGCCGCGCTCGATGCACTGCACGCGGCGGGCAGCCAGGCCAACGTGCTCGAGCGCGCCTACGCCGAGACCAGCAACCGCGCGCTGGCCAACGCCACGTTGCTCAACGCGGCCATGAACGGCGTGCGCCTGACCACGCGCTTCCCCAATACCGACCTGGGCAACCAGCTGGCCGCGGTGGCGCTCATGCTCAAGGTGCGGACCAGTCTGGGCATGAGTCGCCAGGTGTTCTTCGTCTCGGTCGGCGGTTACGACACGCACAGCGCGCAGCTCATCGACCATGCGGCCAACCTGCGCGAGTTCTCGCAGGCGCTCGCGGCCTTCCACGCCGCCACGGTGGAGCTGGGCATCGAAAATGGCGTGACCACGTTCACGACCTCGGATTTCGGCCGTTCGCTCGCGGTCAACAACCTCGGTACCGACCACGGTTGGGGCGCGCACCATTTCGTGGTGGGCGGTGCGGTGCGCGGTGGCCGCTTCTACGGCACGATGCCGTCGCTGGCCGCATACGACGACTCCGACCCCGCCGGCAGCAATCCCGACGACACCGGCTATGGCCAGATCATCCCGACCCTGGCGGTGGACCAGTACGTGGCCACGCTCGCGGCGTGGTTCGGCGTGGATGCCAGCGGCATCGCCGACATCCTGCCCAACCTCGGGCGCTTTTCGTCAGCCAACCTGCGCTTCCTCGGCTGAGCCATGCCGTTCCCGTCCGCCCGCATCGCACTGTTCGCGTGCGCGCTCGCCTGCAGTGGCGGCAGCGGTGGTGCGCTCGCCGCCGTGCACGTGGTCACCGCCAATCCCGACATGACCTTCACGCCGGCGACGCTCACGATCCACCAGTACGACATCGTGCGCTTCGTCAATGGCGGCGGCCTGCACAACGTACGCGCCGACGATGGCAGTTTCGTCTGCGCGCTCGACTGCAACCTGCACACCGCGCCCAGTGCCCAGCCCTGGCAGGTGTCGCGCCAGTTCAATCGCCTGGGCACGCTCGGCTACTACTGCGAACAGCATGGCGACACCAGCAGCGGCATGCGCGGCACGATCATCGTGATCGACCGCGTGTTCGTCGACGGATTCGACAGCGCCGGCGACTGACGCGGCCGCATCGCGCGCCGGCCTTTGCGTAGGGTGGCGCGCCCGGGTCACAATGCGCGCGTACCGCTGCCGACCTTGACGCATGCCCATCCGCACGCCGCCCGTCACCCGCGCGCTCCTGATCGCCAACATCCTCGTGTTCCTGCTGCAGATGGTGCTGCACGATTCGCAGCCGCCGTATCCGCTGACGATCCCGTTCGCGCTGTGGCCGCTGGGACCTTCGCCCTACAGCGACGTGGTCGGCTTCGAGCCGTGGCAACTCGTCACCTATGCGTTCCTGCACGGGGGCATGCAGCACATCCTGTTCAACATGCTCGCGTTGTGGATGTTCGGCGGGCCGATCGAGGACGTGCTGGGCAGCAAGCCGTTCGCGACCTACTACTTCACCAGCGTGATCGGCGCCGCACTGACCCAGCTCGCGGTGCTGCACTTTTTCCCGAGCGGCTATTACCCGACCGTGGGCGCATCCGGTGGCGTGTTCGGCTTGCTGCTCGCCTACGGGCTCATGTTCCCGCGTGCGCAGATCCTGCTGTATTTCGCCATCCCGATTCCGGCGCGGGTGTTCGTGCTGCTGTACGGCATCCTCGAACTCGTGCTCGGGGTCACCGGTTCGCAGGCGGGCGTGGCGCACTTCGCGCACCTGGGCGGACTCGTGTTCGGCTACATCCTGCTGCAGTACTGGCGCGGGCGCCTGCCGTGGAAGCCGCGCCGGCGGCTCATGCTGTGATTGCAGGCGGCATCGCGCCGCCACATCCGCCCCTGCATGCGCAGCCTCGACGCCTGGCTCGACTACCAGCAACGCATCCATCCGCACGCGATCGCGCTCGGGCTCGAGCGCGTGCGCGAAGTGTGGCGGCGCCTGGGCGCGCCCGCGCCCGCGCCGACCGTGATCACCGTCGGCGGCACCAATGGCAAGGGCTCGACCGTGGCGTTCCTCGAAGCGATCGCGGCCGCGGCGGGGTTGCGCGTGGGCGCCTACACCTCACCGCACCTGTTGCGCTACAACGAGCGCGCGCGCATCGCCGGGCGCGATCTGCCCGATGCCGGCTGGATCGATGCGTTCGAACGCATCGAGGCCGCGCGCGGCGACATCGCGCTCACCTATTTCGAGTTCGGCACGCTCGCGGCGCTGTGGCAGTTTGCGCGGGCCGCCATCGACCTCGCGGTGCTCGAGGTCGGCCTCGGCGGGCGCCTCGATGCGGTCAACATCATCGATGCCGATGCCGCGATCGTGACCACGGTCGACCTCGACCACGAGGAATGGCTCGGCCGCGACCGCGACAGCATCGGACGCGAGAAGGCTGGCATCTTCCGTGCCCGGCGCCCCGCGGTGGTCGGCGACGCGGCGGCCCCGGCCGCAGTGCCCGAGCATGCGCGAGCGATCGGCGCGCAGCTGGTGCTGGCCGGGCGCGACTACGACTGGCAGGTGCTGGAGCCGGGGCGCTGGCGCTGGCGCAGTGGCGACACCGTGCTCGACCTGCCCATGCCCGCGCTTGCGGCGCCGGTGCAACTGGCCAATGCCGCCGCCGCCATCGCCGCGCTGCATGCGCTGCGCGCGCGCTGGCGGTGGGATGCGGTGAGCGTGGCCAGCGGGATCGCCGCGGCGCGCGCCAGCGCGCGCCTGCAATGCCTCGCGCATGCGCCGGACCTGTATGTCGATGTCGCCCACAATCCGCAGGCGGCGCATGCGCTGGCGCAGTGGCTTGCCGCCAATCCGACGCCCGGGCGCACGCTTGCGGTGTATGGCGCACTCGGCGACAAGGACGTGGCCGGCGTGGTGGCGGCACTCGCGGCGCAGGTCGATCGCTGGTACCCGGCCGCGCTCGACGCGCTGTCGCCGCGCGGGCTCGATGCCGCGGCGCTGGCGCAGCGGCTGGCCGCGCTGCCGCGCGAACGGGTCGCCGCGGTGAGCGCGGACGTGGCTGGCGCGCTGGCGCTGGCACGGGCGCAGGCCGGCGCGCAGGATCGCATCATCGCGTTCGGTTCATTCTTCGTCGCCGCGGCGGTCCTCGCCGCGGCGCCACCCGCGTGAAGGCGCGCGCCGCGTTCAGCACACTGCCATCGGCGCGGGGCGGCTCCCGTATAATCGACGCGTTTCCCGTCCGGCGGATCGCCCATGGACCTGTCGCTCAAACAACGCCTGCTCGGCGCCGCCGTGCTGATCGCGCTCGCGGTGATTTTCGTGCCGATGTTCAT